>PLDO01000544.1 GCA_003136215.1 Bryobacterales bacterium
CGTTCGAGGCGCTCGACCCGAAGAACTTCAGCTACAACTCACCGCAGGGCTGGTGCCCCCGTTGCCGCGGTTTTGGGGAGCTGTTTTATCTGCCCGACGTGGACCGCGGCGCGCGCGCGGAGGACATTGAGGAGTCGTGGTATAGCTGGCAGGAGGGGGAGCGGGAGATTTGTCCCGACTGTGGTGGGGCCAGGCTGAATCCCATCGCCCGGTCAGTCAGGTTGGGGATTGCAAATGGCCTATCGCCAATCGCAAATTGGAAGGCCGCGCCGACGATAGACGCGTTCGGACAAATGCCGGTCGAGGACGCGAGCCGCTTGTTCAGCAGGATAAAGTTCAAGGGCCGCGCGGCGGCCATCGCGCGCGACATACTGCCGGAGATTCGCGAGCGGCTGAAGTTCCTCGGCGAAGTGGGCCTGGGCTATTTGCAGCTTGGGCGCGGCGTCCCGACGCTGTCCGGCGGCGAGGGCCAGCGCATCCGCCTCGCCACGCAGATCGGCTCCCGCCTCCGCGGTGTCCTCTACGTGTTAGACGAGCCTTCCATCGGCCTGCATCAGCGCGACAATCAGCGCCTCATCAGCGCGCTCGAAAATCTTCGCGACCTCGGCAACACCGTCCTCGTCGTCGAGCACGATGAAGACACCATCCGCCACGCCGATTACGTCCTCGACCTTGGTCCGGGGGCCGGACGGCTCGGCGGCTACGTGGTGGCGCAAGGCACGCCTGCGCAGATCATGGCCTGTCCCGAGTCGCTTACGGGGCGCTATCTCTCCGGGGCCGTCGGCATGTTGCACCGCGCCCAGCCGCGCAAGCTCACCGGCAAGTGGATCACGGTGACCGGCGCGCGCGAGCACAACCTGCAGGACGTGAACATCCGCATCCCGCTGGGCGTGATGACCGTGGTGACCGGCGTGAGCGGCAGCGGCAAAAGCACGCTGATCAACGACATTCTCTATCGCTCGCTGGCGCAGAGCATCTACGGTTCGCGCGAGGAGCCGGGCGCTCATGAGTCGATCACCGGCGCCGATCAGCTCGACAAGGTGGTGCGCATCGATCAGTCGGCAATCGGGCGCACGCCGCGCTCCAACCCAGCCACCTATACGCAGGTGTTCTCGCCCATCCGCGACCTGTTTGCCATGCTGCCCGAGTCGCGCGAACGCGGCTACAAGCCGGGGCGATTCAGCTTCAACGTGGCGGGAGGGCGCTGCGAAGCCTGCCAGGGCGATGGCCAGCGGCGCATCGAAATGAACTTCATGCCCGACGTCTACGTACAGTGCGAGGTGTGCAACGGGCGCCGCTACAACCAGGAGACGCTGGCCGTAAAGTTCCACGGACACTCCATCGCCGATATTCTCGACCTCACGATCGAGGATGCCTTGCCCTTACTGACCGACGTGCCGCAGGTGCGCCAGAAGCTTCAAACGCTGGTGGATGTGGGCCTGGGCTACGTGCACCTGGGCCAGAGCGCCACCACGCTGAGCGGCGGCGAAGCCCAGCGCATGAAGCTGGCGCGTGAACTCAGCAAGCGCCAGACCGGCCGCACGCTCTACCTGCTGGACGAGCCCACCACGGGCCTGCATTTCGATGACGTGCGCAAGCTGCTCGAGGTGCTGCACCGGCTCGCCGACCTGGGCAACTCCGTCATCATCATCGAGCACAATCTCGACGTGATCCGCAACGCCGACTGGATTCTCGACCTGGGCCCCGAGGGCGGCGAAGACGGCGGCAGGCTGGTGGCTGAAGGCCGCCCGGCGACGGTAGCCGCGACGCCGGAGTCCTACACCGGCCAGTTCCTCAAGCGCTACTACGCCTCCCACGACGGCAATCTGGAGCCGCTGGAAATGGACGACGATTTAGCCGAAGTGGTGGACCCGGTGGGTGCCTCGCGTCTCGGCTCAGCGATAGGCGATAAAGCTGCCGACAACACTCCGTCGAAGGCCAAAAGATACTACAAGCGCACCGGCGATCCCGCCGCCGACAACGTCACACCGGCCAAGCCCGCGAGGCAGAAGAAATCCGCCGCCAAAAAATCGGCCCTTCGCAAAAAGGCAGTGCGCTCATGAGCAGCAACCCCATCGCACCCGAGCCGGAAGACCGGTTCCCGTCGCCACAAACCCATGTTCCGGAGCTTCTGCCGCCGATTCCTCTTTCGGTGGAGCCCGAAGCGCACGGGGACTGGCAGACTGCTGAGCCAGACGAGTCACCTCTGCCGCAACCCGTCGAGCCTGGCCCGGACACGCCGGCCTCCGAACCGCTGTTCGCGTGGTACAACCGCGCCCCGGTGCTTCCGGCCACCCGCACGCCCGATCTGGGAGACCTGGGACTGGTTGCCGTGATGCTGGGCTTCGGATGGGTGGGCTCAGGCGCCATGCTCGCGACCGCCCTCCACTTCCACCTCTTCGGCATCTCCACGGTGAAGCTGGCGCTGGCTGACATTCGCTACACGCTCGGCAGCCAGGCGGCGTGGTACCTCATCTCGTTTGTGGGATGCCTTCTTCTCTTTCCCGCCCTCTGGCACAAGAGCTTCTTCGCGGGACTCCAATGGCACGGCGTCAGGGCGCTGCGGCTGCGCTGGCGGCTGGTCAGCGCGGCCCTCATCTGCTTCGCCCTCGCCATGGTCGACGGAGTCCTGATGCCCGGTCCCCCCGACACGCCCATCGATCAGATCTTCCGCATGCCCGGCGCGGCGTGGATGCTGTTCGGCTTCGGCATCACGCTGGCGCCGTTGTTTGAGGAGATTGCGTTTCGCGGATTCATGCTGCCCGCCGTGTGTACCGCCTACGACTGGGCGACCGAGCGCTTCAGTGGCACCGTGC
>PLDO01000453.1:0-7489 GCA_003136215.1 Bryobacterales bacterium
GTCGCGCTGTTGCGCGCAGCCAAGGCCCTGGCCACCTTCAAGGTGGATGGCGACGAGCAGATCGGCGTCAGCATCGTGAAGCGCGCCTGCGAAGAGCCCCTCCGCCAGATCGTCTCCAACTCCGGCACCGAAGGCGCCATCGTCGTCGATAAGGTCCGGACCAACGAGAACCCCAACTTTGGCTACAATGCCGCCACCGATACCTACGAAGACCTGGTAGCCAGCGGCGTCATCGATCCGACCAAGGTGACCCGCTCGGCCCTGCAGCACGCCGCCTCCATCGCCGGCCTCATGCTGACCACCGAAGCCATGATCGCCGAAATCCCCGAGAAGAAGTCGGCTCCGGCCGGCGGTCCCGGCGGACACGGCCCCGAGATGGATTACTAAACACCATCCGATTCAGTGAATTCCGGCCGCGCTCCCTGACAAAGGGGGCGCGGCTTTTTTATGCGTTTCGGCGCTGGCGCCGCTTTCCCAGCGTCATCCCGGACCACGTCGCATCCACCGCGCACACCTTGTAGTCCACCAGCCCGAAACCCTGCGCCATCTCGCGAATCCGTACCATCGTCAAATCGCTGTCCATCCCGGACGCCTTCTTCGGCCACAGCACCCAGACCCGCCGGCCCGGGCGCATCATGCCCGCGAGGTCTGGCAGGGCTCGGCCGAGCGCCGCGGAGTTCCGGCAGAAGATCATTACCACATCGGCTTCGCCCACCTGCTTTTGGGGGCGTACCCCTGGCAGATGGAACCCCTCCGGCGGTTGCAGCATCGCCACGCGCGACTCCGCCTGGATGTAAAGTTTGGTCAGCAGGGGCGTGCCCGCGTCGCGCGGGGGCATGGCTTCCCGCGGCGCATTGCGGATCGCCTTCCGGATGGCCGCCTCAGCCTTGGCCCAGGTGGTGTACACAGCATCCGGCAGCACGGCCCGCACCTGCGCGGTTTTATCCGGATCGCCTTCCACGAAGACCAGTGGGATGCAGCCGAGCGATTTCTGTTGGCGGAGGAGCACTCCCATGGCCCTGCCGTAGGAGGGCAACCGGGTCAGGTCGATCAGGATGGCGTGCGGCGGGTCCTGGCGGATGCCGCGGAAACCCCTGGCGCCGAGGCTCAGGTAAGGGGCCGCGTCGAAGCCCAGCGCGCGCAATCGCGCCGCCCGTTCCGAAGCCTCGGCGACGTCCCTGTGCATCACCAGGACGCGGGCCATCGAACTATACGCGCACCACGCCCGAAATGGGCAGCAGACGGCTGCGTATCTGATTCATCACGTCGGAGGCCAGGAATGGCTTACGGAGCACCGGAAAATCGTGTTCCTCGCAGAGCGCTTCCTCCTCCGGCGGCAGAATCGTCCCCGTCATCACGATGACCAGCATTTGCGGCACCGATTGCAGGAATTCCACTCCCAGTTCGACGCCGTTGCCGTCCGGCAGCATATAATCCAGCAGCGCGGCGTTGGGCTTGTGTTCCAGCATCAGGCGCTTGGCGTCGGTGGCGTTTTCGGCGGTCAGCAGCGTCCAGCCGGCATCGGCCATCAGCCGCTCCAGAAAGTGCAGCAGATCGCGATTATCGTCCACCAGGAGCACAGTCGGGTGCGCCGGCCCCCTGACCCCGTCGCCATCCTGCGAGCGCAGGCTGAGTTTGCCGTCCTCCGCCAACTCCGCGCGCACCAGAGCCCCCGGATTGATCTGGTTGGTGGCCACCATGGTGGCCAGGGGCTGCGTCAGGAAACGATGGATGGTGCGGTTCAGCTCGCGAGCGCCGTACGCCGCGCTGGTGCCCTTCTTGAGCAGGAATTGGCGCGTCTCGAAAGGCACATCCAGCGTGAAACTCCGGTTGCCGAGCCGCGTGTTGACGTGGTTTTGCAGATCCACGATGTGCTGATCCAGAATGGTCGACAACGATTCCACGGTCAGCGGCTGATAGGTGATGATGCAATCGATGCGGTTGACGAACTCCGGCGAAAAGCGTTTGCGAACCGCGTTCAACCCGATGCCCTGCAGTTTGCCGGTCAGATCCGCGCGGTCGGCGGCGCGCGCCGATTGAAACCCGAACTCCGGATTGATCTCGCGCATCATTTCGCGAGCACCCAGGTTGCTGGTGAGAAACACCAGGCTCTTTTCGAAATTCACCGTGGAGTTGTCGCCCAGCCGCAGCAGGCCTTTGTCCAACACGCCGAGCAGCAGGCGCGTCATGGAAGGCGCGGCTTTTTCGATCTCATCGAACAGCACCAGCGAGAGACTGCACTTTTCGCTGGTTACCGCGTTCAACTTCTGCTGCGTCAGCATCGGCTGCGTTTCGCGGTGGCCCAGGTATCCGGGCGGCGCGCCAATCAGTTTCGCCACCTCGTGTTCCATCTGGAACTCGCCGCAATCCACCTTGAGAACGTTTTTTTCGCTGCCGTGGAGCACCTCGGCGAGCGCTTCGATGGTCTTGGTCTTACCGGTACCGGTAGGCCCCAGCAGCAGAAACACCCCCACCGGGCGGCCCTCCGGCGCCAGGCCGGCCTGAAACATCTGAATGTAGGGGACAATCACCTGCGTGGCTGCCGGCTGGCCGACCACTTTTTGTGACAATACGGCTGAAAGGTCCTCCATCGGGGCGGACTGCCGCCGCGGCCTGCTCGGCTGGCTCTTGGGCTTTTCCACGTTATTCTCCGCCTTGAGTATAGCTGTGGCGAGTTTCCGGACCCGGGGGCGAGGACGCTCTCCAGGGCGTTCAGGCTCCTTCATGAAAATACCTCTTTGCCCATATAATTCAATAAATTAACAAGAAATACGCGAGTTTTCAAATTATTTCTAATGTTGCTGTGACTCGGAGCCACACTCGTCTTGTAGCACGCGGCTCCCAGTACGTATGGACTACTTCGTACTAAGACCGTAAGGGGCATGAATTCTCGGGTGGGAACGTCACGGGCTGCAACTGCTATCGGTTATCTGTGCCGGAACGTAATGCGGCCCTTGGTCAAATCGTAGGGAGACAATTCCAGGGTGACCTTGTCGCCTGCCAGCACCCGGATGCGGTTGCGCCGTAAACGGCCCGCCAGGTGTGCCAGAACCACACGCTCGTGTTCCAGCTGTACGCTGAAAAGTCCACTCGGGAACTTTTCCAACACCGTACCGGTTACTTCGATGCTGTCCTCTTTGCTCATAAACCTCCGAAAGTGAAATGGGCGGGCCGGAAACGACACCTGCCGGTACGCGCCTCCGGCCCGCGACTGCGAGTTAAGCCGCTATGACGTTGGTCGCCTGCAGGCCCTTGGGCCCCTTCGTCACTTCGAACTCTACCCGGGAGCCTTCATCCAGGGAGCGATATCCCTCCGTTTGGATCGCCGAGAAGTGCACGAAGACGTCCTCTCCGTTCTCCCGCTGGATAAAGCCGTAGCCCTTGGCTGCGTTAAACCACTTCACCGTACCTTTTTCTTTCATCTGCCTATATTCCTTCGTAACGTAATACTATCCGCACTGAACTCCCGCCGCGCCGGCAACAAAAAGCTGCGCCCGACAACAAAAAAGGGGCTGCGGAATGGACTCGCGCAGCCCCCTCTCGAACTTTGTACGAAGCGGAAAACAAGAGTCAAATGCCTTACCATTATACAACAGGAGCTTGTTCGGTCCGCCGGCCACATTGTGACTACATTCGAGTTCTACCGCTTCCGCTTTCATTTCCGCGCCCTGGACCAGGTTCATTTTCCGGCTGGCAAGAGCGCCAACGTGGTGCGCGGCGCTTTTGGCACAGTCCTCCGCGATGCCGTGCCCCCGGAGGTCTACGCCCGCCTCTTCGAACCCGGCAGGACCCTGGGAGCCGCCCCCAGCGGCCTGGCCGACTGGCCCCGGCCCTTCGTGTTTCGCGTGGCCCACCTGGATGGCCTCACGGTGCCCGTCGGCGACAGCTTCTACCTGGACGCCCACGTCTTCGACCTGCACCAGCCTACCCTGGTCCACTTCCGCGCGGCGCTCAGCCGCCTCGCCGAAAAGGGACTCGGTCCCGGACGCGGACGCGCCGAACTGGAACGTACGGAGCAACTCGATGTGGCCGGCGCCGCGCAGGCGGTCTGGGAGACTTCCGGCGCCCCGATCGTGGCCTGCCTGGACCCGGAGCCGGGTGCGGTGGAGCGTGTGACCGTCCGGTTCCAGACCCCCACCGAGCTCAAAAGCGCCGGTGGACTGGCGGAGCGCCCCGAGTTCCCGATTCTCTTCGGGCGGCTGCGCGACCGCATCAGCACGCTGCGCTCCCTATACGGCGCCGGCGCCCTGGAGATCGATTTCAAGGGCCTGGGCGAGCGCGCCGCGCGGGTCGAGATGTGCCGCAGCAATCTGGCCTGGGAAAAAGTCAAACGGAAGAGCGGCCGCACCGGCCAAGTCCATCCGATCGGCGGATTCACCGGCGAGGCGGAATACGCGGGCCCCCTGGCCGAATTCCTCCCCTGGCTGCGCGCCGCCCGCTGGGTGGGCGTCGGCCGCCAGACGGTCTGGGGCAAAGGCGACATGCGGGTGTTGTGAGGAGCGGGACTTCTCAGAAGGGAAACGCTCGTAGGTCCGGTCAGCTTCGGTTACGCTTGTTTCTACAAAACGTAGACCCGCAACATCCACCACACGAGGAACAGAGCGATGACGGCAACCGCGATGTAGCGAATCCACTGTCCGGCGGTCTTCGGTTGGGTTCGGTTTTCCACGGGGTCATGTTAGCAGGTCGGGGGCCAAACGGCTTAACCTGTCCGCGCGAACACCAGCACCAGCGCCGTCACCGTCAGCGCCGCAAGCACGATCAGGATCGCCCTGCGCCGCGGCGGAGTCAGCCACTCGACTGCCGTCGTCGCCGCCTCCGTCGCCATCAGCGTGTGCATCCATCGCCGCTGCACGGGACCCGGTAGATTGCGCATCGCTTTGGCGATCTCCCGCCGCCCGCGGCGGTCCGCAATCAGGATGGTGGCCGAATTCGCCCCGTTGGTGGACTTCAGCAGGCGCGTGCGCATCCCGGCCGGCACCTCATCCACGGAACGGTATACCTGGTCCGCCCCGCTGGCCGAAATCAGCACCGTGGAGGTCTGAAACATCCCCGACGCTTTCTCGTTGACGTCGCCGCAGTGGGGACAGCGCGTTTCAAATTCCTCGATCTTCTTGCGGCAGCGGCGGCACGTCATCGGGCGACTACTTGGGGGGCCTTCGGTTTTTCTTTAGCGGTCCCCAACTCTTCACCTACATTATCCAGCACAATCTGGATAAATCCCAGGGCCGCCTTGGATAATGCTTTGTCCTTACGGTAAATCAGGCCCAAACGGCGCACCATCGGTTCCGGCGCCAGCGGGATGGCATGCATCTTACCGGCCGCCATCTCTTCGCGGCAGTTGGAAACCGCCACGAAGCTCACGCCCAAACCCGCGATCACAAAGTGCTTCATCATCTCCGTGGAATCCAGTTCCATGGAGATTTTAATATCGTCTTCCACCACTTCCAGCCACTCGTTCAACCGCGTTCGCGTCTTGCCGTACTTGGGCAGCACCAGGTAGTAATCCGTCACATCCTGCGCCGTAACCGACGCGCGGCCGGCCAGAGGATGTCCCGCCGGCACGATGAGGCGGATCTCGTCCCGGTAGATGTTGACTACCTGCAAGCGCTTCTCTTCCACCGGCAGTTGGACCAGCCCGAAATCCGCCGAGTTTTCCATCACGGCTTCCACCACCCGCGAACCGTAGCTGCGCAACACCTGTAATTGCACCGACTGGAATTGCTCGCGATACTCCGAAAACACTTTGGGGAGGATATAAATGCAAGTGGCCTCGTTGCCCGCGATTACGAGTTCCCCACGAGGGTTTGTCTCCAGTTCGGCGATCACGTCCTGGGCGCGGCGCCGCAAATCCAGCATTTGCTCGGCATACTCGGCGAAAATCTTGCCCGCCGTGGTGAGCGAAATCCGGCTGCCGAAACGTTCGAACAGGTCCGCGCGTAGTTCCTGCTCCAGTTGCCGCACCTGTGCGCTCACCGCCGGCTGCGTGCGGTAGAGTTTTACGGCGGCGCGGGAAAAGCTCTGCTCNNATGGCCGGTTGCGTGCGGTAACAGGTCTGGGCGGCTTTGGAGAAACTCTTCAGCCGGACGATCTCCAGGAACGTGTGGAGCTGATCGAAGTCCATAATTTACCTGATTCCCGCTCGCGACCCGGTCCCGCGCCGGTGACGCCCCGCCGCCCTGCCAGGGGCTCGGCCAAACTTCAAATCGGCCGCATAGAAAAATTCGATTTCCCATGCGCCGGGTAGTTCGGTATGTATTATAACAAGGGGTCCGGGCGGTGCGGATCGGATAATACGTGGTTGGCGACAGTTCTGAACGTCTCGCGGTCATAGACGCCGGCTCCCGCACCGCGGCCCGGCTCCCCCCTGCTACCATCTAGGCTGTGCGCTTCGTGCTGCTCGGCTGTCTGGGTTTTTGCCTTCATGCGCAAACCGGCGAAAATGTTCTCCTGGTAGTCAATCGGAACGTCCCGATTTCCCGCCAGATTGCCGACTACTACCGCCCCCGCCGTTCCGTGCCGCTGAAAAACGTGTGCGCCATCGATACCACGGGCGACGAAGAGATCCAGTGGGGGGTCTACGAAGGGCAGATCGAACGGCCCATCGGCGAATGTCTGAAGAATGCCGGCCTGGTCGAGAAGGTTCTCTACATCGTCACCACAATGGGAGTTCCGCTCAAGGTGGACGGCCCTGGTTCGCGCCAACTCTCCGAACACGCCTCGGTGGATAGCGAACTGGCGCTGCTCTACTCCAAGCTCAAGGGTGCGCGGTACTCAAGGATGGGAGGCGTCCCCAACCCCTTCTACATGCGGCGCGATGCGCCGTTCCGGCATCCCGACTTCCCGATATATCTCGTCACCCGCCTGGCCGCCTACGATCTGGCCGACGTCAAGGGGATGATCGATCGCTCGCTACAGGCGCGCAATCGCGGCAAATTCGTCATCGACCTGCAATCGGAGAAGGACGAGCCCGGCAACGACTGGCTGCGCACCGCCGCCATGCTGCTGCCCGCCGGCCGCGTGGTGCTCGACGAAACCACTCGCCCGCTCTACCGCCAGACCGACGTCATCGGCTACGCCAGTTGGGGCTCCAACGACGATCACCGCACCGAGCGGTGGCTCCACTTCCAATGGCTGCCCGGCGCCATCGCCGCCGAATTCGTGTCCACCAGCGCGCGCACCTTCCGCCGTCCGCCCGACAACTGGACGCCCGGCACCAGTTGGACGGACAAGTCCCATTTTTTCGCCGAGACCCCGCAGGGGCTGGTCGCCGACCTCATCCACGAGGGCGCCACCGGGGCCAGCGGCAACACTTACGAGCCCTACCTCAACGGCTGCGCCCGTCCCGACTACCTGCTTCCCGCCTACTATCAAGGGCGCAACCTTGCCGAGTCCTACTACCTCTCCCTGCTCTATCTCAGCTGGCAAAGCGTCATTGTGGGCGACCCGCTGTGCGCGCTGAAGCCTTAGGTGGGATAAGGCTCTGCCT
>PLDO01000453.1:7510-13689 GCA_003136215.1 Bryobacterales bacterium
CAGATCCGAGCGTAGCTCGGACGCCGCGTTCAACTGGACGGGTGCCCTTTTTGGCACCCCACCAGGTGACCCGGCGGCCCCCGCGTGGTAAATTCGAGCCGTGAACATCCTGCTGGTCGATGACGACGCCGAACTCGCCACTCTCCTCGGTGAGTTCCTCCGCCGCGAAGGCTTTACGGTGGATTCCGCGCTGGAAGGCAACCGCGGCCTCGAAAGAGCCCTCCAACCCGGCGTCGATCTGGTGGTGCTCGACGTCATGCTGCCGGGTATCGACGGCTTCGAGATTCTGCGCCGCCTGCGCCAGAAATCCCAGGTTCCGGTTCTCATGCTCACCGCCCGCGGCGAGGACGTCGACCGCATCGTGGGCCTGGAACTCGGCGCCGACGATTACCTCGCCAAACCCTTCAACCCGCGCGAACTCGCCGCCCGCATCCGCGCCATCCTCCGCCGCTACGAGCCCCGTTCCGCAGCGCCCGCCAACCGCATCGAGACCAACGGCATCTCGCTCGACCCCGGCGCCCGCGAAGTTTTCGCCTCCGGCAAGCGGGTCGAACTGACCACCTTCGAATTCGATATCCTCGAAATGCTGATGCGCTCGGCCGGCCGCGTGCTCTCCCGCGACGCACTCATGGAGAATTTCTATAACCGCAAGGCCACACCCTTCGATCGCTCCATCGACATGCACATCAGTCACCTGCGCAAGAAGCTGGAGTGCGGCGACGATCTCATCAAGACCATCCGCGGCGTCGGCTACCAGTTCTGCCGCACGCCGGAGGACGCCGCCACCGAATGAACTCCCTCTTCGCCAAGATTCTGCTCTGGTTCTGGTTCGCCCTCGCCATTACGGTGGTCGGCTCGGCTTTCATCTCCGCGCTCAATGTCAATGAAAACGATAGCGACGAGCGTGCGCCGGTGGCGCGGCTGGTGCGCTTCGAGCTGGAAGAAGCCGCCGGCGCTTACGAGACCGGAGGGCGCCCGGCGCTACAGAGCTTCCTCGACACGCTGCATCGTGTCTATGATGCCCGCGGCGTCCTCACCGACGAAAACGGCCGCGATCTGCTGACCAATGAAGACCGCTCCGACCTGATCCGCCACGTCCGGCGCCGCGTGCTCTACCAGGTCTTCCGCACGGGCGATTCGACGGTCGCCCGCGCCTCCGATGACGGCCGCTACTGGTTCTTCTTCATCGTGCCGCGCGCCCACGTCGGCTCCTGGTTCCTGCAGCCGGAACACGTCTTTGTCATGGCCGCCGCCATCGGGCTCTGCTACTGGCTGGCTTTGTATCTCACGGGGCCCGTCCGCATCCTGCAGAAGGCGGTGGAACGCTTCGGCCGGGGCGATCTTTCGGCCCGTGCCGGAAGCGTCCGGCGCGACGAGCTCGGCCAGCTTGCCCGCACCTTCGACCGCATGGCCGACCGCATCGAAACCCTGCTCGCCGCCGAACGCCGCCTCCTGCTGGACATCTCCCACGAACTCCGGTCTCCGCTTGCCCGCCTCGGAGTCGCCATCGAACTGGGCCGCTCCGGCGACGATACGGATACCACGCTCAATCGTATCCAGAAGGAGAGCGACCGCCTCAACTCCCTGGTCGGCCAGCTCCTTCAGGTAACGCGCGCCGAGGGCGACGCCGCATCGCTCCGCCGCGATCCGGTACGCCTCGACCAGTTGGTGGAGCTTCTCGTGGAGGAATCCGCCATCGAAGCCGCCGCCCACGGGTGCAGCCTGCGGTGCCAGGGCAGCGAGCCGGTCACCATCGCCGGAGATCCCGAACTCCTGCGCCGCGCGGTGGAAAATGTTCTGCGCAACGCGATCCGCTATTCGCCGCCCGATACGACGGTCGAAATCCGCCTGTCGCGCAGCGGCGCTCTCGCCGTGGTGGAAGTCCGGGATCATGGCCCCGGAGTCCCGGAAGATGCGCTGCCGCGCATCTTCGACCCGTTCTACCGGGTGGAATCCGACCGCAACCGCCGGAGCGGCGGCATTGGTCTGGGCCTTTCCATCGCTCGCCGCGCGGTGGAACTCCACCGGGGAACGATCCGCGCCGCCAACGCCAACCCGGGCCTCAGAATCGAGTTGGAGTTTCCGGTAGCATAGGACAGGCCTCCCGGCCTGTCCACGCCAATATCCAGGGACAGGCCGGGAGGCCTGTCCTACAATAGAGACTTCATGAACGCGCTGCCCTCTCTCGCCGCTGCCGGCGCGGCATCTTCATTCCTGGCGTGGGCGGTCCGCGGGCGCTCGGCGTCCGTTTTCGGGCGCTCGGTATGGCGCGGCCCGCGCGACCGGCGGGCGCTGGCGCTGACGTTTGACGACGGGCCCGGCGAGAGCACGCCGGACATCCTGGAAATTCTGGCGGAGCACCATGTGCCGGCCACTTTTTTCCAGTGCGGAGCCAATGTGGACCGGCTGCCGGAGATTGCGCGCGAAGTGGCGGCGCGCGGGCACGAGATCGGCAATCACAGTTACAGCCATCCGTATTTGTTCCTGCGCTCGCCCGGGACAATCGAAAACGAGCTGCGGCGGGCGCAGGAATCCATCGAAGCGGCGACCGGATTGCGGCCCGCCTGGTTCCGCGCGCCGTATGGCGCGCGCTGGTTCGGCCTGGGGCGGGCCCAGCGCAAAATGCACCTGACCGGCGTGATGTGGAGCGCAATCGGCTATGATTGGAATCGAAGGGCAAGTGAGGTGGTCGCACGCATGGCGGCATCTGCGTCCAACGGCGCCATCCTCTGTCTTCACGATGGGCGCGAGCTTCGGGAGAAGCCGGATGTGCGCGTCACCGTGGAAGCTGTCCGGCGCCTGGTTCCGCTGTTGCAGAGCCGGGGCTACAAATTTGAAACGATTGGCCGACTCTTATGTCCGAAGACTTGATTCAGCGCGTGACGAAGGTGATTGCCACCTCCAAGCGCATTCCCCTCGAAACCGTGACCATCGATAGCGAGTTCGTGCAGTTGGGAATCGATTCGATGGATGCGGTGGAGATCCTGTTCGCTCTCGAGGGCGAGTTCGACATCAGTATTCCCGATGACGAAGTGCGCACCGTGCGCAACGTGCGCGATATGTGCGCCGGCGTGGAAAGGCTGGTGGCCGCCAAGAACGCGGACGCGCCGGCCGGCCACTAGGCGATGCGACGCGTCGCCATCACCGGCGCAGGCGCCATCAGTGCGCTGGGCCGCAATATCGCCGAATTCGCCGAGTCGCTTCGCGAGGGCCGCGGTGGGATCGGGCAGATTGAATCCACCGGTGTCTCGACTCTGCGTTTTCAGAACGGCGCCGAGGTCAAGAACTACAGTCATCAGCCCTACTTCGAGGACCGTCGCGCGGACTTCATGGACCGCTTCGCGCAATTCGCGGTGATTGCCGCGCGCGAGGCGGTGCGGGACGCCGCGGTGGAATGGACGCCGGAACTGCGCGAGACTTCGGCGATCATTACCGGATCCTGCGTGGGCGGGCAGTCCACCGAGGACCTCGGGTTCGTCGAGATCTACAAGAAGGGAACCAATCGCGTGCATCCGCTGACCATCCCGAAGACGATGGCCAACGCGGGCGCCAGCCACATTTCGATGGAATTCGGTATCACCGGGCCGGCCTACACGATTTCGACCGCGTGCTCGTCGGCGGCGCACGCCATCGGACAGGCGTTTCAGATGGTGGCCGCCGGGACCAGCGATCTGGCCATCACCGGCGGCAGCGAAGCCCCGTTCAGTCTCGGCATTCTGAAAGCCTGGGAGGCCATGCGTGTGGTGTCGCCGGAGACATGCCGGCCGTTTTCCAAGGATCGCCGCGGCATGATCCTGGGTGAGGGCTCGGCCATGTTCGTCCTGGAACCGCTGGAAGCCGCGCGGGCGCGCGGCGCGCGGGTTCACGCGGAACTGGTGGGCTTCGGCATGAGCGCCGACGCGTGCCACATTACGCAGCCTTCCGTGGATGGGGCCGCACGGGCCATGCGGGCCGCGCTGCGCAGCGCGGCGCTGGCGCCCGAACAGATCGGGTACATCAACGCCCACGGCACGGCAACCCTGGTCAACGACCTTACCGAGACGGCCGCCATCCGGCAGGTGTTCGGCGCGCATGCGGACCGCCTCGCCATCAGTTCCACCAAATCCATGCACGGCCATGCGTTGGGCGCGGCAGCGGCGCTGGAGTGCCTGGCGACCGCCATTGCGCTGCGCGACGGCGTGCTCCCGCCCACCGCCAACTACAACGAGCCCGACCCGGATTGCAATCTCGACGTGATTCCGAATGTGGCGCGCCGCCAGCAGGTGGAGTACGCGCTCTCCAATTCGTTTGCCTTCGGCGGGCTGAACGCGGTACTCGTGTTAAAGGTGGCCTGAGGCTCTCGCATCCGTGCGATTACCGCTCTATGCCGCCTCCAGAGTGACGCGGGTGTAAGCTACCTCGAAGCCCATGCGTTCGTAGTTGCGCTGTGAGCCGCTGCCGGGGAGAGCGGAGGCGGTGGCCAGATCGCAGCCTTGCGCCAGCGCTTCGTTGATGCGGGCGGCAATCAGTTCGCGGTGCACGCCGCCGCGGCGGTGGCGCGCAATCGTGCTGTCGGCAAAAAGCGTGGCCAGGCCGCTGTAGACCGCCGCCGCCGCGCCGCCGGCCAACTCCCCGCTCTCCGTCACCGCCAGATAGCAGAGTGCCCCGGGCATGGCGCAGATGGCGCGGCCCACGTCCATCTCTTCGGTAGTCAGGTCGTGCTCCTCGAAGAAGCCCCGGCCCACGGTGTGGCTCCATATGTCGGTCTCGTCGGCCAACGCGCGCCGCACGCGGGGCGTGAGCACAATTTCGGCTCCGGCCAGCCGTTTCACCAGCACGTTGTTGAATTCCGTCACGCGGTAACCGCGTGCGCCCAGCGAGCCAAGGATCCCGGCGTCGGCCAGCGGACAGAGTTCGATCGAGACCTTACCGCCGCGGCTCCGGAAGAATGCCTCCAGGCGGTCGATCTCCGGCCCGGTGACCGGGCCGCCGAGCCCGATCCCTACCGCGTGGCTGAGGGGCGATTCGGCTCCTACAAACACCGCGCAGCCGCCCGCCACATCGAGCGTGGCGGCTTCCGGATGGATGGCGGTGCAGCCGCGCGCATTGGCCGCTTCGGCTGTTTCAATACGGCGCGCCAACAGCAGATCGGAAAAAATCAAGAATTCCTCCTGAGCCAGTATGCCGCACGGGCGCATCATATAGGTATGGCGGCACAAACTCTGAAAATGAACGTCGGCGGAATGACCTGCGGCAACTGCTCGCGCAGCGTGGAGCGGAAACTCTCGGGCACCCCCGGCGTGACCAAGGCCACGGTGGACCTGGTCAATGCCTGTGCGACCGTGGAATACGACGCGGATGTGGTGAAGCCGGAGACCCTGGCCAACGCGGTCCGGCAACTCGGCTTCGAAGTCCCGGCATGAAGACCGCGGCCCCGGAACGCGTTGACCTGCCGGTATCCGGAATGACCTGCGCCGCCTGCGCGCGCATCATCGAGCGCACGCTCGCCAATACTCCGGGCGTGGGCCGCGCCAATGTGAATCTGGCCACCAATACGGCCACCGTGGAGTTCGACCCCGCCATCGTGCGCGTGCGCGATTTCGTGGGTGCCATCGAGGAGTTGGGATACGGCGTGCCGGAGAAGGCGGCGCCCGCCGGCGCGGCCGAGCAAGGCTACCGCCGCCGCCTGACGGTCGCGGCCGCCTTCGCGGCGCCGGTGCTGGTGCTCGGCATGTCGCACGGCCTGCTGCACGTCCCCTACTCCCCGTGGATTCAACTGGCGCTCACCCTGCCGGTCATTTTCTACGCCGGCGCGCCTTTCTACCTGGCGGCGTGGATCGCCCTGCGTCACGGCGCGGCCAACATGAACTCGCTGATCGCTCTCGGCACCGGCGCGGCCTTCCTCTATTCGCTGGTGGAGACCCTGCGCGGGCGGCATGAAGTCTACTACGAGGCCGCCGCCGTCATCATTGCGCTCATCCTGCTCGGCCGGACGCTGGAGGCGCGGGCGCGCGGGCAGGCCGGCGAGGCCATCCGCAGGCTGATGGATCTCCAGCCGCCGGTGGCGCGCGTGCTGCGCGACGGCGTGGAAGTGGAGACCGCCGTGGAGGAAGTGCGCGTGGGCGACATACTGGTGGTGCGCCCGGGCGAGCGCCTCGCGGTGGATGGCGAGGTGACCGAAGGCGAATCGGCAGTGGACG
>PLDO01000153.1:0-6407 GCA_003136215.1 Bryobacterales bacterium
TCATGGCTCTGATCGGAGCCGCGACCGTGAGGGAGCGGTTCTTTCGAAGCACCAAATCTTGCGGTCATGACTCCAGGCCAAAGGGCCGCCCCGCCTCGCGGCGAATCCGCTTACACTGTGGGCATGCGCAGACTCGCCCCGATTGCGGTCCTCTTTCTGCTGGCGCTTCCCGCGATGGCCGCCCCGCAGGTCGCTCTCATTGCCGATGGCGAACTCGCTCCCGCGGCCACGCACGGACTGGCCAAATTGCGGGAGGCGCTGCGCGCCAAAGGCTTCGGGATCGCCGCTTCCGCGGCGGCGGCGGACTACGTGATTCTGGCTGGCGCCGGCGCATCGGCCGCTCTGCGGGATTGGAAGGCGCCCGTGCCGGCGGGCCGCGAGGCTCTCACCATCTGGCGGGGCCGCTACCGGGACAAGCCCGCCATCGCGCTCTCTGGCGGCGACGCGCGCGGACTCATGTACGCCGCGCTCGACACCGCCGAGCGCGTCTCATGGATTACCAGCGGGAGTTCCAGCGACCCCTTCCAGTATGTCCGTAATACCACCGAGAAGCCCTACCTCGCCGAACGCGGCATCTCCATGTACACCATGCAGCGCGCATATTTCGAGAGCCGCCTTTACGACGAAGCACAATGGAAGCGCTACTTCGACACGCTGGCAGCCGACCGGATCAACAGTTTCGTGGTCATCTTCGGCTACGAGAACGGCGGCTTCATGGCGCCGCTGTATCCGTACTTCTTTTCCGTGAACGGATTTCCCGGCGTCGAGATGGTGGGCCTCACCAAAGCCCAGCAGGCGCGCAACACGGCGGCATTTCAAACCATGATCCGCCTGGCCCACGAGAGCGGCATCGCGGTGACCGCCGGCATTTGGGACCACATCTATCGCGGCGGCGTGCAGGGCGGCGGCATTCCGGGCGCATCGCAATACGCCGGCCAGCGCGTGCCCGGCCTGGTGTGGGGCGTCACCGCGGACAATCTGGTGGCGTACAACAAAGCCGCGCTGCGGCGCTTCCTCGAAGTCTTCCCCGATATCGACGCCATACAGTTCCGCATGCACGACGAGAGCGGGCTCAAGAAGGAGGAAATCGAGCCATTCTGGCACGACGTCTTCTCCGACATCAAGCGGACCCACCCCAATCTGCGCCTCGACCTGCGCGCCAAGGAACTGCCCGACGCCGTGATCGACGACGCCCTGAACCTCGGCCTCCACGCCAAGATCAGCACCAAGTATTGGATGGAACAGATGGGGCTGCCCTTCCATCCCACGCACACCAATACCCAGGACCAGCGCAATCGCCGTCACAGTTACGCCGACCTGCTGCGCTATCCGCAGCGCTACCGCGTGCACTGGCAACTGTGGAGCGGCGGTACCACCCGTCTGCTGCTCTGGGGCGACCCGGACTACGTGCGCCGCTTCGCCTCCTCCGCACGGCTGTACGATGGCGACAGCTTCGAGATCAACGAGATGCTTGCCACCAAAATGCTCGGCGAGCCGCACGACGAAAAGCCGCTCGAGATTCTCAATCCCGACTACCGCTTCTACGATTACGAGTTCGAGCGATACTGGCAGTTCTACCGACTGTGGGGCCGGCTGACCTACAACCCCGAAACTCCCGCGGAGGTCTGGGAGCACGAATTCACCGCCCGCTTCGGCGCGGCGGGCGCGCCGCTGAGCAAGGCGCTGCAACTGGCCAGCCAGGTGCTGCCGCGCATCGTGGCAGCCAGCTATCGGTACTCCAACTTCCCCACCACGCGCGGATGGGCGGAGATGAATCGCCAGGGAAGCCTTCCGGAATTCGCGGGCGAACAGGGCAGCGACATCCAGCAATTTCTCAACGTGCGCGACGAAGCCCGGAGAATCGTCGCGGGCGGCGATACCGCGATGCGCCGGCCGGACGAAACCAGCCGCTGGTTCGCCCATACGGCGTTTGGCATCCTGGCGCAGGTCGCGCTGGCGGAAAAAGCCGCCGGCGGCGACCCCGGCAAAGAGTTCCGAACTACCGTCACCGACCTGAAGATTCTCGCCGGCCTGGCGCAATACCATGCCGAACGCCTGCTGGCGGGGGTCTGCTACAACCTTTATAAGGATACCGGCGACCTCGGGTCTTTCGATGAGGCCATCGCGTTCGAAAAGAGCGCGCTCGATGCCTGGGGCCGGATAGTGGCGGCCGCTGGCGACGTCTACAGTGAGAACCTTGCCTTCGGCGCCCACGCGGTCGGCTTCAGCCGCCACTGGAAAGAGGAGCGGCAGATTCTGTTGGCCAACTTCGAACAGCTACAGGCCGAACGGCGGAACGCCGTGGCGAAGCCGGGCTCCGTGCATTTCTCGCCGCATGCGGCCGCCGGTCCGATGCCCTCCGCCCGCCTGCTGCCGGTCGGCCCCGGCCTGGAAATCGCCGCGCGCGTCACGGCCCCGGCCGGCGTCAAGTGGGTCCGCCTGCGTTATCGTCACCTCACGCAATACGAAGACTATCTAACGGCCGAGATGACGCCCGATGCGAAGTCGGGCAATTACACGGCGCGCATTCCGGCGGAGTTTGCCGACCCGAAGTGGGATCTCATGTACTTCGTCGAAGTAGTGGACAACAACGGGGCCGGCCGCATGTTCCCGGACCTGGAGACGGAGACGCCGTACGTGGTGGTGGGGCGGTAGGACAGACGATCGCCTTCTGTCGTCTGTCAACTTCGGTTGGCCAGGCATGACAGACCACGAAAGGCGATGGTCTGTCCCACCGGGCCTTAACTGCCCATGCCCACGAAGCAGACGCCCAGCAGAATCAATCCCAGCCCCATGAATTTCTGTTTGGTCAGCGCCTCGTTGAAGAACAGCTTGGCCCACAACAGTCCCCATACGTATCCCAGCGACACCATGGGATACAGCACCGAAAGCTGCCCGTCTTTGATGCCCCAGGCGTAGAAAACGCTGGAGCCCAGGAACAGCCCGATGCCGGTCAGCAGCTTGGGATTCAGAAAACTCCAGATGGAGCGCGTCAGATGCGCCGACCCCATCTTGAGAAATGCCATCCCGAGAGAGCCGATCACCGAAGCGGTGAACACCAACAGCATCGATCTCACCAGCGGCGTCACTTGTTCCCCCGCCGGCCCATCACCGCGACACCCAACACGATGGTCACAATCCCCAGGTTCTTGTAAACGTTGGACGGCTCGCCCAGCACGGTATAGCTCGCCAGCGTGGTCCACACATAGGTAAGCGCGATAATCGGGTATAACATCGACATTTCGCCGTTCTTCAGCGCCAGCACCATCATCAGCGTGTTGATGCCGTAGAGCGTGTAGCCGGCGATTAAGGGCAGGTTGGTGGCCAGCGCCAGCAAATGCGGCGAAAAGTGGCTCATGCCGGTCTTGATCAGCAATTGCGCCGCCGAGCCTAGAATCGTGCAGGCAAATACCAACAGGAAGGAATTGCGGCGCGCACGCGGATCGGACTGTGGAATGGCAGCTATGGAAGTTGTGCTCAACGGGTCTCAAAACAGGATAACAAGGATTTCGCTAGAATGATTAGCAGTGGATCAAGAAAACGTACTCGTGACGGACCAGGAGCCAACGCAAGGGTTCGATCACGCGCCGCCGGAACCGCAACGCGGCTTCATCGCCGAATGGGCCGTCACCATCATTCTGCTCCTGTTCGGCACCACGAGCCTGGTCCAGGCCTTCGTCATCCCCACCGGATCGATGGAGGATACGCTGCTCATCGGCGACCATCTGCTGGTGGATAAACTGGCTTTCTCCCCTTCGGGCCCGGTCTCAAAGCATATCCTTCCTTATACCGATGTCAAGCGCGGCGATATCATCGTCTTCCGCTATCCCGTCGATATCTCGCAGACGTTCGTCAAGCGCTGCATCGGTGTTCCGGGCGACCGCATCAAGCTGGTGGACAAGCAGTTGATCCTCAACGGCCACGCTGTCAACGAGCCGTACGTTTACCACAAGACCGAATATATCGATTCCTATCGCGACAATTTCCCGAGCGAACCCAACGTGCACGTGGCCGATTCCGCCGGCGACATGCTCAACAACCACGTGGTCAACGGCGAGGTGGTGGTGCCGCCGGGTTTCTATTTCGCCATGGGCGACAACCGCGATTCCTCCCTGGACAGCCGCTACTGGGGCTTCGTGCCGGGCGGGAACATCATCGGCAAACCGCTGATCATCTACTGGTCTTACGATGCACCCACCGAAGCTCTTTCCAAGCCGATGATTTCGCTGGACCACCTGCTCGATCTGGTGCAGCATTTCCCCACCAAGACTCGCTGGCGCCGCTCTTTCCGCCTGATTCACGGCTACCCTTTGAAATAACATGAACCGGCATCGTTACGGTCTCATCCTCGCCGGAGGGCGCGGTACGCGCTTCTGGCCGCGCAGCCGCAAACGCTCCGCCAAACAGGTGCTCAACGTGGTCGGCGAACGCAGCCTGATTCAGGCCACGGTAGACCGTCTGGCGCCGTTGATCGCTCCCGAGCGCCTCTGGGTGTTGACCAACGACCACCTCCGCGACACCATCATCAAACAGCTTCCCGAGGTTCCCAGGAATCAGATCCTGGCTGAACCCGTGCAGCGCAATACCGCGCCCGCCATCGGTCTGGCTGCGCAGATTCTGCACTCCCTGGACCCCGACGCCGTGATGGGCGTCTTCCCCGCCGACCACGTGATCGGCAAAATCCCGCGGTTCCGCGCCGTCGTCGGGGCCGCTTTCAAGGCCGCCGCCGGCGGCCACCTCGTGGTGATCGGCATCCAGCCCCGCTGGCCCGAGACCGGTTATGGCTACATCGAATTTCCGCGCGGATGCATGGCTGGGGGCGCCGAACCCCTGGCCGTGCGCCGTTTCCACGAAAAGCCCGAATTGGCCAAGGCCAAACGGTACCTGAAAGCCGGCAATTTCTTTTGGAATTCCGGCATGTTTTTCTGGCGGGCCGACGTGCTGCTCGACCAGTTGCGCCGGCACCTGCCGCGTACCGCCACCGTGCTCGCCAGTTTGCCCCGCTTCGGTTCGCGCGCATTCTCCGCCAGCCTCAAACAGGCCTTTCCGCTGTGCGACAACATATCCATCGACTACGCGGTGTTGGAAAGAGCCGGCGCGGTGCGCGGCATTGCGGCAGGCGACTTTGGCTGGAACGACGTGGGTAGCTGGAACGCCGTTTACGAGCTTCTGGGACACGACCCTCAGGGGAATTCCATACCCCTGGAATCGATCGCGCTGGATTCCCACAACAACTTCGTGGACGCCCGAGGCAAAATAGTGGCTTTGATCGGCGTCAGGAATCTGATTGTGGTCGATACCCCGGACGCCCTCCTCGTCGCCCACCGCGACCGCGCGCAGCAGGTAGGCGACATCGTCAAGGCCCTGGAAAAGCGCAACCGGCACGACCTGCTGTAATTCTCCACACACCCTTGCGAGATCACGGTCTAAAGTAAATACTCGTGTATTTACTTCGGACATCATATCCTTATACTCCAATATTTATGGGAGATCAAAGAGAACAATGCCGCATAATTCCCGTTATTTTTCGGATATTTCCCGTTATAGTAATTGATGAGCGGGGTAGGCTGTATTGTGTGCTGCTTGTATTGCGGCAAAGTAATCGGAGCGTTTCGGCTGCTTAAGGGCAGCGAGTTTTGCAGCGCCCTTCATCGCAAAAAATACGGTGAACGGCTCGGTAAAGCGCTGCATGAAATCGCCGCCCCGGAACCAGCCCCGGCTGGGGTTGCGGGTTTTCTCGACCAAATGCCTTTGCAGCAGGGCAATCTCCGCAGCACCTCGAATCAGTGGCAAACCGCCGGCGCACGGAATCGCATTCGGACCGGCGCCCGCTGGCCGCTCACCATCGATACCAGCGAGGCCATCGGCGATGTCGCCGGCGATGCCGCCAGCCATACCCCGGGCGGCGCCGCAGCGGTTGCCGAGTGCGCGCCCGTCGAGGTTCCGCCCAGCAGCCAGCGCTGGATGCCCACTCCTCCGCCAGAACCCGTCGCCTCTTTCGTACGAGCCACCGCCGCCCTCGCCCCGGCTCACCGCCTGTCCATCCTCCGCTTCGCCGCCGAAGTGAGCTTTACTCCTTGCCCGGACCTGGCGCCCGGCACGCCCTCCCCGTGCGTAGGTTGGATGCCCGCTCCGGCTCCGGAACCTGTCGCCGCCTTCGTCCAAGCCAGCAGCGCCCTCACCCCGGCTCACCGCCGCTTCGCCGCCGAAGTGAGCTTTACCCCTTGCCCGGACTTGGCGCTCGGCACGCCCGCGCGGTGCGAAGGTTGGATGCCCGCTCCGGCTCCGGAACCCGTCGCCGCCTTCGTACAAGCCAGCAGCGCCCTCACTCCGGCTCACCGCCTGTCCGTCCCCCACTTCGCGGCCGAACTGGAACCCACCGCATTTCTGGACCTGGCGCTCGGCAC
>PLDO01000153.1:6413-7747 GCA_003136215.1 Bryobacterales bacterium
TGCGGAACCCGTCGCCGCGTTCCTACAAGTCTCCAACGCCCTGATCCCCGCTCGCCGGCTGCCGATCCCCCGCTTTGCCTGCGAAGTGGAGCCTGCCGCCCAGTATGTGCCGTGGATCGCGCAAGCGCGGCCGGTGCCGCACGCCGAAGCGGTCATGTCCACGGTCAGGCCCAGCGCGGCGGTGGCCCAGCAGGTGTCCATCCGCCAGGTAGCGGCAATGGCCCTTAGATTTCCTGCCGTTCCACAAGTCTCCGGGGAACTGTTCGGGGCGGCCAGCGCGGCCTCCGCTCCCGCGCCGGAAGCCGTCGAACGGTTGCTGATTGCCGCCCAGGCTGCCGTGCCGGTATCGATCGGGCACGAGCCCGCAAGTCGTGTGGATCTCGGCGCGCCCCTGCCTGTTCTGGAATCCGTGCCGGAGCCTTGCCGGCCGGTGGCGAGTCCCGCCCCCGAACCGCTGGAGTCTCTGCTGGTGCCCTCGGTGGCAACCCCCATGAAGTCCGCGGCCGGCGTGCGACTGCCGGCCTTCCTGCTGTCGGTAAGCCAGGGACGCACCCTTCAGAGTTTCGCTGCCCAATGCCTGGCGCCGGCCGCCAGCGCGCCGCCAGCGGCCGTACCCAAGCTGGGGGCGTCGCGCTCCATCGCCACAACGGTCGTGACGCCGCATCCCACAGCCGTGCAGTCTCTCGAATTGGCCTTGCCGCACCCCGGTTTGCTGCCCATCGAATTCCATAGCCATCGGCTGCGCAGCGCCGCGGTGCCCCGCGCCGAGTGGTGCACGCCGCGCCCGGCGCTGCTGCCGCCCCGCTTCCTGTTGCGTCCGATCGTGGAAAAAGCGGAAGAGCCCGCCCCGCAGCCGAAACCCGCGCGCAAGGAACCGGGCTTTGTCGATGTCCTGAACATGCCAGGCGCCAAGCGGCAGCCCAGCGTGTGGGAAGTTGCCGGCAAGGTTGCGGCCGGTTTCTTCCTGGCCGCCGGCCTGTGGTACGGCGTAGCCAATTTCCGCGTGGACCGCCAGTTGACCGCCCGCGAAGAAGGCTCCTCCGGCGACGCTGGCCTATCCGCCTCCGATAGCGCCCCTTCGGCCAGTATGCCGGGCGGCGGAACGGCCGGAAAGCCCGCGCCGGGAGGTCCGGTAGCCTGGGTCCGCCATACTATCGCTGACCGCGCCTCCCTCAAGCTGGCCGAGAACTTCCGCGGCTTGGAGAATTGGGAGGGCGACGCCAAAGCCCGTCCCACCGGCTGGTCGAAGCATCCCGATGGGTACGTGAAGGCCGGGGCACTGGCCCTCTTCCGCCCCAGCCTCAAGTTCAAAGACTACCGTATGGAGTTCTTCG
>PLDO01000058.1 GCA_003136215.1 Bryobacterales bacterium
GCGCGAATGGCCAATCTCCAGATCCGAGCGTAGCTCGGACAGCCAGATTCCCCGATTCCTCAGTTCAACAGTTGGAAACTCAGCGTGATATTCGTCTTGTAAAGTTTGGAAACCGGACATCCCGTCTTGGCGTTCTCCACCGCCTTCTCGAACGCCTCTTCGCTGGCGCCGGGCACCTTGGCCTTCAGCTCCAGATGGCTTTCCGTAATCGCGAAACCGTCGGGCAGTTTCTCGAAGGTAATCGTGCACGCCGTCTCCAGACTCTCCGCGGTCAGCCCCGCGAGCCCAAGCTGCGCGGAAAGCGCCATGGTGAAGCACCCGGCGTGCGCGGCAGCCAGCAGCTCTTCCGGATTGGTGCCCTTCCCCTCTTCAAATCGCGTCCCAAACGAGTAGGGTGTGCTGGAAAGGACTCCGCTGGCGGTGGAAATCTTGCCCTTCCCGGCCTTCAAATCGCCGCTCCATTGAGCGTTAGCTGTACGTTTCATGATAATTCGATGCAGCACGGGTATCCTGGGAAACAAGAGAATTGATTCCGTGGCCAACCGCCGCATTGAAGAACAGCTCGAAGCCCTCGGCCGCCTCCGCGGAGTGCCCCCCGCCGGCGCCGCCCTGCGCAAGGCGCTCGCCGACCGCGTCAACCTGGTCGCCGCCAAAGCCGCCATCATCGCGGCCGAATTGCCCGCCCCCGAACTCCTCCCCGACCTCCTGGGCGCCTTCGACCGCCTCTTCGACGACCCCGTGAAGCGCGATCCGCAATGTTGGGGTAAGAACGCCATCGCCCGCGCGCTCAAGGATCTGGGTCATCGCGAGTCGCCGGCCTTTCTGCGCGGCGCCGTCCACGTCCAGATGGAGCCCGTGTGGGGAGGGCAGGAGGATACCGCCGGCCCCTTGCGCGGCATCTGCCTGCTGGCCCTCCCCGCCTGCCCCGATCTGCCCCGCGAACAGGTGCTGCGCCACATGGTCAACGCCCTCACCGAACCATCCCCCACCGTGCGCGCCGACGCCGCCCGCGCCCTCGCCGAAATGCAGGGCGACGAGAGCGCTCTCCTGCTCCGCCTTAAGGCCCGCGCCGGCGACCCCGAACCCGCCGTTACCGGACAGGTGCTGGAATCGCTTCTCGCCCTGGAACGCCGCGCCGCCCTCCCGTTCGTCCGCCAATTCCTGGCCGCCGCCGATCAGGTGGCCGAGGAAGCCGCCCTCGCGCTCGGCGGATCGCGCCAATCCGACGCGGTGGACCTTCTGCTGGAATCCTGGCCCACGGCGCGCGGCCTGGAATACCGGCAGGCGCTGCTCCGCGCCCTCAGCATCTCGCGCCACGACCGCGCCATCGAGTTTCTCAAACAACTGGCCGCCGAGGGCCGCCCCCAGGATGCCGCCGATGCCCGCGCCGCGCTGGAGTTGTTCCCGGAGAGGAAGGCTCTGTAGATCGGCACGCAGCTTGGAAGTGATGTGTGCCCTTACCTTCGGCGCCCGTCATGAGACCGCCAGCGACAAGGGCGTTTTTGAGGCCTGCTGCCGTGACGGCGAGATTCGGTGCTGCCGGAAACCCGGAGGACTCGCTTCCATTCCACCTTGGGTTTTTGAAAGTTGATTAGCAGAGCCACGCGCAGACGAGAGGCCTTCAGGTAATTGATGCATTGCGCCAGATGCTCGGCGGCAAAGCGCTCCACGCACTTCAATTCCACGATGACCTTTTCCTCGACCACCAAATCGGCCACATATTTCTCGAGGAATCCGGCACCCAGCACATTGGCAACATCGAAGGCGGAGCCAATCACGGCTTCCGTTACATCCGATTCCGATCCGTGTGCATCCGTGTCCATCCGTGGCCATTCAATGAGGAGGCAGAATCAGCCACGGATGCACACGGATGCACACGGATTCTGACTGTCCAGCTAATTCCTGGACACCGCACTAGTATTGCTGTGTTATAAAGCTGGCGGCGGCTCTGTGGGGCAGCTTGGTAAGCTGCTGCCGATCGTCAATCGGCCCACTTGCCGCATTTGCAGCTGCCCGACGGCGGTAGCGTGAAACCACAGATAAAGCAGCAGCTCACGGAAATCTACAGCAAAGCTTTACAGTTTACCTGTATACATGATAGATTGATCTGGTGAGCAATCGAAAGCCTTCTACTCAGACCGGGCTCGCTTCGACGCTTGCTGCCGAGATCCGTACGGTGGGCGGCAAGCTCAAACGGCGTTTACGCGAGCATGGGGGGCGCCACAATCTGACGCCGTCACAGGTTTCTGTTCTTCTTCGACTGGAGAAGGATGATTCGGCTACGGTTTCAAGTCTGGCGCGAGCGGAAGGCATGCGCCCGCAGTCCATGAGCGCTATCGTTATGCCGCTGCAGGAAGTCGGCCTGGTGAGTGGTGCTCCTGACCCAAGCGACGGGCGGAAAACTCTGATGTCTCTTACTCCCAAATGCCTGAAGTGGCTTCAGGAGGGCAGGGCCGCGAGGCAGGACTGGCTCACCACGACCATCTCGCAGAAGCTTTCTGCTCACCAGCAGGAGAAGCTTCAGGCAGCGCTCGAACTGCTGACACGGCTCGTTGAGGATTAGACCTGCTCTCCCTGCTTCTTACCGACGCCACTTTGTATTCGAGGAGAAGAACCCGATGCCGCTTACCGCTCTTGATCCCAGTACCGCGTTGATCGTGATCGACCTGCAGAAAGGCATAGTCGATGGGCATTTCATCCATCCCATCGGCGAGATCATCGACCGGACGCGGGCGTTGATCGATGTTTTCCGTGCGAAGAAACTCCCAATCGTGCTGGTCAATGTGGCGGGACGGCCGCCAGGCCGGACGGAACAGGGTCCGCGCAGCAGCACATCGTTTGCCGGGGGCTGGACCGACTTCCTGCCCGAGCTGGATCGGCAACCGGGCGATATCGTCGTCACCAAGCGAAGTTGGGGCGCATTCGCCACAACGGATCTTGAAGGTCAGCTCAAGGCGCGAGGCGTTACCCAGGTGGTTGTGACCGGAGTGGCGACCTCCGGTGGCGTCGAGGCAACCGCCCGCCAGGCCTACGAGCAGGGATTCAACGTGAGCCTCGCACTCGATGCAATGACCGATATCCGCGAGGAGGCGCACCAGTACAGCATCAGGAACGTTTTTCCTCGTGTTGGTGAGACAGGGTCGACGAAGGAAATCATCTCGCTACTCGAAAGATTGTTGGAAGAAAGGAACGCTGCATCATGAATTGGCTTTGGCTTGTGTCGTACTTCTTTGGGGGCGTTTTTACGGCAAACGCCATTCCTCATTTTGTCTCTGGCACGATGGGACGTCCCTTCCAGAGTCCCTTCGCCAAACCACCCGGCAAAGGGCTCTCCTCTTCAACGGTCAACGTTGTTTGGGGATTCTTCAACGCGCTGGTTGGATATCTACTCCTCGCGCACGTTGGTGCTTTCAATCCGCGGGCGACAAGCCACATCCTTGCGCTCGGCCTGGGCGTGCTGCTCATCAGCCTCCACTCGGCGCGTCACTTTGGCCAGTTTCATGGAGGCAATACGCCGACGCGCACATGAAAAACCCAGTGTCCGGCACCTTTCGCTCCCTCAGAAACTTCAACTTCCGCTTGTGGACGGCGGGCGGCCTGGTTTCCAACGTCGGTACGTGGATGCAGCGCGTTGCTCAGGATTGGCTCGTGCTGACGCAACTGACCCATCACAATGCGTCAGCGCTGGGTATCGTGATGGGCCTCCAGTTTGCTCCGCAACTTCTGTTCCTGCCCTGGACGGGATCGGCTGCGGACCGCCTCAATCAGCGCAAGCTCCTGATGCTCACCCAGGCAACGATGGGCGTGCTTGCGCTCGTCCTGGGAGTTCTCACCATCGCAGGAGTCGTCCGCCTCTGGCACGTGTATGTGTTCGCCTTCCTTTCCGGTTCCGCCGCTGCGTTGGATGCGCCGGTGAGACAGACCTTCGTGGCAGAGATGGTTGGCGATGAGGATCTCCCGAATGCCGTGGCATTGAACTCAACCTCGTTCAATGCGGCCCAGATGATCGGTCCTGCCGTCGCCGGTTTGCTCATCGCAAGGGTTGGCATCGGTTGGGCCTTTCTTCTAAACGGGCTCTCATTCGCGGCGGTTCTGATCTCGATGTCTTTCTTCCGGCTCTCCGAACTGCACGCAAGCGCCAGAGCGCATCGCTCAACGTCTGGATTTCTGGAAGGGTTTCGCTACGTATGGAGAAAACCAGACCTCAGGGCGATCCTGATCATGTTGTTCCTGATCGGCACCTTTGGCTTGAACTTTCCAATCTTCGTCTCCACCATGGCCGTGAACGTCTTCCACTCCGATGCGCGCGGTTTCGGCCTGCTCTCCTCCATCATGGCCGTGGGCACTCTCTCAGGAGCCTTGTTTGCCGCCGGTCGGCGGAAACCAAGCTTGGCGTCTCTTTTGGCGGGAGCTGGTGTCTTCGGGCTCGGCTGCACTCTGGCCGCACTGGCGCCTGGATACTGGTGGTTTGGAGCCGCTCTCGTGGTCATCGGCGCGGCTGGCCTGACTTTCACCAACGGCACGAACAGCATCATGCAACTCTCGACGGAACCAGCGATGCGGGGCAGGGTTATGGCCCTGCGGGTTGGCATTGCACTCGGCGGAACACCGATTGGCGCCCCGATCGTCGGTTGGGTTGCCAACCAGTTCGGCCCTCGCTGGGCGCTCGGTATCGGCGCCGGGGCGGGCTTCGCCGCCGCCCTGGTCGCAGTCTTTGTTCTGTCCAGTCGAAAAGAACCACTGCTCGCGTCTGGTGCTGGCGAAACGGCACGCTAAGCCCTGTTGCCCGTTCACCGGGCGAGAGGCACGAGTGCCATCGCCGCCCAATCGCTACTGCGATCACGACGAGACGCAGGCCCGACAGATCGCCTGTGCCATGCGCGTTTATGGGTCCTAATCCGGCGAGATCTCCCAGAAGGCGACTTGGGGGCCAACTAGAGCCGAACCATGACCGACTGTCCGCCGGTCAGGGCAAATCGGCACACCCTCCGAGTGTGTCGTCATCCGGTACTTTGGCCACGTTCGGAGCGCATTTTCAGCAGGGCGCTGGAGGCTCTTATTTCTTCTTGGTTGCTTTGTTCGCCTTCGCGGCTGCATTCTCGGCTTTTGCAGCGGAGTGATTCTTATTGTGGCGTGCTAGAGCTTTCGCAATCTCTTCCGAGGAGAGCTTGCTGTGATTTTCAGAATGCAATACGTCGGTTACTGGACTCGAATTCGTTGCCATTGCCTAATTAACTCCTTACTTTCCGACCATGGACATACTTAGCAGCGCCATTGGATTGAGAAGCGCCGCTTCCGACTGTCGGTGTGCTATGTCGCCGCGTTGAGCAGAAACCCGGCCTTTGGGCCGCGGCGGGAAAGAGCATGCTGCAGCTCGGCAGAAACGTTCGCTGAACAGCAACGCCTATAGGGATTATACGCCCGCCTGAGATATGAATGCGTACGGAAGAGTGCTTTCGTGGCTAAGTTCTGGATGCGAGACCGGCCTTCCAGCCGCCCAGTCTGCCGAAGCGGCGCCGTTCGTGAAGACTCACGTTAATTTACAGACTTCCGCCGCAGGAGTGTTCCAGAACGTAGTTCTGGAGACACAGCAGTGAACGCGATCCACATAACCGTACCGTCGTCTCGTAGAACCGCCGCCAGGCTAAAGCTGCCCAAACGGCCTTCGGGGAAGTTTGCCCGATTACTCCCCCGCAAGTCACCCAGCATCCGCCAGCCTCCGGATGGCGGTGATCCGGGAACAATTGCGCGGCTTGGCCCGCTGAATCTGGCTACACGAAGTCGGGCGCCTCAGAGACGAACACAGCTCAGCCACCGTCGAGATCGACGCGCACGCGGCAGCCCAGCGCCGTTGCGATGTTTACCAGCGCGTCGAGCCGGAAGCGCGAGACCCGGCCGCGGAGCAGATCGTTATTCCGGGGCTGCGTCACGCCGCAACGGCTCGCCGCTTCGGCTTGTGTCCAGTCGTGTTTCTTCAGGCGTGCTCCCATCTTCTGCATCAGTTCGGCCCGCGCTCTCCGATTCGCAGCCTCCTCCGGGGTGTCCGCAATCGCACACTGCAAATTCGCCTTCCGTTCCCCAGGAACTTGATGTATGCTGATTTAGCCCTTGAACTTCAAGGGATTCTGGGTAAAATTCCTGTGCCTTCGCGCGCAGATGGAGGAGACAATAAAATGACAGCCGAAGTGCGAGTGTCGAAGAAGGAGGCTGGCGCCCCACCCGTCGCCCACATCTCCGTGGACAGCAAGATCACTGCGACTCAGTTGGCCAGTCTGATTCAAAAGGTAACCACCGACGGGAAGGTCCTGACCGCCGCCGGTTTGAGGGCCTGCCTGGGCTGCAAGTCTGGACTGGATATCAATATCATCGACCGCTTCACGGACCCAATCCAGTTCACTGTCGAATAAACTGGTGTCAAACCCGAAACATCGGCCTGGGGTTGGAGCTGTCTTCAACCCCAGCATGACGGGCTTTGTCGAGCGATCTCTCGACCGCCTCGACTATCTCGCGTTCATACCAGACCGCGGGTGGATCGATCACGGTTCCGGTTCACCGCAACGCTTCCAAACCCTGCCCCAAGCCGAGGCTCTGCTGGAGCGGGTGGTGCGCGAACGGCCGGTGGTCTTGCACGGGATCGGGCTCTCGATTTGCAGCGCGGAGATCTTCGACCAAGAGTACGCAAGCAATCTCATCGCGTGGGGGCAGCGCCTGAATTCGCCTTGGATCAGCGACCACCTTTCCTTCACTCGCATTGGAACGGGCCACGAAGTGAACGCGGCGATTCCTCTCCCCGTGCCATACGACCAGGAAGTCCTCGACTTGCTGATCCCTCGAGTCCGCTTCTTCACCGACGCCTTCGAAGGGTCGTTCCTGCTCGAAAACAACGTTTACTACTTCCGCTATCCGGATCAGGAGTTTTCGGAGGAGGAATTCCTGAATCAGCTCTGCCGTCGGTCCGGATGCGCCGTGTTGCTCGACCTGCACAACCTGTATACGAACGCCCTGAACCACCGCTTCGATGCTGCCGAATACCTGACCAATCTGGACCTGTCGAACGTCATCGAGATCCACATCGCGGGCGGCGTGCCCATGATGGGCTTCCACACGGACTCCCATACCGGCCCGGTGCTCGATGGCGTGTGGAACCTGTTGGAGCAAACCATACCCCTTGCCGGCAACCTGCGGGGCGTGACCTTCGAGTTTCACGAGTCGTCTTTCGGAATGATGGGAGAGAGCGGAATCCACGAGCAGATCGATCGCGCGCGCGCCATAGTCAACCGGCACGCAGGCGGTGCGGAGGCGGAACATGTCGCTAGAAACGTTCCAGCGGGCCGTCGTTGATCTGACGCTCTCGCCGCGGATCGCCGTGGCGCTGCTTCATGGCGATACCGGCGCGCTCGCGGTCTATGACCTGACGGAGCGCGAACGCCGGCGAATCCTCGATATCGTCCGCCAGCCGGGCATTTCGGTGAGTTGCAGCCTGGTGCGAGGCAACCGTCTCGAGGTGATCGCTGGTGTTTTCCCGATGACCTGCGTATTGCTCGAGCCCGTGCTGCGCCAGTTGCTGGACGAGCTCTGGGCCGGCCACCGCCCCTCGAATTATCAGCTCGCGGGTGAAGACACGGCCTTCGCCGGACTGGTCGCCCGCAAGATGGCGGCGGGCGAACTGGCCTTCGAGTATCTTGACGAGATCTTCGCTTATGAGCGGGCGTGCCAGGAGATGGCTCATCGCATCCGGACGCTTGACGGTCCGCATGCGGTGGCGGAGACAATCGTCGAGTTCCAGCACCCGCCGGATGAGCTTCTTCCGCCGCTCAGCCGGCTCGCTGCCCCTCCGCCCGGTCTGCCTCGCGGCCACTACCGGGCGCGCGTGCGACTGCTGGACAATCGTCTCGAAGTAGAGATGCTTTAGCTGCCCCTAGGCCAGATCGCCGTCAGCACCTGAATGCCCCAGGCTCCCATCACTGAGCCGCTTCACCCCAAATTGGCTTCGTTCCATCAACTCCCCCGCCCCAGCCGGCGCCTGACGCAACCGTCGCACAACTCGCAGCCCTGTCCCAACAGAAATGATGCAGAATGGTTCAGGAACCCGAAGGCCCGCGGTGTGCCCCCATGCCCACTAAGTCTCCCCTCCAGCTCTTCCATCCGCCCGTGCGCGCGTGGTTCGACGCCGTATTCCCCGCCCCGACGCGGCCCCAGCGGCTCGGTTGGCCCGTCATCGCGCGCGGCGATTCCACCCTCATCCTCGCCCCCACCGGCACCGGCAAAACCCTCGCCGCATTCCTGTGGTGCATCGATCGACTGATGTTCGCCCCCGTGCCGCCGCGCCACCAGCGCTGCCGCGTCCTCTACATTTCGCCCATCAAGGCGCTCGCCGTCGATATCGAACGCAACCTGCGCTCCCCCCTCGCCGGCATCGCCCAGGCCGCCCGCGCCGCCGGCGTCGCGTTCCACGAACCCACCATCGCCATCCGCACTGGCGACACCCCGGCCGCCGAACGCGCCCGCTTCACCCGCCACCCCGCCGATATCCTGATCACCACGCCGGAATCCATCTACCTCCTGCTCACCTCCAACGCGCGGGAAGCGCTACGCTCCGTCGAAACCGTCGTGCTGGATGAAATCCACGCCCTCGTGCCCACCAAGCGCGGCAGTCACCTCGCCCTGTCGCTGGAACGCCTGGAAGCGCTGTGCGGCCGCAAACTCCAGCGCATCGGACTCTCCGCCACGCAGCGGCCGCTGGACGAAGTCGCCCGCTTCCTGGGCGGCGCCACCGCCGCTCCCACCTCCCCAAAAGAGCGCCCCGCCGATGCCACCCAGGAGATCCTCGCCGAATTCGAATCCGCCATCGCCGCCCCCCGCTACCGCGACGTCACCATCGTCGACGCCGGCGAGCCCAAACCCATCGACCTGCGCATCGAGGTCCCGCTGGACGATATGTCGCGCCTCGACGACCTCGTCCCCCTGCCCAGCGGCCCCGCCTCGCAGGCCCCCATGCGCCCCTCCATCTGGAGCGCCATCCATCCCAAGCTCCTCGAACTGGTCCGCGCCCACACCTCCACCCTCATCTTCGTCAACAGCCGCCGCCTCGCCGAGCGCATCTCCGGCGCCGTCAACGAACTGGCCGGCGAAACCCTGGTGCGCGCGCATCACGGCAGCGTGGCCGCCGACCAGCGCAAGGAAATCGAAGACCGCCTCAAGCTGGGCACCCTCCGCGGGCTGGTCGCCACGTCGTCTCTGGAACTCGGCATCGACATGGGCGCCATCGACCTCGTGATCCAGATCGAATCCCCGCCCTCGGTGGCCAGCGGCATGCAGCGCGTGGGCCGCGCCGGCCATCGCGTGGGCGGCACCAGCGCCGCCGTCATGTTCCCCAAGTATCGCGGCGATCTCGTCGCCTGCGCCGCCATCGCGCGCGCCATGTCCGCCGGCAAGGTGGAAAGCGTCCACTACCCGCGCAACCCGCTCGATGTCCTCGCCCAACAGATCGTCGCCATGGTGGCCATGGACCCATGGGACGCCAACGCGCTCTTCACCGTGGTCCATCAGGCCGCGCCCTACGCCGCCCTGACCCGCGGCGTCTTCGATTCCGTGCTCGACATGCTCTCCGGCCGCTATCCGTCCGACGAGTTCGCCGAATTGCGCCCGCGCCTCACCTGGGACCGCGTCACCCGCCAGCTCACCTCGCGGCAGGGCGCGCGCTCTGTCGCCGTCATCAATGGCGGCACTATTCCCGACCGCGGACTGTTCGCCGTCTACCTGGCCGGCGCCACGCGCGGCGCGCGCGTCGGTGAACTCGATGAGGAAATGGTCTTCGAGAGCCGCGCCGGCGACACCATCATCCTGGGCGCCACCACCTGGCGTATCCACCAGATCACGCACGATCGCGTTACCGTCACCCCCGCCCCCGGCGAGCCCGGAAAGATGCCCTTCTGGCACGGAGATAGCGCGGGACGCCCCGCCGAATTCGGCCGCGAGATCGGCGAAATGACCCGCGAACTGCTCGCCATGCCGCGCGCCGCCGCCTTCAGCCGCCTGGTGGAACAGCACTGCCTCGATGCCAACGCGGCGGAGAACCTGCTGCGCTACCTGGAAGATCAGATCAAGGCCACCGCCCGCGTGCCCAGCGATCGCGATATTGTCATCGAACGCTGCCGCGACGAGCTGGGCGATTTTCGCGTCTGCGTGCTCACCCCGTTCGGCAGCCGCGTCCACGCGCCCTGGTGCATGGCCGTCACCGCCAAACTGCGCGCCGAGCGCGGCCTGGAGGTGGAAACCATGTGGAGCGACGACGGCTTCGTCATCCGCCTGCCGGAAAGCAACCCAGAAAGCGACGCCCCGCTGGAAACCGGGTGGCTCTTGCCCGCGCCCGCCGAATTGAAGGACCTCGTCCTGCGCCAGTTGGGCAGCACCTCGCTGTTCGCGGCCAAATTCCGCGAGGCCGCCGCCCGCGCGCTGCTGCTGCCGCGCCGCCGCCCCGGCATCCGCGCCCCACTCTGGCAACAGCGCAAGCGCGCCAGCGACCTGCTCGCCGTGGCCGCGCGCTATTCCAGTTTCCCCATGCTGCTCGAAACCTACCGCGAGTGCGTCCGCGAAGTTTTCGATCTCGAAGCCGCCACCGCCATCCTCCAGCAAGTGCAGCGCGGCACAATCCGCGTCACCGCCGTCGATTCCGCCAAGCCCTCGCCCTACGCCGGCGCCCTGCTCTTCTCCTACATCGCCAACTATATCTACGATGGCGACGCGCCCCTTGCCGAGCGCCGCGCCCAGGCGCTCTCCATCGATCAATCGCAGCTCGAGGAGATCCTTGGCAGCACCGATTTCCGCGAACTCCTCGACAAAGCCGCCCTGGCCGAAGTCGAGCAGCAATTGCAGGCCCTCGACCCCGATTACCAGGCGCGCCATACCGACGGCCTGCACGATCTCCTCCTCCGCCTCGGCGATCTCTCGCTCGCCGAGATTCAGGCGCGCTCTACCGGCGGATCCGTCGACGAGCTAACCGCCGCCCGTCGCGCCATCCGCGTGCGCATCTCTGGCGACGCCCGCTTCATTCCCGTGGAATACGCCGCGCGCTATCGCGATTGGCTGGGCGTGCCCCTGCCGCCGGGCCTCGCCGCCGTCTTTCTGGAAGCCGCCGAGCGCCCGCAGTTCGAACTGCTGCGCCGCTACGCCCGCACCCACGGACCCTTCACCACCGCCGACGCCGCGGCCCGCTTCGGCGTGGCGCCCTCCGAAGTCGAGCCCGTTCTTCGCCGCCTGCACGCCGACGGCACGCTGCTGGAAGGCGAGTTCCGCCCTGAGGGCATCCATCGCGAATGGTGCGACCCCGGCGTGCTCCAGCAGGTCCGCCGCAAAACCCTCGCCCG
>PLDO01000053.1 GCA_003136215.1 Bryobacterales bacterium
GGAGCAACTATAAGGGAGTGGTCGCTTTCAAATCGCACAAAATCACGCGGTCACAATACTAAGTTACGAAAGCGCTGCCAGCCACTCTCCGGCCTTCGGACCGTGGAGGGCGCGGGTCCGCGTCTCGTCCGGGCACACGTCTGGTGTGCCCGCCACAAGCAGTCGGACAACCGCAAAGGGTTACTTCACCCGTGTGGCGGTGAAGGTGGTCGGCTTAGTGCCGTAATCCTCGCCTTCCATGGTCCGGCTGAATGCGATCGTATCTCCCGAGACTTTGCCTTTGTAGAATGTATCGCCGAAAGGGCCTGCGGACGTGAAGGAAATCTCGTCGCCCTTGACGACTCCGTCCCGTATCGCGGCGTCTCCGCCGCGCCCGCCCATCACGGAACCCGTGAGCGCCTTTCCCTCAACCTTGAGGACAAAGGTCATTTCCACTGGACCACGGCCTCCGGGACCTCCTCTTGCGGGAACCTGCGCCGTCCATTTCCCCGTTACGTCGGCGGCTTGAGCGGCAAATACGAGGATCCCCGCCAGGGCAACCAATACCAGTGTTCTCATCACAATTAAGATTGTCGCGCAGAAGCGAACGTTACAGAAAATACCCTGGATCCCGCTGCACGGGGTCCGCTCTGAAGCGGCTCTTACAAAACTACGCGTCGTACTTGTACAGTGCCTGCTCGATCGGGACGCCGCGCACATCGATGCGCTTCAAGTCGCAAGTTCCCAGCCCGCGCTGCTCGGCGAGCACGAGTTGATTGTCGCACCTGGGGAAGCCGGGCTCGCCGCGGGAAGCGCGCGGGTTGTAGCCCATCACGGCAGTCGCGACGGTATCGGTGCAGACAGGGTTCATACCGGCGATCAGTACGCCGGGCTTTACCAGACGGGTGCCGGCTCGGGGCAATTCGGCGCCCGCCATGGATTCGATGCCGTCGATAATGGCCAGGTGAATCGGCATGGCGGCCACCAGGTCCGAGATGACGCGCGGCATGCGGTAGCCGGGGTCGTGGTTGGCGCCAAATGCCAGTTCGCCGGGTGAGGACTTCGCAGGCGCCCGCGTGCCCATGTGGCCCACGGCGCTGCGGGGAGTCTTCGGGTTCTCATTCGGCTCGTCGATGCCCGCGTCGCCTCCATAGATCGAGGCGGGCGTGCAACCGTACAGGTTCTTCATGGAGAGCGTCACGCCGCAGATGCCGTGATTCTTCAACTTGGCCATGCTGACGAACACGTCGGTCTCCGCGTAGACCTGGTTGACGTCCCAGGCGGGGAACATATATGCCCCGGGGCCAACCTGCATGCGGACGTACTTCTTCCCCTTGCCCAGGTTGACGGTGTTCTCGAATTCCACCACCTTGGCGGCATTCTGCAAGGCCTTGACGTCCCAATCAGCCTTGGCGATGAACTCCTCCAGCGGCATGGTTGTGTTGGCGCCGCTCTCGACGAAGCGGACGCGCCTGGCGCCAGCGCGGCCAAACAGGTAGGCGGCGGCGCCGGCCACGGCAGGGTGCGCCCAATGCGAAAACTGCGGCGGCCTGCCGTTAACGCCGTTCGTGGGAGCCCCGGTCAGGTTCAGCTTCACCGTGACGGTTTTGTTCTTTACCAGCTTCTCAATGCCGCCCAACTGGTCGAACATGGTCTTCAACCTGGCAGTTACGTCGTCGTCATACGATGCGGCTTTTGCGATAGCCACGGGTGCGGCAGGCGCCGAACTCGCATTCGCTTCGGATTGGGGCGCCGCCTTCACCAACGGTGCGGCGGCAACCATGGCTAGCCATTCTCTTCGGGTCATGGTGTTTCCCTCCTGGGTGCTTGGCTTACGCCAACAAACAGCTGCGCCCTTCTTTTGCGATTATGTTACCACTAACACAGCACAAGCGAAGATCGGTCACCCCTGGTAATCTCAATAGGGATAACCATGCGGCTGTTTGCCATCTTTTCCGGAAAAAGGAATGAGATCCCGCTCCTACGCTATTTGCGCATAGCGCAGCCGAAAGGTGGTAATTCATCATGGCGTTACGCCCTCACGCTTTTCGCACTCCTCTTGTCGCAGGCGTCCCTGCCAACGGTGCACGGACAGAATGCCGCGCCCGTCACGCTCAGCGGGCCTCAACTGCGGGTGGAAGTCCGCTCCGTCAACGGCCGCCTCGAAGAGAAATACCAGGGGAAAGCGGGCACCAAATGGATCACCATTGCCTCGGGCGCCGGCGAGACGGAAGGGCCGGTCTCCGTGCATGGTGCCGATGGTGAAGTCCTCGCCGGTACGCTGCGTGGCGTTTCGATCGAACACGGAGCGTTGGTGGAGCGGCTCTCCGCGGGGCCACACGAAATTACGCGTACCATCAAGCTCACCGACCGGCGCGACTGGGTCCATGTCGAAACGCGACTGGAGCCTCACGGCCGGGCGGAGCTACACTCTCTGGCGGATAGCTTTCGATTCGAGGGACAACCCGACTGGTCCTACTCTCCCTCGATCGGCGGCTTTAATCCTGACGCGCAGTACAAGGCGCCGTTGATCCTGACGCAAGAGCGCCAGCGGTCTTTCGGAATCGTACCTGATCTCGCGGTGCTCACTCGCGAGTTGATTCAACGATGCCCTCACTCCCTGGATCTTGACGCGTCCGCGGGGCCGCGGCTTACGGTCGGCTTCATCCCATCACGCACCTACTTCCACTCTGTATTCATACACGACCTCGATCGCAGCTGGAGTGCCGACCAGCCCTTTGTCAATTCCTACTACCTTCTCGTGACGGCCGCCGCGCCTCCTGGCGAGGCCTTCCGTCAGGCAGTTCGACTTCACTGGGAGAAATTCGGACGCCAGGAATTGGCCTCCGCCGCGCTGGAACAGGCCGGGACCGATACTGCCTACAGATCCCTCGACCTCTGGGACAACTGGCGGGATCAGGTTTGGGAGAAGGAGTCGCGGGCGCAGTGGCTGGCGGTCCCTTTGAACGATGGCTCCACGGGCGGCGCCGTACGAACCATGCGATGGGGCCGCCCCAACCCTTCCGTCTACATGTCCTCGTGGTTCAATAGCGTACGCACCGCGGTCGGCATGGCCCTCTACGCCAGGCGTCGCGAATCGCGGGAGCTCCTCGAGCTCGCGACCGGTACGGTCCGGCTGGCATTGGCGGCTCCTGGACCTGACGGGGCATTCAAGTGCATCGCCGTACCCACGGACGGCGGGCCAATGTGGGCTGCGGGCGACGGCTCGGGCAGCAGCGTCAAAACGGGCTACCTCGGGTTCGACATGAGCTGGACCGCCTACTGGCTTCTGAAGTGGCGCGCAGCCGGCCTTCCTTCAGGCGATGCCATCCTGCCCCGATGCCGCAGGCTGGCCGACTTCTTTATTGCCAGGCAACTCCAAGATGGGATGATACCCACCCGATTCGACGAGTCCGGTGCAACTCAGACGGAACTGTCCCGAATGCTCATGGCGGAGACCGGTCCGGTGGCGCTATTCCTTTTCGAACTCTATTCTGCGGACCGGAATCCGCGATACCTCGATGCGGGCCTGCGAGCCCTTCACTTTATGGAGAGAGAGGTCATCCCGCAGCGCAAGTGGTACGACTACGAGACCTTTTTCAGTTGCAGCCCGCGGACGATTTCGTTCGACCAAAGGACCCAGCAGTGGCCCGCCAATAATCTGGCCCTGATCCCATCGGTAGGGGCATTTCTGCTGACCTACCGCGCCACCGGGAGAAGTGAGTTCCTCACCAAGGGCGAGGCATTGCTCGACTATCTGCTCCTCTACCAGCAGTCCTGGACGAATCCTGCGCTGGAGAATCTTTCAGGTCCTTCGATGCTGCTCGGCGGGTTCACCACGCAGAACTCGGATGCCGAGTGGTCCGATGCGCGGCAGAGTCAGGCTGGCAACCTCCTGTTGGACTACTACCGCGCCACCGGCAAACCGGAATACCTGGAGCGCGGGGTCTCCGCTTTGCGGTCCCAATTCCCAATCTCGCCCTCGGAGAATTGGGCACACAGCGGATACGGGAGGAGATCTGGCGTGAGCAGTTTTCACTGGGGCACCGGCAGCGGTATGGCCGGCATCGAGTTGGAGGAAGACTTCCTTCATGATGCGGTGGTTGATGTGGCCTCTGGGCGTGCCATCGGCGTGAACGGAATCGACATCAAGGCGTGCGACATCACCGGCGAGCGGATCCATTTGACGATGACCAGCCCGTTCGCCTGGACCCGCAAACCAGTGGTCGTGTTTCGTGGAGCGGTGGCGGACCGGAAGTATCGGGTGGACGTGAACGGCGCGGATCTAGGCGCGTATTCGGAAAAGAGCCTCGCCGCGGGAATCCCGGTTCCTGTTCCGCCGACTGCAAAGGGCGCGGCGGCAATGTGGTTCGTCCAACTCCCGTAGGGCCGCGCACTCTTCCACTACTTCGGAAGCTGGTCTTGGCAGGGATCGCCGGCGCGTCGGCCTAAGACGCCCGCGCGGCGGATGCGAGCTTGCCGTGCTCGTTTCGGAATTCGAGGATCTCGCCCGGGTATTCGCCTTCGGTTATGAAGGCGCTGACCGGCCCGAAGAAGGTGTCGAGTTCGGCCGGCCGGCACGTCGGGAGATAGACCCGAAGGACGCGTGGGTCGTAGTAGCGGAAGATCAAGCGCCTTCCGGACTCGTCGCACACGCGCAGGAACTCGCGCAAGTGCCGCCGCAATTGTTTGATGCCGGTCTCGGTGCGTACGAAGGTTGCCCAACTACGGCCCCACCCCGTTTCGATGAGAAACCGCGAGAAGCGATCCTCCCTCTCCAGTTGTATGAGATAGGGGGCGGTCATCTGCAGCTGCCACGGAAGGTCGCCCGAGTAGAGGCAGTCCTTAAACAGGAACGTACCGCGTACGGCGGCGTAGATGCGTTCATCTCGCGCTCCGTCGACAATCGCGAAGACTGCCATGCGCGCCGGCAGGCCGGGTGGCCAGAGAGCATCGAGGATTCGAACTACCGAAGCGTCCAGCATAGCCTGATTACCTGTTTGCCAACTGGGCCCTGAGGCATTCCTCACAAAACGGTATGCCTAAAGCGGCCGCGTTCCTTTGCGCTTCGGCGATTGCCATGGGATCGATATCGCCGGGAAACAACGGCGCGTCCGGACCCTGACTGGGCGTGGATGGCGGCGGGCGCCGGTCTTGCTTCGAAAAGGGCACCGCCACTTCTACAGGCGCTCCGCCGCCGGGAGAGGCCCTCTCGTCCCGGCGCCGCCGCGCAAGCCATGCGCCGCTGGTCAATCGCCAAGCCACTTCCTGGGCAATCTCTTCGTCACTCCGCGGCGGAAATGTGCCGCAGAACAGGCGACGCAGGGCGCCGAAGGCAAAGAGATCATCGCGAAACTGGTTCGCCCATTGCAGGGCAAGCGCGTTACTCCCCCGGAACTCGATGTATTCGTGATCCGGCTGATCTCTCCCGTCGCAGAGATACCACCCGTCGCTTCCAACAGGCACGCGCATTCCGATTTTCCCGAAATTTCCCGAAAGTTATGATACCGCAATTGGCGGATGCAGTCTCGGAAATGAAGCGTGCCAGTCACGCCGCGGCCAGCGCAGAATAGAATTCTCCCCCCTTATGCCCTGGGGTTGGAAGAGGAGCTATAATCACGCAGTGGTGAATTGTTGCGCCTGCATTTCAAGAGCGGGGGGCGTGGGGCCAGACCCGGCGGCAGCAAGCCGCGGGGATGTTTGCCCACGCGCAGGCCGGTCCGTTCTGTGAACGGCTTTGGGACAGCGCGCACTTATGAGAGTGACGGGGCGACGATGTGGGTGATTCGGGAAGCGCAGATGAAGGTGCTGGGCAATAATGTCCAGGAGCGTTTTGAAGCGGAGTTGTGCGATGTCTTCATGCGAGCCTATCCGCGCGAATGCCGCCAGGCCGGCGGAGGGGCCGCCATGCTGCGCTGGGTCAACTCCGGAGCGCGGGCGGCGCTTGCCAACGGCTTCACCAGCCGCCGCGAGATCGCCGTCTGGTTGTCGCTGGCGATGATCCTGGGGGTCGATTTTGCCATCGATCCGCAACTGCCGTGGGTGCGCGAATTCCTGAATTCGGTTGCGGAGTCCGAGCCCGGTGACCGGCTCGACAGTCTCTTCGCATATACGCTCGAGTACCTGGGCAAGACCGCCGGCGAAAACGCCGAACTGGTGGTGCGCGCGCTGCTGCGCATGCGCGCCGTCGATTTCACCTCCCTGCCGGCATTGGAGGACGAGGCGGCCGTCGACGATGCCTGCCAGCGGCTGCGCGCCCTGTACCCACAAAAGTTCGCGTTCCAAGGGTACGCCCTGACCGCCCTGAATGTCGCGCGGCAGCGCCTCCGCGCGCGGGATCTGGGCCTGTGGGGGCCGGGCGGTGAATTCCTGTTCGTGCTGCTCTCCTTCATGCTGGGCAGCGGCTTCGAGCACGATCCGCTGCACGGCTGGGCCGGCGCCATTCTGCATCCCGCTCCGGGAGACGACCGGGATGGCGACCGCGCCGCACGGCTGGAAGGGGCGGCGCGCGAGCACCTGGAAATGTCGCTGACGTCAGCCTAGCCATGTCGGGAAAAAGCAAAGCCGCTGCCGTGGGCGTGGCCGCCATGTTGCCGGGCGGCGGCGCTGGGGTCGTGGCCCCGGTGGCGCCCTGCAAAGCCAACAGGGATCCGCAGCTCAAGGTCAAAGTCTACGCCATGGTCGAGGGCAAGCGGCGTACGGTGCAGGCCACCGTCACCGCGTCCGCGCTGACCCAGGCTTCGGCCGCGGGCACCGGCGTGGCCGATTTCTCTTATGTGCTGCCCGGCACCTACGCGGTCACGGTCAGCACCCTGGTGGCGCCCGACGACACGAAATACTACACCACCGGCGAGACCCAGACGGTCACCCTGGCCCAGGGCGACAAGCGGACGCTGGAGCTCGAAGTCAAGCCCGTCAACCTCGTCAAGCCCAAGCTCCAGGTGGAGTACAAAGCGGTGGTATTCGACCGCGACCTGGCGCAATACCAGACGGCCGCCGGCGAGGCGGCCGGCGATCTGCTGCGGCCCGACGCCACAAAAATCGAAGTTTCCCTGGAGATGAGCGAGGATGCGCCGCCCTACAACGGCGGTGGCACGCTGGGGGCGCCCAACTGCAGCGTTTTTCTCGACGCCGACTGCACCCAGCCGCTGGTGGGGAACCTGACGCATGCCCAACTCACCGCCAGCCCGCCCCTGAAACTGTACCTGCGCGGCACCACGCGCGGCCGGTTCACGCTGAGCCTGACGCTCGACCCTTCCCCCGACGCGCGCGTCGTGGTCGATCCCCCGGCCACCGAGGATATGGGCGTGGTGGCCATTGATCTGGAGGTCTACCAGCACGCTACCGCGGTCAACGTGGCGGCCGACACCTACCCCCTGACCGGGCATTGCACGGACCTGGAGAACATTAACCTGATTCCCGCCCAGGTGGTGCTGAGCGATAACGACAAGGTGCGCGTGGGCCGCCTGCTGCATGTGAAAGTCAAAAAGAACCACGGACGCGCCAAGGCGGTCTTGAAGCTGACCGCGGCCGAATGGCCCCCCGGCACTGACGATTACAAGATTGTGCTGGCTTCCGACCCTTCCGCCCTGCGCGCCTACGACGCGGAAGTGGACGGAGCGCGCCAGTCGCTTCCGCTCAACAGCAAGGTCGGCGTGCTCAGGGCGGCCGACCAGACGCTGTGGATCGAGGGCGCCAGCGCCAGCGGCGAAATTCGCGGCACGCGTCTCTCCGTGGGCCTGGACCGGGCCTCCGGCGGATTATCGAAGGGGCCTAAGAAGAACGCCGATTGGGCGCGCTTTACGGTGGTGAAGATTGCCAAGGTGGCGCTCGAGTACACCACGCCGGCGGCCGGCCAGCCCCAGCCCTGGAACGCTTCCAAGCGGCGCTGGTACATCAACTACCAGGCCGGCGATCCGGGGCGCACGGTGACCATCCGCGCCAAACTCAGCCAACCCATCGCCGGCATCACGCTGCACTTCATGCTCAGCCCGGACAAAGGCAACCTGGTAGAGAAGAACTGGGGCGTCGACCTGCCCGCCGCCTGGGTCTGGAACGGGATCACCGCCGATGTCAAGCACAAGGACAAGGTCAACGCAACCGATCTGCTGCACAAAACCCAGGACACCGACGCGCAGGGTCAGGCCGACTGCGACCTGGTGCTTTCGCGCTTCGGTGGCGACAGGTTCCTGCCCGCCGCATATATCGCGCAGGATCCGCACCTGGCCGCCTATGTGCACGGCCACGCGACGCTGGAAGAGCGCAAGCCCAAGCTTGCCGACGTGCAGATCAAGGTGTGGCGCAAGTTCGCCTATCAGAAGGTCAAGGTCCCGGGGCGCAAATATCCGTCGTCGACCACGGCCGAGGGGGTCTACGGCCGCGTGCGGGCCGAGATGCTCAAGCGCCCGTCCATCCACCTCACCACGGCGGACCTTCAGCCTCCGGCGCTGCCCAGCCTGATGCCCGAATACATGTTCAAGGTGAATGGCAGCAAGAAGCTGAGATTCAATGCCAGCGATGCCAATCAGGGACAGTTCCTCAATAGAGTGGCCGCCGAAACCGAGCATCCGCTGAAGATCGCGATCCTCACCTGCGATTACAATTGGGGCAACGAACGTTCCAGTGCGGCGGTAGCGAATTTCGATCTGGCTCCAGGGGACTTTCCGCAGAACGTCGCGACCGATGCGCTGGTCTGCGATCCGCCCGTCCAGGGTGGGGCGCTCCTGGTCAGCGGCACCTGGGAGGCATTCGATCTGCACCCCGTCAGCGGCGCCTACGTCTCCCAGGGTCCGGCGCAGCCCCTGGCTGCCGGCGATGTGTCCATCGATTCCAAGCGCAACTCACTCCACGAGGTGAGCGTGGGCCTGCCGGCGGCGGCTGGAGCGACCACCGCCACCACCAGAATCCAGATCGGCAATCTGGTGGTGCTGGGTGCCGATTCGGAATTTCTGGGGGGCTACGCCATCAACATCCCTGCATCCGTGGTGGCCGTATTCGACCCGAAGGCGTCCGGCGACTACCAGAACACCCTGGTGCACGAAGTGGGGCATGGGTTCCATCAAACCGCCAACGTCAGCAGCGCCAACCCGGGCGGTCTTCCGCCAGCCGCGGGCATACCTGTGAACCCGTTGCTGGACCCTTACATCGCCGAAGGCGGCCATTGTCTCTACAATACGGACAAGTGCGTCATGTACCGAAGCGGTCCGATCCCCGGATCCCTGAATCGCTATTGCCCCAACTGTCACCCGTACCTGCTGGTGGAGGACATGTCTAATCTGAAATGAAACGGTGCTGGTCACATGCGGGGTGTTGGGCCCTCGTGCTGGCCGCCGCCGGCAGCGTAGCAGCCAACTCGAATGCCCAGGAAAGTGTGCGATCTATGAGCCCTGAATCGTCGGCGACCGTGATCCGGACACTCGCCCTTCCGGACGAGGAATTTTTTGCGCTCGATGACGCGGCCACCAGGGCGCTTCAGACGCGCGTTGCCAGCCTCGTGCAGGGGCCGCCTCAGCCCGGCCGGCGCGCGCCCTTGCCCGAACTGCGCGCCATCGGCGCCCCCCCCCGGGTGGACTGGCGCCGGCGCACCACCTGCCCCGTGCTGCTGGCCGAGGTGCGCGGCAACCGGCGCGAATGGGAAGTGCACGCCGCCCAGAACCGCGTGCTGATCGTGTCCAACCTCGATACCGGGGCGATCGACCTCGTCGCGCCGTTGGACAAGGGCCGGCGCATGCCCGTGCTGCAACCCTCGCGCAGCGGCCCGCCGCCCAACGATTTCAATGCCGGCCTTTCCCTGATCGGCGTGCGCCGGTACGACCTGTTGGACTGGTTCCCGCGGCATTTCGTGGAAGGACGCCTCGCCGTCACGTTTCTGGATTATGACCTCGTGTCCAATACCGTCGTGGTCGATGCCTCAAGTACGGATGACGCGCCGGGCGCCGGCGCGTCGCTGCGCGGTCCGGGCCGCATGGCCGTGCTACCCGCCCCCGCCCACGCCGGTGCCCCCGGGGTCGCTCTGCGCGTGCCCACCACGGTCGCGGGCGCGCCGGCACTGCTGCGTGCCGAGGTGCGTCTGCCGCGCCAGCGCGTGACCTTCATTGACGCGCCGCCGGGCGCCAGCCATCCACTGGTGTTGGCGGCATCGCTGCTGCTGGTGCAGTTAGACAGGCTACAGCCCGTGCTGCTGGATCTGGCGGCGCCCGCGGCGCCTGCCGGCGCCGGAAACGTGGAGGCCGCGTTCACGCTGGACCTGCGGGGCGCTTTGGCCGGGCGTGCGACGGCCGGCGACTGGCTGGTCTACCTCGTGCTAGGCGATACGGTGACCGGGCCGCAGGCGCTCAAGATCGAGTTGCCGTAGAAATCTCCCAAGCGAGAAAGAGGCTAAAATGCGGGCAGGTTTGCCGACGTGCTCGAAGCGTGTGGCTATCGGCGATCTCGAGGCGGCTGGTGCATGTCGTCACACATTCCCAAGGTAGCGACGCTCGTTCTGATCGCCTGTTGGTTGGCTCAACCGGCGGGAGGATACGTTGCGAAGCGGCGACGTCCTGTCTCGCGTCCGGCAAGCCTCGACGTGGTGCCCAACGCGGAAGTGGATGCGCGCGTAGCGGATGAGGTCGTCAAGGCAAGGCAGATTCTCGAAGACCTGACTACGAGCAACGTTCTTGCCAGCCCGTACCTGGTTTCCGCGTTCTATTATCACGACGGTTTCCTCGACGATTTTCCGGCGGACCGGAGCAGCGCCGCGCCCGAACGACGGATCATCGCACAGATCAGCAACCTGTTGACGTCCGGGGCAAAGGCGCGTTTCGTGCAACTGCTGCACGAGATCTGGTCACGATCCGGCGCGCCGGGCCCACAGCGCTACGTCAAGCCTGTCGCCTACCTTGCGGTGAGCGGGCGGCGAAGCCACCGGTATGCGATCGACCTGTTCGCGCCGGAAGGCACCCCGGTGATCGCCGTTTCGCGAGGCGTGGTGGTTCTCGCCGACAGAGATTGGATCCCGGAGAACCTGTTCTCGACAACGTCGCGCAAAGGCGGCAATGCGGTCATCGTGTTCGACCCCGATCGGGACCGGTTCTATCGATATTGCCACCTGAACTCCGTGAAAGTGTCCTCCGGGGACCTGGTAGCTGCCGGTGAACGTCTCGGCGATGTAGGGCACAGTGGATTGAACGCATCGCAGGCCGGGCATGGCAGGCATCTGCATTTCGAAATCAACGAATACAGCGACGGCCAGGTGCGGGCGCTCAGTTACCAACGGCTTCGTGTGACGCTACGGGGATGGCGTTCGTCTTCCAGCCCGGGAGATGGTACCGGAGGCTTGCAGGCGGCCCCCCCTCAGCGCGCGGGGCCGCTTCCGATTTATGGCGTCAGAGCAAAACTAAAGACTCCGCCATTTCCGGCAAGAACCACATATTGTGTGCCGCCGACCATGTAGGTCATGGGGGAAGCCTGCCAGGACTGGCCGGTTTCGAAATGCCAGACGGGGATTCCGGTTCTGGAGTCCAGCGCCGTGAAGGTGCCGCCGTTCTCGCCGAAGAAGACGAGTCCGCCGGCAGTCGCGAGTGTGCCGGAACCGCCCCAACCGCCGCTGAGCAGGGGATACTCCCACGCAGTTGAGCCGGTGTGGATGTCCACGGCGTGGATAAAGCTCCGGCTGGCCCCTGGAGGTCCGAAGTCCCCGCCAAAGAACCGCTGGCCCATTTCGGGAGGCGTGGGATCCTTGCGGATTGCAGAGCAGCCTTCGGAAAGCCGCACGAACAACAATTTCGACACCGGGTCCAAGGATGACGAGGCCCATTTCGGGGTTCCGGTCTGGCATGTCAGCGTTCCTTCGATTGTGCTCTCGAAGCGATCGGTCACCACGGGGCGGCCATCCTTTCCGTATCCAGTGGTCCAGTTTTGATTGCCCAGGGGAGTGGCGAGGAGTAATTCTCCGTTCGTGCGATCGAGGACGAAGAAGAAGCCGTTAACATCGGCATGCACCATCAGCTTGCGCTGCCGCCCCTGCCATGGTTCGTCCAGCAGGATCAGCGGCCCGGTGGCATCCCAGTCGTGCGTGTCGTGCGGCGTGAATTGGAAGTACCATTTCATGGCCCCGGTTTTCACGTCGAGCGCGACCACGCTGTTGGTGTACAGGTTGTCGCCCTTGCGCTCGTCGCCGTTGAAATCCGGGCAGGGATTGCCCGTTGCCCAGTAGGTCAACCCGAGGCCCTCGTCGTAAGAACCGGTGAGCCAGGTGGCGCCGCAACCGTGTTCGAGAGCGTTCCCGATCCAGGTCTCCGAGCCTTTCTCGCCTCGCCGCGGGATGGTCCAGAAGCGCCAGGCACGCTCGCCGCCGGCTACCCGATAGGCATCCACAAAGCCGCGTGCGCCTTCCTCGCCTCCGGCGATACCGGAGAGCACCAGATCGCCGATCACGAGTGGAGCGGCGGTCGCGCTGTAGCCCTCTTTTGTGTCCCCCATCGTGACATCCCACACTTTGCGGCCGGTGAGCCGGTCCAGCGCGAGCAGATGCGCGTTGTCGGTGATCATGAAGACACGGTTTCCGAAGAGCGCAACGCCACGATTGGCGCCGCCGCCAGCCTCGCTGAGAAGGCCCGAAGTACGCGGCGTACGGAACGACCAGATCTGGCGGCCCGTGGTGGCGTCGAGCGCATAAGCCTGGTTGGCGCCGGTGATGTACATGACGCCGTCCACGACCACCGGAGTGACCTCCAACCGCGGCGCGCCGGGAACCGGAAATATCCAGGCGGGGGCCAGGCGCTGCACATTGGCCGCATGAATCTGTTGGAGCGGACTATAACGGTTCCCCGTGTAGCTGCCATCGTAATGGGGCCAGTCGGCTTTGGGCTCAATCGGGCGCTCCGCCCAGGTTTCGCCGTTACGCGCCAGCAGGTGGAATTTGCCGTCCGCGGTCAACAGGGTGGCACTGAACGGGGTCGAAGTGGTCAGTGTGCCGGCCAGCGTGCGGCCATCCTGAAGTTTCAGGTTCACGGGTTGCGGCTGGGAGGGTCCGCCGCGGCCACCGCGGCCCGGTCGCGCCGCGGCGGCGATTGCGCCAGAGGCCAGACCGCGAAGGTGTTCCGTCAGCACCTTCATCTCGGCGTCGTTGAAATCGAACTTGGGCATGCCCCTGTCGAGGCGGCCGTTGCGCACCAGATCGGCAAGTTCCCCGTCGGAATGCGAAGTGAGGAAGGGGAGGATGCCGACAGCGCGGTCCGTACCATTGGCATCGCCACCGTGGCAGATGGTGCAGTGCGTTGCAAACGTCCTGGGGGAGCGCGCCGGCGGCTGAGCGGGCAACCACGGCATCAGCAGGAAGAGCCAGATAAATGTCTCGATTTTCATGGGGGGATGCTTCGTGTGTTTCCGTCGTGGACCGTGAAGTACGCCTTCACGCAGTCGATTCTACACCATGAGGCGCACTTTCGCCGCGAGCCCGATCAGGCCGATCAGGCCGACCAGACTGTTCCCTTGCGCCAGGCCGTGTTGGCCAGGTGCGCCGCGCGCGCGATAGCCACAGCAGGCCGTATCGAGGCGTTCGGAGGGTTGCGGCTTCGCACGCAGTCGAGGAAGTTCTGCATGTGTGCAACGGTACCGTCGGCCGGCGATTTCACGGCGATCTCCGGCTCCGGCCAACGCGTCAATTCCCGCTGCACCTTGCCTTCCGGGTACACCGCGAATCCATCGCGGTTCAACTTCATGGTGGCGCGGTGACCGCGAAAAACGATGTTGCCGCCATCGAGCGAGCCATTCAGCGCGCCGTTGTACACCATGGTGAATCCCGGGTACTCCCAAGCCGCGTTAATGGTGTCGGGGCACTCGAACTGCGGCAGCGCATTGCGGTTTCCGGTTGCCTGCGCGGTGACCGGCGCATACTGTTCCATATACCACTGCACCACGTCGCCATAATGTGAGTACAGGTCGGTCAAATGGCCACCGCCGAAATCCCAGAACCAACGCCATCGCGCGCAGCGCAGCGCATCGAAGGGCTGATCGGGCGCCGAGCCCAAGAACCGTTTCCAATCGATTTTGGAGGCGTCCAGGTGGGGCAGCGTCTGGTCGAGGACGTAGTCCTGATACCAGGAAGTCAGCACCAGTGAGATCTTGCCGAGCTTGCCTTCAGCGACAATTTCCCTCGCCTGGAGGAAATGGGGCCAACTTCGCTGCTGATAGCCCACTTGCACGATCTGTTTCGAGTTGAGCACCGCCTTCTCCACCCGCTCGCCCTCTTCGATGGTGTGGCTGATGGGCTTCTCGACGTACACGTCCTTGCCCGCCCTCACCGCGTCCACCGTCATGGGAACGTGCCAATGGTCCGGAGCTCCGATCACGACGCCGTCGATGTCGTTGCGTCCAAGCACTTCTCTGTAATCCAGATATTCCTTGCCGCCGGGAGAGAACTTCTCTTTCGCCGCCAGGCGACGGGTCTCGGAGACATCGCAGACCGCTACGATCTCGGTATTCTCCGCCCGGGCTGCCAGGCCCAGCAGGTAGGTAGCGCGCCCGCCCACGCCGAGACCGGCGATACGAATACGCTCGTTTGCGCCGAAGACACGGCTGTAGGAGGCGGCCGTCCAGACAGCGGAGGCTCTCAGAAGATCACGACGTTCCATCATGGTTGCACTCCAGCGGGACATTCGCCCGTCTACAGGACTTCTGGATACAGCGTTCACGCGGGCGCGCGGCTGCGCCCGATGGAGTGGCATCTGTCGCGCTCCAATTGGCCATATCCTACCACTAGTGTAGACAGGGTTTGCGTGCGTATTTGGGAACAGAGCTACGGAACGCAAGCTGCCGCAGCCGGACCCGTTCATAGACCTTCTCGAGGAATCCGGCACCCAGCACATTGGCAACCTCGAAGGCGGAGCCAATTACGGCTTCCGTTACATCCGATTCCGATCCGTGTGCATCCGTGTCCATCCGTGGCTATTCAATGAGTACCCTCAAGATGGCAAGAATCCCACAAATAAGAAGCAGAATCAGCCAC
>PLDO01000563.1 GCA_003136215.1 Bryobacterales bacterium
GTGCCGGTAATGGCCAGGCGTCTGCCGCTGGAACGCGAGAGTAATAAGAGCTGGCAGGCTGAAGCCTGCCCCACCAACACAGGACTTGCAGTTGGTGGCGCAGGCGCTTCCGCCTGCGAACCACTGCCGGAGTGCCGGTAATGGCCCGGCGCCTCCCACTCGATCGTTATGTCGCAGGCGTGCTGGGCGGCGACCGGATGGTGCTGGCTCGCGCCATCACGGTGATTGAGAGTAATCTGCCTTCCGACGGCGAACTGGCGGCGCGGCTGCTGGACGCTGTGCTGCCACACACCGGCCATGCGCTGAGGGTAGGGATTACGGGTGTGCCCGGCGTGGGTAAGAGCACATTCATCGATGCCCTCGGCATGCACCTGATCCGCGACCGCGGCGAGAACGTCGCCGTGTTGAGCGTGGACCCATCGAGCGCCATCTCGGGCGGCAGCATTCTAGGCGACAAGACTCGCATGGAGCGGCTGGCGGTGGAGGAGCGGGCGTTCATTCGCCCCTCGCCGTCGCAGGGGCACCTGGGCGGCGTGGCCCGCCGGACGCGGGAAACCATCCTGCTGTGCGAGGCAGCCGGCTATCGCAACATCCTGGTAGAGACGGTGGGGGTGGGACAGAGCGAGACGGCGGTCCGGTCGATGACCGATTTCTTCCTGCTCCTGATGCTGGCCGGCGCGGGCGACGAGTTGCAGGGCATGAAGCGCGGCATCATCGAGATGCTCGATGGCATGGCGATCAACAAAGCGGACGGCGACAACAAGCCGAAGGCCGAGCGGGCGCGCATCGAATACTCGGGCGCGCTGCATCTGTTCCCGGCCTCGGCCGACGGCTGGACGCCGCGAGTGCTGACCTGCTCGGCGATCAACAAAGAGGGGATCGCCGATGTGTGGCGGATGGTGCTGGAACATCGGGAACTGCTGGAGGGTAATGGCTTCCTGGCAAAGCTCCGCAACCAGCAGGCGCTCGATTGGATGAACGAGTTGACGATGTTGGGTCTGGAGGCGCTGTTCCGCCGGAACCGCGCGGTGGCAGAGCGGCTGCCGCTGCTGCGGGAAGCGGTCCATGGGGGGCGGATGACGCCATTCGCCGCGGCGCGCGAACTTCTGGCGCTCTTCCGCGTGCAGCCCGCCGATGACGAATAACCAAAAGAGACTTTATGACATTTCCCTTACTTACCGCAGCCGAAGCTGCCTCTTTGATCGACAACGGACAAAACGTGGGTTTCAGCGGATTCACGCCGGCCGGCGCGCCGAAAGCGATTCCGCTGGCGCTTGCCGAACGCGCCATCGCCGCTCATAATGCCGGGCAGGAGTTCCAGATTGGCGTCCTGACCGGCGCCTCCACCGGCCCTTCGCTGGATGGCGCCCTGTCCAAGGCGATGGCGATGAAGTTTCGCACGCCCTATCAGACCAACAGCGACCTGCGCGACCGCATCAACGCGGGAAAGACGCGCTTCTTCGACCTGCACCTTTCGGTGATGCCGCAGGTGACGCGCTACGGCTTCCTCGGTCCGGTGGACGTGGCCGTGGTGGAAGCCGCCGATATCACCACGGGCGGTGGCATCGTGCTCACCAGCGGAGTGGGCGCCGCGCCCACCTTTTGCAACATGGCGGACAGGGTCATCGTCGAACTCAACCGGCATCATCCGGCCACCATCCTGGGGCTGCACGACATCTATGAGCCGGCCGATCCGCCTCATCGCAAGCAGATTCCGATTTATAAACCATCGGACCGGATCGGCTCTCCCATCATCACCATCGACCCGGCCAAGATCATGGGGGTGGTGGAAACGGATCTGGAGGACGAAGCTCGCGGATTCAGCGAGGTCAGCCCGCTGACGGAAACGCTCGGCTACAACGTCGCCGAGTTCCTGGCTGCCCAATTCGCCGATGGGATGATTCCCAAACCGTTCCTGCCCATTCAGTCCGGCGTGGGCGACATTGCCAATTCCGTGCTGGGCGCACTCGGCACTCATCCCGGGATCCCGCCGTTCGAGATGTATACCGAGGTGATTCAGGATTCGGTAGTCGACCTGATTGAGCAGGAGCGCGTCACGTTTGCCAGCAGTTGCTCCTTCACCGTCACGCCCGCCGTGCTGAAGCGGGTCTACGACAATCTGAAGTGGTTCCGTTCCCGCGTCCTGCTGCGGCCGCAGGAGATCAGCAACAGTCCGGAAGTGATCCGGCGCTTAGGCATCATCTCCATCAACACCGCCATCGAAGTGGACATTTTCGGCAACGTGAACAGCACCCACGTGATGGGGCGGAAGCTGATGAACGGCATCGGCGGGTCGGGCGATTTCACGCGCAATGCCTATCTGTCGATATTCACCTGTCCGTCGGTGGCCAAGGGGGGCAAGATCAGCACGATTGTGCCGCTGGTTTCGCACGTCGACCACAGCGAGCACTCGGTGCAGATCATCGCCACCGAATTCGGCGTGGCGGACCTGCGCGGGAAGTCGCCGTTCGAACGCGCCAACGAGATCATCGACCGGTGCGCGCATCCCGAGTATCGCGAACTGCTGCGCAGCTACCTGACCATCGTGGAAGGCGGCCACACGCCGCACACTTTGTCGGCGGCGTTCCGAATGCATGAACAGTTCCAGAAGACCGGAGACATGCACGCGTGCAGTTGGGACACGAACGGGTAACAATCCAGTCTACAGTCCCCGCGAGGCAGGCAGTACCAACCGCAGCCCCGATCGATCGACGACGGTGATCTTTCCGCCCTCCAGCACCACGTCGTCGATGCGGGTGAAGTCTTCGGGCGTTCGCACATAGAACAGCAGAAAGCGCGTCTGGAGCGTGGCTTTCGCCGGCAGCCAGCGGAATGTGGGTGTGCCAAATAGCGGACTCATGGCCACTGTCTCCGTGTGTGAAATATCGAACGGCTGCGTGGAGAATTCCATGCCGCGCGCCGCCTGGCTATCGCCTGTGTAGTTCATCCAACTCATCAGCCACGGATAATCCTGCCGCCGGAAAACATATCCGAACAAGAGATGCTTGTCCAGGTGGAGTGCCGTGACAAACGCCAGGTTGCGCTTTGGGTCCATTTGACAGCTCGCCAGGTCCAGATAGTTGTGGTCCGCCGGAACCAGCCGCAGGTCGGCCTGCCCGTTGTCGTTGGTAGGCGCCAAGGGCCATTGGAAGTCGCGTTCGTACACCAGCCGCCCGGGAATTGGCCCGGGCTTGAACGGCCGCACACGGCAATTCAGCGCGGGCATATCCACCACGGTTTTGCCCTTCTCGAGGTAGGGAGGGCCGATGGTGGCGTGCTCAGCCCACGAAATCGGCCGGTCCGCGGCAAGCCCGCTCGCCAGGTCGCTGGTGATGTAGACGACGTTCTCACCCTCCACCATTTCGATGGTCCGCGTGAGCGTCTCCTGCGCCAGCGGAAGCAGAGTCTCGAGGATGATTGAGCGCACGGGTCCGGAATTCCGCGATGCGATCACTTTTACCACCTGCTTGGAGGCCTCGCCGTGGAAGGGCATGCCTGCGGCGCGCTCCTGGTCGGACGGCGCGCCGAATCCATCCAACGCAAGAAAATGACCGATCGTTGCCAGCGGACTGACAGGCTCTCCGTCGCGCAGCAGCAGTTTAGAGAACGTGCCGCCGGTCCCCAGGATCGTCAGCTCCAGCCGGTCGTTCGCCAATACCATGTCCGGCGGCCGGGACGCTTGTTGGGCATGGCACGCCATCACGGCCAGGAGACAGGCAGCCAACCGCGTAATCATTCTCATGGAGTCCACCATACCTTTCCTCCAGCCTCATGTACCCAGCGTACTCGCCGGTGCCGCACGCACACTGGACGATCGTCGATGATCATCATCCGAATGGCCGATACGGCAATGCTATTTCCCATGGTAAACCCTCCGCCCGCGTGGTCTTCTCAATGAGTCAGAGATCCTTCTACTGATGGTCTCCGTTGGGACGCCACCAGGCGAGCCTCGGTCTTTGACGTAGAGCCGAGCCGTAGAGCCTTCTTTTGGAATCGGCAGGAGAATTGGTCGGGGCGGGGCGATTTGAAGGCTCGACCCCCTGCGCCCAAGGCTGATGGGGAGCTAAATAAGTAGCTTGTTTTCAAATACTTACGGGGCAATTAGTTGTTGCCGACCTGTTGAAAGCGGAGGCTCTCGACAGCTACAACAATTCATCCTAAACCTTTACGCAGCTACCCCTATTTGCGGAGCTAAGGAAAAATCCTAAGGATTACTCTGATATGTTAAAATAGAGTTGCACATAGGCGGATTGAGGATCTAATTTGCCGATTCCGTTTCACGACAGCACGAGAAGAAGCGATCTTGGCTTGCTTCGCAACCATATTCAGCGAGTAATCCAGCTTGTTCGGGCACTTGAGAATTATCAGAAATCGACTGATGCCTTGGCGGGCGGAACCGCGGGCGTAGATATGTCAAGGTTGACTGTCTCCACGCTTCCACAGATTCCTCGCAAACTGATTTCAGCATAACAGGGACTCTTCACTTCAAACTTCTAGCGGTGATTCGTCGTCTATTCTGCGACTGGCAACCACTGGAGTGATTCCGGCATAGCGCGTCCCGAACGCCGCTTGCTCTCCGGCGCGTTGGCGGCGCACAAGTTATCGAAAGTTAGTGTTGTTTTCATATTTAAAGGGGTCAAGCTCTTTCTATGTTCAAACTTCTCAAGCGATTGGGTCCGGCGTCGGCTCGGATGAGAGCGCAGTCCCCTGCCGCGGTTGGTTGCCGTGTAAGGGAGGAGGCCAATGCCGCCCATTTGGCACGTGCCTCCCATTTGCTCCATTCGTGCTCATCAGATCTCGAACGACTGGAGCTGATTGCCTATCTGCGCAGTTCCAGCGGTGATCCGCGACGGTGCCAACTTCGCTCTGGCATCACTGAAGGTGACTTCGACCATGCCTTGAAGCAACTCCACCTTTCAACCTTCTGGGCTTGGCTGATGATGCCCGCAAACAAGCAACTGGCCGACATCAGGCTATATCTGCAAGATCCCGAGGATGCGCATCTAATGCTTAACTCACTCGTCCTTGCTGGGAAAATGGCCGTACCACCCGAAGCGCAGCAGCATGAGAAAGATCTCTTCAGCCACCAGATCGACTGCATTCAGGCATCTCTTGGCGGCTCGTGTTCAAACGTTCCTTTGGAACGACCTCTGACGGCATCTCGCTACTTCTGGGGTTTGGATCAACGCGATGCTGCAGTCGCCGTCTGCGGGCTCGTCTAGGCTCGGCAGTTGCGGTGCCCCCTTTGGCGAAGTTGGAAGGCTGCGTTTCTCCCGAGTCTTGAAGATTGGATCAGTGCCCAGGGCAGCTACGGCCCCAGCGCAGCCGGGCTCCGAGGTCGCCAAATTCACCAGTTGGCTCTCACCTCGACCTCGACCCTCATCTGCGCCTGACCAACCTTTCCACTGAGGCGAACCTGAAGGCGGCGACCGATGGGAAACTGCCAAGAACACTGCAGCGGACTTGGAGGCGAAAGCTGACGTAAATCCTTGATAAATATGGTCGGGGCGGGGCGATTTGAACGCCCGACCCCCTGCGCCCAAGGGAGAAGCGTGTCTTCCAAAGGCTCCATTTGTTAGTGCCCATTCTTCATGTTTACAACAACTTGGGGAATCTGCTTTTCGCTCAGAAGCAAGCCCAAGGCAGTCAAGGGGATGGGTTTTGGCACAGTTCTGGCACAGTCCCGTGGGGTGCAGATAGCGAAGGTGCTTAATGTGCGACGAATTCATCGTGAATAGACCGGAGGCGATTCACCTCGCTACCGGGCTGGTGGTCGGCTATCCGCCATGCCCCTACACCGCGCAATTCAAGGCGTTCATCGAGACCGCCTATGGCTTGCCTGTGGTCGCAGCCGAACATCCCATGACACCCTGCTTGTTGCGGAGCCGGCTCACGAACGGTAGTTGCGCGCGGAGTGCCGGTCAGGTCGCAGACAGCCGGTTGTGGACCTTCATCATTTCAACGGCCAGACGCTCCTGGTCTTCCGTCGTGAGCCGGCTCTCAGCGAGGCGGAACAACTGATCTTCTTCCTCTATGATGTGGTGCTGGATAAGATCGCAGAGTTCAGTACCGAACAACTGCAGATCATTCAGCCAGCGAGCCTCGGGAACCGGTGGCGGATCTGACAGGAGGTCCCCAACGTGTTGTTCCACTTCGCGAACGTCCGCGTGCTGCCCGTCCATTTGAGCCAGCAGATCTGGGAACTCCGGTCGTATGCTCGGATAGAAGATGACCTCCTCCTTCTCGAAATGAATCGAGGACAGGCGCCGAATGTCCCGGACGGCTGCCTGTGCCTCCGCAATCAGTTCAGGACCGGGTCGCCGCAAAACCGCCAGCAGGCGATCAAGGTACGTTTCCATCTCGCGGTGGTCCTTTCGGAGGTTGTCACAGGCCGAGGCGACGGTCATGGGGCATCCTCTAAGTCCGGTTCCCCATCTAGTCTCTCTGCCAGGACCGCCATGCCGGCCACCATCTTCTGGATAACTCGATGTTCCGCCTCTTGTTTTAACAGGTTGATTTCTTCGGCGATCGCGAACGTGATCGCCGGTCCAGGGAGGACGCGATTCTCTCGCGGCGCCGTTCGAATTGCATCAGCCATGGTACGCTCCTTTTCTAGTGCTCAGGATGCTTGGCAGCACTATCGGAGTGTCCGTTGTCGCTCCCTTGAACGAATTCATGAAGCCCCTCGACGTAATGCACGAATTCGACGTACGCCTTCACGTACTCCCGCCCTGCTTTTACGTCTTCCGCGTTGAACTTCTTTGCGGCGGTGGCCTTCTGAAATCGCTCGCGGAGGCCGTTGGTGGATTCGCTTGTGATCAACTTTAACAGCGGCTCGAGCGCCCCGGTTTCGATAGCCTTATCCGCGGCGGGGATGGCCGGTCCCAAGTCGCGCCCGGCCGGTTTCAGCCCGGTGTACGGGGCGCCTTCGCCAGCGCGGTGGATACGAACCAGCGTTTCGAAGAAATACAGATCGGCGAGTTCCCTGGCCTCCGGATTCAGCTTGCGTACGGCCAAGGTCTTAGCGAACACTCTTCTGATTTCCGCTTCATCGTTGGCCTGTACCCAGATGAGGATTGGGTTCACGTCGCCTTTGGCAAGCGCCTGTTGAGCGGCCTTAACGACTGGTCCATCGATCCCGTCGCAGTGGCCGAAAACCGTGGCGGGCATTAGTAGAAACACGAACCCGATCGCAAGAACAGAGAGCGATCTGGAAACACGAGTTGCCGTCATTACGATACTCCTTTTTGTGTGGGGCAAACGACGGTGCAACGCCCGGCGGGGCACCGCACGTCATGACGCAACGCCCAGTATCAGCTTAGCCTCGGCCGCCGTAATTTCGCGTGACTATAGTCACAGACGCACCCCGTCACGCTGTTGGAGAATGTGAATAGGAGTTCACAAGAGCGAGATGGGCACAGAGAAGCTTGGTACCGAAATCCGACAGGAACAACTGGCCCAGGCCGCGTTAAGCCTGATCACCACCCGGGGCCTGAAGAGCCTCAGTGTCGCGCGGGTCGCCCGGAGAGTCGGGCTGGTCCCTTCGGCGGTCTATCGCCACTTCGAAGGCAAAGACGAACTCCTGGATGCGGTACTGGAATTGATCCGCGAGCGCCTCAATGCCAACGTGGTGCAGGCCTCCCAAGACGCGACGGACGCACTCCAGGTTCTGCGACGCCTGGTGATGGCCCATGTGCGGCTGATCCGGGAAAACGAAGGGATTTTGAGCGTTGTTTTCTCGGACGAGGTCCAAAACGGGCGCCCCGAACGAAAGGCCCGGGTCCACTCGATCATCCAAGGGTACCTAAAAAAGGTGGCGCAAATCGTTTCTCGCGGGCAGCAACAGGGCCACATTCGTCCCGACGCTGACCCTGGGACCGTGTCAGTGATGTTCCTGGGGCTGATCCAGCCGGCAGCGCTCCTGTGGCACCTGAGCGAAGGTGGCTTCGATGTAACCCAGCACGTCGAAAGAGCCTGGGACCTGTTTAGCGAGACCCTCAAGGCATCGTGAGTTTTTTTGGCTGCGAAGTGAACGTACATTCACTTAGGAGGTGAAGGCGTGAGAAGCAAGCAAAAGGTGCTGATCCTGCTCGGGGTAGTGGCGGTGGCTGCGGTTGTCAGCTACAGGTTCATCCGGAGCACGCACCAGACCGATCCGACGGCGATACGCGTTTCCGGAAACATCGAGGTCACCGACGTCGACGTGAGCTTCAAGATCCCCGGTCGGCTGGAGGAGCGCGCTGTCTCCGAAGGCGAGACTGTTACGGCTGGTCAACTGGTGGCGAGGCTCGACCGCAGCGAACTCATGGAAGAGGTCGCGGCGCGCCGCGCCGAAGTCGACACCGCCCAAGCCGCGTTAGCCGAACTGGTGGCGGGCTCCCGTCCGGAAGAAATCAGCGAGGCAGAAGCTGTCGTCCATAAGACCCAGGCCTGGCTCGACGAACTGCTGGCCGGATCCAGGCCGCAAGACATCGCGGCGCATCAGGCGACGGTGGAGCGGGCGAAAGCAGATGTGGACCGGCTGGAGGCGGAGTTCACGCGGCAGAAGACCCTCTACAAGAATGATGTCATCTCAACCCGCGAGTACGAGGCCACCCAGGCTGCGCTGGATGCCGCAAAGGCACGATTCCGTGAGGACCAAGAGGGATCAAAGCTTGTGATTGAGGGACCTCGAAAGGAACAGATCGAGCAGGCGCGCGCCGGCTTAAGGCAGACCACGGAACGGCTGGCGCTGGTCACCAAAGGCCCCCGCCACGAGACGATCGACCAGGCGCGCGCACGCCTGGAACAAGCCCGACAGGCGCTTGCGGTGGCTGAAACGCGCCTGAGCTACGCCACCGTGATGGCGCCCATCGGCGGCGTGGTCCTCTCGGAGAATCTTGAGGCCGGAATGTACGCGGCCCCCGGAACACCGGTCGTCACGGTGGGCGACCTCGTTAACTTGTGGTTGCGGGCCTACATCGGTGAGACCGACCTCGGCCGCGTCAAGGTTGGCCAGCGGGTGCGGGTGACCACCGACACTTATCCCAGCAAGCGTTACGACGGACGGGTCTCCTTCATCGCTTCCCAGGCGGAGTTCACCCCGAAGAATGTTCAGACGGAGAAAGAGAGGGTGAAGCTGGTTTACCGCATCAAGATCGACATCCAGAACCCCAACATGGAACTGAAGCCTGGCATGCCCGCCGATGCCGTGATACTGACTGGGCCGGACACGAACACGCAAGCGGGGACACTCGACGGGCCGGGAATGGGCACACCGTCGCGGAACCCCAGCATGGCGCGAGTTCCCAAGGCGCAGGGGAAGTCGATGACGCTGCTTGCCCGAGAGGTCACCGATGCACGCAATTGAGGCCGTGGCCCTGACGAAATCCTTCGACAATCTTACGGCGGTTGACCGGCTGAACCTGACCGTGGAGGAGGGGGAGATCTTCGGTCTCGTGGGGCCGGACGGCGCCGGGAAGACCACCACTATGCGGCTGCTCACCTCCATCATGGAACCCACGTCCGGCGAGGCATCGGTCGCCGGCCATGACGTGTTGCGGGAGCCGGAAGCGGTCAAGCAAGAGATCGGCTATATGAGCCAGCGGTTTGGCCTCTACCCGGATCTGACAGTGATGGAGAATCTTGAGTTCTACGCCGACATTTACGGCGTGCCGAAGAAAGGCCGGGAGCAGAAGATCGAGCGCTTGCTGTCGTTCAGCAACATGACGCCTTTCAAAAAGCGTCACGCTGGCAGGCTGTCCGGGGGCATGAAACAGAAACTCGGTCTGGCCTGCGCGCTGGTCCATACGCCCAAGGTGCTATTCCTGGACGAGCCGACCAACGGGGTGGACCCAGTCTCGCGCCGCGACTTCTGGCGCATCCTGTACCAACTGCTTCGCGAGAACGTGACCATCTTCGTTTCGACTGCGTATCTGGACGAGGCGGAGCGTTGCGGCCGGGTCGGACTCATGCACCGGGGGAAACTCCTGGCTGTAGGGACACCCGGCGAAGTCAAGAAGCTGATGCAGGGAACCATTCTGGAAATCCGCTCCTCGGAGCCGCGCAGAGCCACCGCGATCCTACGGGAACAATTCACCACCGCCACCGCAAGCCTGTTCGGCGACCGCATTCACCTGGTGGCACAGCACCCGGATCAGGCTGCGGTGGAGGCGGAACGAGTGCTCGTCGGCGCGGGCCTTTCCGTCAGTGGCGTCCGCACGATCGAGCCGGCGCTCGAAGACGTCTTCATATCGGTCCTGGCCGGCGAAAGGAAGAACTGAAACCATGAACGCGAGCAGCAACGAAACCGCCGTCGTCGTAAAGAACCTGGAGAAGCGCTTCGGCAGCTTCATCGCCGTAAACCGCGTCAGCTTCGAGGTGCGGAAGGGGGAGATCTTCGGCTTCCTCGGCCCGAATGGCGCGGGCAAGTCGACCACGATCCGCATGCTGACTGGGATTTTGGCGCCGACGGGCGGCACCGGAACGGTAGCGGGATTTGACGTTCGGACCCAGGCGGAGAAGATCAAGGCCAACATCGGCTACATGAGCCAGAAGTTCTCTCTCTACGAGGACCTCACCGTGGAGGAGAACATCGATTTCTACAGCGGCATCTATCGTATCCCGCCCGAGAAGAAAAAGGAGCGCAAAGAGTGGGTAATCGAGATGGCTGGTCTTCAGGATCGCCGCCATTCCCGCACGGGCATCCTCTCCGGCGGCTGGAAGCAGCGTCTCGCATTCGGATGCGCCATCTTGCACGAGCCGCCCATCATCTTTCTCGACGAGCCGACCGCGGGGGTAGATCCGGTCAGCCGGCGTCAATTCTGGGACCTGATTTACGAACTCTCCGGTAAGGGGGTCACCACCTTCGTGACCACCCACTACATGGATGAGGCCGAGTACTGCAACCGCATTGGCTTGATCTATCGCGGGGAACTAATCGCCATCGGAAGCCCCGACACGCTCAAGACCGAATTCATGCAGGAGGAAGTACTGGAGGTTCTTTGCGAGCGGCCCCAGGATGCCATGGGCGAGATAGAGAAGCTCCGCGGAATCCAGGAAGTTGCGCTATTCGGGAAGGGCCTGCACGTGGTCGCGCAGGACGCGGGGAGGGCTATAAGCGATATTCGGAGCCTGCTGGGTACAACGGCTAGCGTCGAAAAGATCGCCCCTTCGCTCGAGGATGTTTTCGTTTCGCTGATCGAATCGCGCGACCGCGCCGACCAGCCCCAACAGGAGGTGCGCAAGTGAAACCGCTTCGCGTTTGGGCAGTTGCCCGTAAAGAATTCATACACGTCATCCGCGATCCCCGCAGTCTGGGAATGGGAATCGCGATTCCCATGCTCCTGCTTTTGCTCTTCGGTTACGCGCTCACCCTTGACGTGGACAACGTGCCTCTGGTGGTTTGGGACCAGAGCGAGTCGCCGGCCAGCAGGCAACTCGTGAGCGGTTTCCTCGGTTCGCGTTACTTCTTACTGCGATCCTACGTTCACAACTACCCGGAAGTGGAGCAAGCTGTCGATTCCGGTCGCGCCTTGATGGCGCTGATTATCCCTCGTGACTTCTCCGGCCGTATCGAATCCGGGCGCCTGGCGCCGGTGCAGATTATCGCCGACGGCAGCGACTCGAACACGGCAACCATCGCTATGGGCTATGCCGATGTGGTCGCTTTGGCCTATTCGCAGGGCGTGGCTGTGAACACGCTCCGCAGGACCGGTGGCCGGATGATCCAAACACCCGTGGATCTACGCCCCAGGGTATGGTTCAACGCCGACATGGAGTCGAAGAATTACATTATCCCCGGTTTGATCGCGGTGATCATGATGGTGATCGCCGCGCTGCTTACTTCCTTGACCGTGGCCCGTGAATGGGAGAGCGGCACTATGGAGCAGTTGATCTCGACGCCACTCAAGGGCTCGGAACTGATCCTCGGGAAGCTCCTGCCGTATTTCGCAATCGGCATGCTGGACGTCCTGCTGGCAGTGGTGATGGGCCAATTCCTATTCCGGGTCCCCCTGAGTGGAAATGTGGCGTTGCTCTTCGCAATGGCGGCCATCTTTCTGGCCGGCGCACTCTCACTCGGCATGGTGATCAGCATCGTCACGAAAAGCCAACTTCTAGCCAGCCAGTTGGCCATGGTACTAACATTTCTGCCGTCCTTCCTGCTGTCCGGGTTCATGTACGCGATCGGCAACATGCCGCATGCCATCCAGTTAGTGACCTATCTGATTCCGGCGAGGTACTTTGTCGCCCTGCTCAAAGGGATCTACCTGAAAGGTATTGGACTGGAAATTCTGGCATTGGAAGCAGGTCTACTCACTGTGTTCGGAGCCGCGATGGTGCTGTTTGCCAACCTGAAGTTCAAGAAGAAGCTGGTGTGATTATGTGGGAACGCATCAAACACATGCTCATTAAGGAGTTCATCCAAATCTTTCGAGATCCCCGGATGAAGGGCGTCATCTTTCTGATGCCTATCGTTCAACTGCTGGTTTTCGGCTACGCCGTGACCACGGACGTGAAGAATGTCGCAACGCTGGTCCATGACCTGGACAACAGCGTCGCCAGCCGCGAACTCGTGAGCCGGTTCGTGAAATCCGGGTACTTCAGCGTCGTGGAATACACGGACTCTGAGGACCGGGTTCGCGAGCTGATGGATCGCGGCAAGGTGGGGGCGGTTCTGCGCATGAGCAAGGGCTTCGAGGACGATCTCCGGGCCGGCAGGACGTCGCAGTTGCAGGTCATCGTGGATGGCACCGATTCGAATACCGCCGGGATTGTACTCAACTACAGCTCCAGGATCGCCGGCCAGTTTTCGACGGAGCTATTGACTCAACGCATCCTCCGTTCGTCTGGCCCCCTCGGGCAAACCGGTCGTGTGGTCGTCGAAACGCGGGCATGGTTCAACGAGAACCTTGAGAGCCGCAACTTCTACGTTCCGGGCGTGATCGCTATCATCGTCATGCTCATCACGCTGATGCTCACCAGCATGGCGGTGGTGCGTGAGAAGGAGATCGGCACCATGGAGCAGATCATGGTCACGCCGATCACGTCCGCCGAGTTCATCCTCGGCAAGACTGTGCCATTTGCGCTGATCGGCTTTGCGGATGTGATTCTCATCACGCTCATCGGTGTGTTCTGGTTTGAGGTGCCCATCCGCGGCAACCTTGCGGTGCTGTTTGTCGCGACCGCTCTGTACCTTTTGACAACGCTCTCCATCGGCCTATTCATTTCCACGGTCAGCCAGACGCAGCAGCAGGCGATGATGAGCACGTTTTTCTTCTACTTGCCGGCGGTGCTTCTGTCGGGATTCATGTTTCCGATCGCCAACATGCCGCCGCTGGTCCAGTGGCTCACCTACTTGAACCCCTTGCGATACTTCCTGGTGATCATCCGCGGGATCTTCTTGAAGGGAGTAGGCCCGAGCATCCTATGGCCGCAGTTGTTGGCGCTGGCCGTGATGGGATTCCTCACCTTGTGGCTGGCCGCGAAGCGTTTCCATAAGACGCTTGCTTGATTTCAAAAGAGATGCAGATGGAGAAGAGAATGCCCAAAACGCTATCCCCGACGCACAAATGGATTTGGCTGGCGGTTCTGTTGATTGGAGTCGTCCCGCCCGCCGGCGCACAGCGACCGGATGCGGCCCTGCCGGCAACGGGGAAGACCCTGGACCTGGAGTCCGCCGTTCGAATCGCACTCGACCAGAACCCGCTAAACCGTGCCGCCAGCGAAGGAATCGCGGTGGCGAAAGAAGCGGTCGGGGAGGCGAGAGCGCCTTTTTATCCCGACCTTGGACTCAATGCCGGTTACAGCCGCTGGGAGCGGCACGCCTTTCTGCCCAACGGGATCGGAAGGCTGGGTATCCCGAGCCTGATCGGACCGACCAATGATTGGTTTTCTGGCGTGGCCACCCGTTACACGCTTTTCGACTTCGGACAGCGGCGGGCAGAGTTGAAAGCCGCCCAGGCTCGGGAAGGCGTGGCAAAAGAAGAGGCCGCGCGCGTACGTCAGGACATCGTACTCGAAGTCCACCAGGCGTATTTCGGGCTGGTCGCTGCACTGGAAACAGCAAGGGTGGTGCAGGAAGCACTCCGGCGCGCCGAAGACCATCTGAGGCTGGCCAGATTACAAAAGGAAGCCGGCGCGGTGCCTCAGGTTGATGTAGTGCGCGCCCAGGTCGAGGTCGCTGACGCCGGCTTGACTCTGGCGCGAGCAGAGAGCTTGGTCCGTATCGGCAGAGGCGGGTTGAATACCGCCATGGGTCTGCCGGTCGAAACGCGGTTGGACATTGACACGCGCATCCGTGAGTTGACGCGGCCGGACGATATTAGCCTCACAGAGGCAATGAACAAGGCCGTCGAGTTGCGGCCCGAGATCAGAGCGGCTGAACAGCGCATCGCCGCTTCCCGGAGTGGAGTCTCGGCGGCGAAGGGCGCGTTCGGTCCGAAGGTGAGAGGCGAAGCGAGATTCGGATGGCAGGACACGACATTCTTCCCAAATGACAAAGATTGGCTGGTAGGCCTGTCGCTCGACCTGCCGTTGTTCGACGGGTTCTCGCGCAAACACAAACTGGCGAGGGCCAAGGCAGAGGTATCCAAAGAGGAGGCCGATTCCGCACGCTTGGCGCAGACGGTGCGCCAGAAGGTCTGGACCGCTTACTCAAGGCTGACGGAGAGTTTTGCGGTAGTCGCCTCCACCGACGCCCTCGTCAGAGACGCGCAAGAAAGTCTGCGGTTGGCGAATGAGCGTTACAAGGTCGGCGCCGGAACCATTACCGATCTGCTCGACTCCGAGACTGCACTGGCGCGGGCGGAGGCAACTCGGGTCGCGGCACAGTGGGATTACCAGATTGCGCGGGCAGTGTTGAGGCGATCGGTAGGCGACCTTGCGGTTGATGGCACTCCATAGTTCCGGAAGGGCGGGATCGAAGTCGGGCCTTGTCGTCCTCGGAGCGAACCCGCGATCCAGTTTCCCTCCCGCAGTCCTTAGTTATTATGAAGGATCGGCCAGCCCGCGCGGAGAGTTCACGTAGTGAACGGCGGCTGGAGGAGGAGATGTGTGCGGGGCAGACCATCGCCTTTCGTGGCCTGCCCCGGTTCGGGAGAAGAAGCTAGTTGAGGATGGCGGCCAAGTCCTGCTCAGCAGTTTGAATCGGCATGATGTTGTAGTTATCCACCAGCACCTTCAGCACCGCCGGTGTGACGAACGCAGGCAGGCTGGGACCGAGGCGAATGTTCCTGATTCCCAGGTGCAGCAGCGTCAGCAGAATCGCCACCGCCTTCTGCTCATACCAGGAGAGCACCAGCGAAAGCGGCAGGTCGTTCACCCCGCAGCCGAACGCATTCGCCAGCGCCACGGCGATCTGGATGGCCGAGTAGGCATCGTTGCACTGGCCGATGTCCAGCAGGCGCGGCAGGCCCGCCACCGTGCCGAAATCCAGCTTATTGAAGCGGTACTTGCCGCAGCCCAGCGTCAGAATGACGGTGTCTTGTGGCGCCGACTGCGCGAACTCGGTGTAGTAGTTGCGGCCCGGCTTGGCGCCGTCGCAGCCGCCGACCAGGAAGAAATGGCGGATCGCGCCGCTCTTCACGCCTTCGATCACCGCGCCCGCCGCGCCCAGCACGGCATTGCGTCCGAAACCCACCAGGATCCGCGTGTCCGGACCGTCTTTCTCAAATCCCGGGGCCGCGAGCGCCGCCTCGATCAACGGCGTAAAGTCGCGTCCGGCAATGTGCGTGACTCCGGGCCACGCCACCGGACCCGCCGTGAAGATGCGGCCCTTATAGTTGTCCCGAGGCTGCTGAATGCAATTGGAGGTCATCAGAATGGCCCCCGGGAAGGCGTCGAATTCCGGGCCCTGATCCATCCACGCCCCGCCGTAGTTGCCGGCCAGGTGCGGATACTTCTTCAGTTCCGGATAGCCGTGGGCGGGAAGCATCTCGCCGTGCGTATAGACGTTGATACTCTTTCCGGCGGTCTGCTCCAGCAGTTCGCGGAGATCGGCCAGATCGTGGCCGGAAACCACGATGGCTTTCCCTTTTCTCGGCTCCACCCGCACTTCCGTCGGCTCGGGATGCCCGAACGAGCCGGTGTTGGCCGCATCCAGCAGTTCCATGACGCGTAGATTCAGTTCGCCGGTCTTCATGGCCATGCTGAGCAGTTCTTCCACTGTGGGGTTGGGCCTCGCCAGGAACGCCAGGGCCTCGTGCAGCGAGGCGTATACCGAATCGCTCTCCTTTCCGAGTTGCCGGGCGTGTTCGGCGTAGGCCGCAATACCCTTCAATCCGTACAGGATCAATTCCTGGAGTCCTGTGATGTCCGGGCCCGCGGTCAAGAAGCGCCGATCGATTTGCGTCAACGCCGCCCGTTCCAGCATGTCTGCCGTCGCGGACGGAAACTGCTGCGCCTTTACCAGCGCTGCGCCGCGCCGGGCTATCGATGCCAGCCGCTCAGGATCGAAATTGACATTCGTTCCTGTGGCGAAAAGCGCCTCCAAGACGAACACATCGGCACCCTTCAGGTTCGCTCCCGCCTGGCGCGCCGCGTGCGCCTCCGTCCCCACCGCCTTCGCGATTTCAATCAGCAGATCCTGTAGCCCCGCCGTGGCCGGGTCTTTTCCGCAGACCCCGACGTCCACGCATCCTGTCATCCGAAACGTCTGTTCGCACTGGTAGCAGAACATGTATGTATTACTCTCCTGTTGTCAATGGATTATGGGTGCAACATTTCGAGTGTACCGGCCCATCTGGAGGGAGGGTGTGACTGAAGTCACCGAAATCGGACAAAGAGATCCTGAATTGTGGAACATCGCCGATCTACTGGCCCCGCCCCAACTCTTCCACCAGTTTCCGGAGGTCCGACTTCCGTGGATCGAGCACCCTCACCCGCCGTTGCCGGCCAGCCCTTGCCGGCTCTTGAGACACATCCTGTCCGGACAGTAGTCCGGCTTCGTGGCCCCTCTGGAGGCCGCTGGGATGCAGCCTTTACGCCATGGGAGAGAGATCCCTTTTCCACACACTGCGCAACGCGCCGAGCGTGATGGGCAGGGCGCCGGCGA
>PLDO01000605.1 GCA_003136215.1 Bryobacterales bacterium
CACCAGCATCGGCAACTGGCTGGCCGGAAAGGCTGCGTCGATGTACAGCTCCATGCCCCTGCCTTCGCTGTTCGGCTCGGTGGCCGGTTTTAGCATCCTTGCCGCGGTGGTGCTGGCGATTTTGATTAAGCCGACGGTGAGGCTGATGCAAGGGGTGAAGTAGGGGGGCGACTATTGGCAGGCGAGAGCGCCTAAAAACCTTCCCAGACGAGGGCCGGGAACCGGCGGATGGTCTCGAATCCCACGCGCTGGTAGAGCGCCACGGCGTCCTCGTTGGCCGCGGTCACCGTCAGGCTTGCCGACGTGCATCCCATCTCCCGCAAGGTGACCAGGGATTGCCGCATGAGTTCATGCCCGATTCCCGTTCCGCGAACGGTGGGGCTCACGCAGATCTGGGTCAAGTGACCCGTTTCCGCTGTGACCAGGCTGGCCAGCGAGAGGCCGCACAACCGGCCGCTGACTGCCTCGAACGCCACCACCGATGCGGGGCGGTAGAACAGACCGCAGCCTGGATACTGCACGATGTTGTGGAGAAACCGCCGCGCCCCGTCACTGGTGCGGTACTGGTCGTTGATGCGGCCGTCGATGTGTCCCGAATAGGCCGCCGCAATCAACTGCGCCGCCGCATCGTGGTAATGATCGCTCCACTTTTCCACGTACATCGGCCGTCGCACATTGCCCTTCCCCAGGACGGCGTGCTTCAGGTCGATGCGCATGAAGTTTCGTTCAAAGACGCTGAGGCAGCCGGCGCTGGGCACCGGGCGGGCGGGGTCGTAACCGATCATCATGAGTTGCGATTCGATGCGTGTCACGCCGGGGGCGTTCATCACCGGCTCCAGCGCGGAAGCGATCAGCAGGTTCTCGCGTTCCGCCGTGCGCAGTTCCCGGCGCACGTAGAGATCTCCGATTAACCCCTTGTCCTCTTCCAGCACATAGTATACGTAGCCGGCAACTTGCCCGTGTTCCAGCAGGGCGCTGCCGTTGAGCGCGTTCATGTCCACAAAGCGGCGCACCAGGTCGGCGGACTTTTCAAAGTCCCATTCCAGTTCCGTGCGCCATGCGCGACACTCCTCCTCCAGCAGAGACGCCAGGTCGCTCGCGGACAGGCACCGCAAGTCGACGATCTCTTGTTGCCGATCAGGAGCCGGATGGAGCCGGGCCGCCATAAAAGTGCTTTATTGTACCCCGTACATAGACGCATAACCCAACTGCTGCCTGACATAGTCGCGCGGATAGGCGATTTTCACGGCCGTCACCTTACCCGCCGCGTCGAAAGCCGCGCTGAGCTCGGAATTGATTCCGCACCAGTAGACGGGGATGTTCAAGCGGGCGTAGCGGGCCACCACCTGGTCGCGCAGTTTCGGGTCGAAGCGCACGCCGTACTTGTCCACCAGGGCCTTGATGGCGTCGTAATCGCCCTCGGCCTTGATGCGCATCAACTCGGAGAGCAGCATGCCTACGCCTTCCTTCATCCTCGGGAAATCCTTCAGTTGCAGGTACGTCTTGCCGTTGCGCTCCACCTTCTGAATGGCGCCCGTCTTATCCATGATGTAGTTCACAATCAACTGGCGATTGCGCTGATGATCCTCCTCAATGGTGTCGCCCTGGGGGATGCGCATCAACTGGGTAAGCACGGTGCGGACGGCGGCGTAGTACATGGCCTTCATGACATCAGGGCTGGAGACGAGCCCGAGTTCCCGGAGTTTGGCATCGGAAACGTTCCACAAGGCCATCAGATCGGCGCGCGCCTCCTCGAGGGTGGAGTAGTATTCCTTGAGGTAAGATTCGCTGCCGCCCTGAAGTTTCGGATTGAGCTTGCCGGAGCCGTGGCCGATGATCTCGTGCAGTGCGGTCATCAAGTCGCTGGCCTCTTCGCCGTACTCTTTGGAGAGCGCGATCTCCTCCGGCGACGCGGCGAATTCCTCCAACGCGCCGAAGCCCGTGCCCTGGCGGAGGGTGCGCGAGCTACCGGTCAACAGGAAACTCTTGCTGCCGTACTTCTCGCGGATTTCGTTTTCATTGGGAAGATTGTCGCCCACCGTGCCGACGTGAAAATCTCCCGTTTCGACGAGCGTCTCGCAAGCCTTCGCCATGGGCGCCTTGACGCCCTGTTTCTTGTACTGCTGCGCCCACGGAGCGCGATCTTCGAAATACTGGGCGTTGGCGGCGAGTTTGAGCATCAACTGGTTCATCTTCTCGTCGGTGATGGAAACGAAACTCTGCGAGGTTCCCTTGGCGGCGCGCGCGTCGCGGTAGACCTCGATGAAGCCGTTGGCGAAATCCACGCGCGCGTTGTTTTGCACCCAGGCAATGCCAAAGCGGATCCAGTCCGCCGGATCGCCCGTCTGGTAGTAAGCGATGAGGGCGGCGATGGCCTTGGCTTGCTCCGGGCCGGCGGTGGCGCGCGCATGTTCCAGGTACTCGTTGGCCTTCCGCAAGTACTGCGCATAGCGGCCCGGAGGGATTTTGCCGTCCGGTGTCCCGGCGCGGTAGACCTCTTCCACAAGTTTGCCGGACGTGTTCTTCACCAGCCGCGAGTTGAGCGGGTACTTCTCCTGGAAACCGCTCAGGTCGGCCAGGCTCAGCCCCCGATAGAAATTGTTGGCGCTGGCTTCGAGTATGTCGCGATTGCCTTGCGGGCTCTTAGCGGTGATGGTGGGCTCGAAGGCGGGGTCGAAAAGCGAGGGTTTGAGCGCATTCAGTTCGTTCTCCAACTCTTGGGGTTTCCGGCCGAGGGGGGTCTGGAGGGCCGCGGCCTTGAGTTCCTCGAAGGTGAACCCGGGCAGAAACTTCTGCGCCGTCATCTCGTTGTGGTTGCCGCGATTGGCCCAGAACAGCTTGGTGAAATCGGTGATTTTGCGCAGCGAGAGCGGGTTCACCGCTTGCCCGTGGCGCAGAATCTCTTCGAGTAGCGCCTTCTGCCGCAAGCCCCAGATGGAATTCTGATCGTAATTGATCGGATCGATGGCGATGGATGCCTGGGTCAGCCAGTACGCCAGAGTCTGTTCCTGAAGGTTGAGCGTCTTGAAGCTCTCGGCTTCGAGTTGCACGAAACCAGTAGTACCGACGCGATCCACCAGCGTCGAATTGTCCGCGGCCAGCGCCGCGCCGGTCAGGAGGAAAAAAAGTATCGTGCGCAAGTGAATTGCCCCTTTCCACTATGGTATCCCGCGGCAGGGAGAGCGGGAGCGGCGCTATCGCCAGCGCCCTACTCTCACGTGGGGGCCACGCGGCGCCCAAACCGCGGGGTCGGTCGGCCCGAAAAGCGCCAATACCGGCGTGCCGACTGCGGCCGCCAGGTGGGTGATCCCCGAATCGTTGCCGATGTACAGCGTGGCCCTGGCCAGCCAGCAGGCCAGCTCATAAAGATCGTTTATGCGCACCGCGTCGGGCAGCGGCGGATCATCTTCCCCGGCGCACCACTGCACCGGCATGACACGCTGCAACTCCCCGGCGAGCGCGCGATATTTTTCCAGCGGCCAGTTCTTGCGCGCGCTGCCGGAGAACGGGTGAATCACGGCGTAATCGGCGCGCTCCACCGCACACTCGATGCGTGGGATGC
>PLDO01000236.1 GCA_003136215.1 Bryobacterales bacterium
GTTGGTGCAAGTGGGGCAGGCGCTGACGTTGATTTCGTCGTTATCGTTCTCGCCCGACTTTTCGTACAGCATGCCGATCTTGATGGTGTGGCCGCCCCTCACCCACGTCAGCTTATCCGAAATGTTGTAGATCGGGCCGGTGGAGTGCGAGGGGTACGGACCACCGTTCAGTGCGGAGAAGTTGCCGAGGTTAACCGTCGGAATACGCGTTGGAATGAGCTTTCCCGCCGGGAAAATGTAGGGATAGTTGATCCCCGCCTTAGTGCGGTCGTAGTAGTTCGCCGTGTCCACCGGGATGTACACATCGTCCAGGCTGACCGTCGCCAGTAACTCGTTGACCATGGTCGGACTGATGGTCCAGATGTGGTTCAGCGAATTCGTCTGGTTCGGGCGATTGAAGAATCGGGGCGTCAGGTTCGATCCGCCGTCGGTCGGCAGATACTCCCAATAGGCATAGTTCATGCGGCGGAACTGGATGCGCTGATTGTCCGTCAGATTGAAATCCGCCGACAAGGTATCCTTGCGCTGATGGATCGGATGGGCCGCCGCGTATACCCAGTTCTGGTTGCCATTGAGGAAGCCGGTAATGTTCGGCGAGGGATAGGCCTTGAGAATGCCCATTCCATTCGGACTCTGTTGGCTGGCGGGAATGATGTTACCCGCGAACGGTGTTCCCGTCGTCGGGTCCTTGATCACCACGGATTTGCCGTAGAACACGTTGGCCGGATCCAGCAGTTCGCTGAAATCGCCGGTACGCATCTTGACCGTCGGCACTTCCAGTGTCGGAAGATCGGTGGTCCGCTGACGGACCCATTCCTGACCCCAATACCAGAAAACCTTGTTGCGCTCGTTATTGAACTTGTGGGGGATGTAGAACGGTCCGCCCACGTTGTAGCCGAACTGGTTGTAATTGACCGGCGCCACGAAGTTCTGGTTGGCCGTATGATTCCGCGCCCAGGTGTTGGCGTTGAATGCATCGTTACGGACGTAATCGTAAGCCGCGCCATGGAACTGGGCGCCGCCGCTCTTGGTCAGAATGCGAATCTGTCCGCCCGACGAACGGCCGAACTCCACCGAGTAGGCAGCGGTGAGGATCTGGATTTCCGAAGTGGAGTCCACATCGGCCGCGCCGATGCCGCTTCCGTTGGAACGGGTACGCACCGCGGGCGCGCCGTCATACGTGATCAGGCTCTCCGGCGTGCGCGCGCCGTTGATGTTGCTGGGGCCCTGGCTCATCCCGAAGGAATTGCCGGCCAGGTTTCCGCCGCGCGTTCCAGGGACGAGGTTCGCCATGAATACCGGATTGCGTCCATTCAATTCGAGGCTGTCGATCTGTTCCCGGGTCATGTCCTTCGAGACAGTAGCCGATTCCGTTTGCAGTGAGGTAGCAACTCCCGAGACTTCCACGGTTTCNNGGCTTTCATATTTCTTGAAGCCGGCCACTTCCACGCGAATGGCGTATTGGCCCGGCGGAATGCTGGTCACTGTATAGTAACCGGACTCGTTCGTGGTAGCCTGCCGTTCCAGGCCCGATTCGTTCTTCACAGTGACTTTGGCTTTCGGAACGATGGCTCCGCTGGGGTCTTTCACAAAACCCGAAATGGAACCCGAATCCGATTGCGCCAACGCGAGACTCGTACAAAGCACTAAAATCAATGCGAACAGCAAAGTCCGCATGGAAAATACTCCGTTCATTGAATCCTCCCCGAATCAAATCAAATTCAGCCCGCTGCGGGCTGTGTTGCTGGTTTCTACTGGGTCCCACTGCTCCCGGATGCAAGACGTAACCGCCAGTTGGGAAAAATGGCTGTGAACTCTTCTCGTTTTACTCTCAGTAGCTAACTGCAGCTGGCCCTCCAGAGCCATGCCCCCAACAAATATAAGACTGCACACGTGTCGAATGCAAGTAAAGATTGGGTTTCACGTGTTGGCCGCCCCTGGCGCCGCCACAAACGGCGAATCTCTTCCAAAATCGGAATTTTTTGGCGGCCAGGGAGCGCGGTTTCTGCCAAATTTCGTATTTTCGTGTCCCGCTTGTCGGCGAAGCAACGCCCGGCAATTCGCGCCTCCGGTCCTGACCCAAAAAAAACTCCGGGGTCACCTTTTCGGTGACCCCGGAGCCCTGGAGATTGGCCATTCGCGNNCCTGCATTGGTGGGGCATGCTTTAGCCTGCCAGGCGAGCGAAGCTCGCCCAGCTCCGAGTTAGGCTGGGATGGATTCTAACTCAGAAGCTGAAGCGCAGCGAAAGTTGCAGATTCCGGGCGAGGCCCGTTTTGCTGGTGATCATCCCGAACTGGCTGGACGTCGGATTGAGGTTGGGAGTGTTCAGGTTCGGGTGATTGATAAAGTCGTAGGCCTCGGCGCGGAACTGGAAACTGCTCCGTTCGTTGACTTTGAACGACTTCAGCAGGGCGAGGTTCCAGTCCTGGAGGCCAGGCTGGTAAACCGAGTCGCGGACGCCCGGTTGCAGGTTGAAGGTGCCGGTGGCCGGCTGCGTCACATTGGCGGTGAAATACTTGGGCGAAGCCGAAGTGGTGACCGGTCCGGCGAAGCTGCCGGTGGAGATCTGCGGCGTGCCGCTCAGGTTCCAGAACTGGCCTTCGGAACCGCAGCCGAAGCTGCCGAATTCGCCGACGCCGGCGAAATCGTTGTTGGTGCCGATGCCGCAAGGCGTGCCCGTCTGGAATTGCGCGGTGCCGGCTATCTGCCAACCGCCCAGCAGCTTTTCGGTGACGTTGTGCTGCCCTTTGAAAAACGGCAGATCGTAAATGTAGTTGACGATCGCGACATGCCGCGTGTCGTATTCGGACGGTCCCCACAGGTTGCTCGTGTTGTAGGTATCGGGGACGATGTCGCGATAGTTGGATCCGCCATCCATGCTCTTGGAGTAGGTGTAAGTGAAACCGAAGCTCGATCCGCCCCGGAACGCACGCGACCAGGAGACCTGAAGCGAGTTGTAGGTGGAACTTACGCCGCTTTCCTCTTCCTGAATGGCGGCGAAGCCTTTGTACGGACGCAAGGCATTTACGTTGACACCCGGGTTGGCCTGGAGGGCGCCGACGGTGGGCTGGTTGATGTCGTAGACCTGCCATGCGTGCAGACCGCGGTGGGCCACATATCCGACCGACAGCAGAGTGTGCAGTGAGAGTTCGCGTTGCACGGTGATGTTCCAGTTCCATGCCTCCGGCGGTTTCAGGTGCTGATTCAGGGTGGTGATGGTGAGCGGCGCCGCCGTTCCGGTGGTCAACGAAGCCCCTGGATTGTCCACCGATACATTGTTCACCGTGACGAAGGGCTGGAAGGGAGAGTTGCCGCCCATAAAGACGTTGTCCAGCAGACCCATGCGGGTGGTGAAACGACCCGCGCCGGCACGCACAACCGTCTTCGCGTCGATCTGATACGCGACGCCCATGCGCGGCTGCCAGGTTGTGGCCGTGTCGATGTAGCTGGCCGGCAGGTTGGGAGCGAACAGGCCGTTGCAGGGTCCTCCAGCGCACTGGTTTTCGGTGCCGGGAGTGGCTGCGAGAACGCGGCCGACGGCAGAGCTTGGGAAGGAACTGAATCCGGGTATAACCACACCGTTATAGGCATTACCCGTGCCCAGGATGACGTTGCCGGTGGTAGGATTCACCTGCACGGCCTGAGCCGGATTGTAGAGGGCGCCGTTAAAGTAATCCGAGTTACCCCACAGCGCGTGGAATCCCCGCGTGGTGGTCACGCGAATGCCGTAATCGATGTGCAGCCTGGAGGATATCTTCCAGGAATCCTGCGCGAACTCCTCGAATATGGAGCCGCGCCAGATGGTGAGCGCGCGCGGGCCGATTTCCGTGTAGCTATCGGCCAAACCGAGCGCCAGGTTTGCCAGTCCAACGCCCGAAGTTGCGCCCAGGCCGGTGCGGCCGTCAGTGAACGTGAAGGTGCCGTTTTGGTTGCTGGCGCCGCCGGGCACGGTAGCCACGTTGATCTGGTCGCCATCGTTTTCACCGGAATACTCGAATGAGAATCCGGCCTTGATGGTGTGATTGCCCCAGACTTTGGTCAACGTATCGCCGCCCGTCCAGATCGGTCCGGAGGAATGCGACGGGTAAGGGCCGCCGGCCAGGCCATAGAAGGTGGGCACATTCACCGTGGGGATCTTTTGCGGCAGATCCTTGCCGTTCGGTATCAGGTAGGGGTAATTGATGCCGAACTGACCGCGGCTGAAGCCGGCCAGCGCCGTGTTCACGGGAATATAGACATCGTCCAGGCTAAAGGTGACGCGGGCTTCATTGATGAGCGAAGGACTGACGGTCCAGGTCCAGGACATGGTGTTGGTCTGGTTGGGACGGTTGAAGTACTTTCCGGTGAGACCGGAGCCCTGGTCGAACGGCTGGTATTCGAAATAGGAGGCATCCGTACGCCGGCCGGAGATGTGATGTTTCTCGGACGGTTGAATATCGATATTGATCGTGCCCTTGCGCTGATCAATGGGGTGCGGGGCCGTGGCCAGCCAGTTCTGGTTTCCGCTGAGGAAACCGGGCGTGGCCTGCGGGTACGCGCTCAGGATACCCACGCCGTTGGGGCTCAGTTTGCTGGTGGGGATCGTGTTATTCGGAAACGGGGTACAGGACGCGGCGCCTACACTCGGGCAAGTGGCCGGGTCGTAGATGGCCGTACCGGTTTTATACCAGGGATTCGGCGCGAGCAATTCGCTGAAATTGCCGGCGCGCATCAAAGCCGTGGGAACGGCTTGGGTCTGGGTGTCCACCAGGCGATAACGGATCCAGTCTTCCGCCACAAAGAAGAAGAGCTTATCGCGCAATTTGNNGCTTCCGTGGAAGTCCCGCGTGCCGCTCTTGCTGATGATGCGGATCTGGCCGCCCGCCGCGCGCCCGTACTCGGCGGAATAATCGGCCGTCAGCACCTGGACTTCCTGAACGGCGTCCACATCGGCAACCCCGATTACGGCGCCGTTGGCGCGTGTTCGCAGGGAGGGCGCACCGTCAAAGGTGACGATCGTATCCTGGGTGCGGGAGCCATTGATCTGGAATGGTTCGCCGCCGCCTACGGCGAAGTTGAAGTCGCCCATAGTACCGCCGCCGCGCACACCGGGCAGCGTTTGCGCCATGTAAAGCGGATTGCGGCCGTTGAGTTCCTGACTTTGGATCTGCGTGCCGGTAATTTCACCCTGCACGGACCCGGAGTCGGTCTGCAAAACCGCCGCCGTGGCGACCACTTCGACGGTTTCCGTGGCGGCGCCAACGGTAAACACGGCATCCAGGGACACGGCGGAATTGGCATTCAGCAGGTTGTTCTTGCTTTGGAATTTCTTGAACCCCGGTGCTTCCGCCGTCATACTGTACGCACCTGGAGGCAGGTTCGGGACGGTGTAGTAACCGGAGTCGTTGGTGTTGACCGGGTGGGCTTCCCCGGTAGCTTCATTCGTAATGACTACCTTGGCCTTGGGGACTACCGCTCCGGATGGATCTCTCGCGAAACCGCCGATCGACCCATAATCCGACTGGGCGATGGCAACGCCGCAAACCAGCGCACAGATAACCACTACACGCGACATGGTGTCAAAATGGCTCACACGTATCTCCCTGTTTTGTTGGTTGAGTGACTGACCGAGACTATGTTTTGCGACTGTGGTATTCCAATCGCGCCTCTGAAGCCCTGGGCCTTGCTTTGCCTCGATTATAATTCCGCCGCCGCATCGCGGTGCATAGCTAAATAGGGCCAAAACACGATAAACTCACACCTATGACGTCACGACGAAGGCCGGTGTTCGTGTTGGTTGCAGCAGCCCTGTCCGTGTGCCTGCTGCCGGCACAGACGGCCCCCAGAATCACCACACCCAAGGAAGCGCTGGGGTTCAATCTCGGCGACGATTACCAGGTCGCCAACTACACCCAGTTGGAGACCTATTGGAAGAAGCTGGCGGCGGAAAGCCCGCGCATGAAGTTGGAGAGCATCGGCAAAACGGAAGAAGGCCGCGACCAGTGGATGGCCATCATCACCTCGCCGGAAAACATGAAGAAGCTCGCGCGCTACAAGGAAATCGCCGGCAAACTGGCCCATGCCGAGGGCGTCAGCGAGCAGGAGGCGCGTGCCCTGGCCAAGGAAGGCAAGGCCATCGTGTGGATCGACGGCGGATTGCACGCATCGGAAACCGTGGGCTCGCAGCAACTCATGGAGTGGGTCTACCAGATGGTAAGCCGTACCGATGAAGAGACCCTGCGATTCCTCAACGACGTCATCGTGCTCAACGTGCAGGCTAACCCCGATGGCCAGGAACTCGTGGCCAACTGGTATATGCGCGAGAAGGACCCGCTCAAACGCACCATGAACGGTCTGCCGCGCCTCTACGCCAAATACATCGGCCACGACGACAATCGCGATTTCTACATGTCCAACATGAAGGAATCCACCAACATGAACCGCCAGTTGTTCCTGGAGTGGTTCCCGCAAATCATGTATAACCACCACCAGACCGGTCCTGCCGGCGCCGTGGTCTTCATTCCGCCCTTCCGCGATCCGTTCAACTACAACTTCGATCCGCTGGTGCCCCTCGGCATCGAAATGGTCGGCACCGCCATGCACAGCCGCCTGGTGGCCGAAGGTAAGGGCGGCAGCGCCATGCGCAGCGGCTCCACGTATTCCACCTGGTGGAACGGCGGCCTGCGCACGGTCACCTATTTCCACAACATGGTCGGCATCCTGACCGAGATTATCGGCAGTCCCACGCCGGTGCGCATTCCGGTGGTCGCCGACAAGCAGCTTCCGCAGGGCGATTGGCCCATGCCCGTGGCGCCGCAGGAATGGCATTACCGCCAGTCGATCGACTATGAGATGACGCAGAACCGCGCCATCATGGACCTGGCTTCGCGCTACCGCGAAACCTGGTTGTTCAATATCTGGCGGATGGGAACCAACTCCATCCAGAACGGCAGCGCCGATCACTGGACCGTGACGCCCAAGCGCATCGCGGCGCTGGAAGCGGCAGCGGCTTCGGCGTCCGCACCGGCCGGCGGCGGGCGCGGCGGACGTGGCGGGCGCGGGGGCGCGGCAGCGGCAGCGGCTCCAGCGGCAGCCCAGGGCGGCGATGTCCCGGGCGGCGGCGGCAGCTTTGGCGGCACCGCGCGCGCCATTCCCGCGGAGCTGTACGACACCATCCTGCACGATCCCAAGCTGCGCGATCCGCGCGGCTACATCATTCCCTCCGACCAGGCCGATTTTGCCACCGCTACCGAGTTTGTCAACGCTTTGCTGAAGAACGGTATCGCCATCCAACGTGCGACCTCCGCCTTCCAGGTGGCGGGCAAGAGCTATCCCGCCGGTTCCTACGTGGTCAAGACCGCCCAAGCCTTCCGACCTCACGTCATGGACATGTTCGAACCGCAGGACCACCCCAACGATTTCGCTTACCCCGGCGGGCCGCCCAAGCGCCCCTACGACATCACCGGCTGGACGCTCGCCATGCAGATGGGCGTGAAGTACGATCGCGTGATGGAGGCCATCGGCGAAGGCCCCTTCGCGAAAATCAACGGCCTTCTGCCGCCGCCCGCCATGTCGGTTGCGGGGCCGGCTAACCCCGCGGGCTACCTGATCAGCCACCGCATCAACAACTCGTTCGTGCTGATCAACCGGCTGATGAAGGCCAATGCCGACGTCTACTGGCTGAAGTCCGCCGCGGCGGACGGTGAGGACCTCGGCACGGGAGCCATCTGGGTTCCGGCATCGGCGGCCGCCCGCCCCGTGCTGGAAAAGTGCGCACACGATCTCGGCGTGGCGGTCCACGCGGTGGCCAAAGCGCCCACCGGCGACGCCATGAAGCTCAAGCCCATCCGCATCGGCCTCTACGATCAGTACGGCGGTTCTATGCCTTCGGGCTGGACGCGCTGGCTTTTCGAGCAGTACGAATTCCCCTTCGAAGTGGTCTATCCGGCGGCGCTCGACGCGGGCGATCTCAAGAGCAGGTTCGACGTGATCGTCTTCACCGACGGCGCCATCCGGCGCGGCGGCGCGGGCGGGCGCGGCGGCGGGGGCGGCGGCGGTTTCGGTGGCGCGCCCGATCCGGCCACCATCCCGGCCGAGTTTCAGAGCATGCTGGGGCGGATCTCCGACGACAAGACCATGCCACAGCTCAAGAAGTTCGTGGAGAGCGGCGGCAGCATCGTGACCATCGGCAGCTCCACCAGCATCGCCGAGGTCTTCGGCATCCCGGTGACGAATCACCTGGTGGAAAAAGGCCCCGACGGAAAGGATCGCGCGCTGCCGGGCGAGAAGTTCTACATCCCGGGGTCGCTGCTCAAGGCCCACCTCGATAACACCAATCCGCTGGCATATGGCATGCCGTCCGAGGTGGACGTGTTCTACGACAACAGCCCCATATTCCGTTTGGAGCCCACCGCCGCCCTGAAGAAGACCAACGCCGTGGGCTGGTTCAGCGGCGCCGAACCGCTGGATAGCGGCTGGGCCTGGGGACAGCAATATCTGGACGGCGGCACCGTCTTCGCCGAAGCGTCGGTGGGCGAAGGCAAGGTCTTCCTGCTCGGTCCGGAAGTCAATTTCAGAGACCAGCCGCACGCCACTTTTAAGCTGCTTTTCAACGGCTTGTACTCCGGCTCGGCGACGGGGGCGGTGCTGAAGTAGCTGGAGGAAGACAGGCCAGGAGGCCTGTCCTACGTAAACCTATGAGCTTTCGACTGGCCGTCAGCTACCAGCCGCGGGGCGATCAGGAGACCGCCATCGCGGAACTCACGCGCGGCGTCCGCGAAGGGGAGCAGCACCAGGTGCTGCTCGGCGTCACCGGCAGCGGCAAGACCTTCACCATGGCCAAG
>PLDO01000036.1 GCA_003136215.1 Bryobacterales bacterium
TGGGGCATGGTGGCTGCGCTTTACCTGGCGCGGCAGCGCGGGATGATTACAAGCCGTCAGGCTGAGCGCATGGAGAGCCTGATCTACCTGTACGGCCCTCTGCCGCCGCTGAAGGTGCGCGCGGCCAAGCTGGTGGCCGCCACCGGCGCCGACAAAAAGAATGTGGGCGGAGTGCGGCGGTTCGTGCTTCCGCTGGGCATTGGCGAGGCGCGTGTGGTGGAAGACGTAACGGCGGCGGAGATGGAGGCGGCGGCGACGTACATGCTGGCGCGGGCCGAGGAAAGACACGCGTAGATGCCCGGACTGAAGTGACGCTGGCGTTCGTGGTCTCCCACCCTTTCGCAAAAGCGCGAAAGGATGGGGCACCCGGAGTATCACCCCGGAATTCACTGCGAGTCCATAGGAACGAATGACGACGACAGGCGCGAAACCCGAGGGTGCGGCGGACGAGACGAGTGCTGCGCAGGCGGTGCGGCAGATGTTCAACAGCATCGCGCCGCGCTATGACCTGCTGAATCACGTGCTCTCTGCCAACGTGGACCGGCTGTGGTGGCGGCGTACCGCGCGGCGGTTCCGCACCGTGCTGGCCAATTCCGATGCGGCGGTGCTGGACATCTGCTGCGGCACGGGCGACCTGGTGCTGGCGTTGCAGCGCTCGAGTGGCGGGCCGGTGCTGGGGTCGGATTTCTGCCATCCCATGCTACTCGCCGCGCGCCAGAAAGTCGCGGGGCGGAGCGCGGCCGTTGCGCTGTTCGAATCGGACGCCTTGCAGTTGCCGGTGCGGGACGGCTCGCTCGATCTTCTGACGGTGGCGTTCGGCTTCCGCAACCTGGCAAACTATGCGGCAGGCCTGGAGGAGATGCGGCGCGTGCTGCGGCCGGGCGGGATGGCGGCGATCCTGGAATTCACGCAACCACCCAATGCGGCCTTCGCGACGGTCTACCACTTTTATTCGCGGCGGATTCTGCCGTGGATCGGCGGGGCCCTTTCGGGAAGCCGCGACGCTTATGCGTATCTGCCGGAATCGGTGCGGAAGTTTCCGCGGGCGGCGGAGCTGGCGGAAGACATGCGGCGCGCGGGCTTCAGCGATGTGGAGTTCGAGTATTTCACCGGGGGAATTGTGGCGCTGCATCTGGGGCGAGTGGGACCGGCCTCCTGGCCGGTCATTCTGGCAAAGCCGGTACGCCCGAGAACGAGCTAACTAACTGAGCGCGGCGTCCAGGCGGTCTAACAGCGTGCCGGCGTCGGCGCGGGAGAAGACCATCGGCGGCTTGATTTTGATGACGTTGTGGAAGGGTCCGTCGGTACTGAGCAACACGCCGAGATCCTTCATGCGATCGACCAACGCCGAAGCTTCCGCGGCGGCCGGTTCCTGCGTCTGGCGGTCGCGCACCAGTTCGAAGCCGAGGAAGAGACCGAGGCCGCGGACATCGCCGATAATGGGGTGGCGCGCGGCAAGCTCGCGGAGACCTGCCAGCAGGTAATTGCCCGTCGCGAGCGCGTTTTGCTGCAACTCTTCGTCGCGGATGACATCGAGGACGGCTAGTCCCACGGCACAGGAAACGGGGTTGCCGCCGAAGGTGTTGAAGTACTCCATGCCATTGGCGAAGGAGGCGGCGATTTCCGGAGTGGTGACGACGGCGCCCATGGGGTGGCCGTTACCAATGGGCTTGCCCATGGTGACGATGTCGGGGACGGCGTCCTGGGTTTCGAACATCCAGAAATGCGAGCCGGCGCGGCCGAAGCCGGTTTGGACTTCGTCGGCGATGGTGACCCCGCCCGCGGAGTGGACGGCGGCGAAAGCCTCCTTCAGATATCCGGGCGGCAGAATGATCTGGCCGCCGCATCCCAGCGCGGATTCGCAGAAGAAAGCCGCGAGACCACGAGCCTGACGGGCGGCATCGGCGACTGATTCGGCGTAGCGCGCGCCGGCATCGGGGCCACGGTGCGGGCCGCGATAGACGTCCGGCATCGGCGCGATGTGGACGTGCGCGGGCTTGCCGCGGCCGCCCGGACCATTGAACTTGTAGGGGCTGATCTCGACCAGGGCATTGGTGTTGCCGTGATACGCTACGTCGACCACCACAACCTGGTTGCCGCCGGTATGGGCCCGCGCCAGGCGTAGCGCGAGTTCGTTGGCCTCACTGCCACTGGTCACCAGAAAGGCCACCCGCAACGGCTCGGGCAGCTTGGCGGTGAGGCGCTCAATGTAGCTGGTGAGGTACTCGTGAAGGTAACGCGTGTTGGTGTTGAGGAGCGCCATCTGGCGGGCGGCGGCTTCCACTACGCGCGGATGCGAGTGGCCCACGTGGGCGACATTGTTGACGCAATCGAGATACGCGCGGCCGGTGGCGTCGTAGAGATGCTGCTTCCAGCCGCGGATGATATGCAGCGGATGGCGGTACGAAAGACTGAGCGAGGGGCCGAGCGTGTGGCGGCGCGCCGCGGCAAGCGAAGCGGCGGTTTGCGCGCCGAGAGAGAGGCCGCAGGCGCGGCGGAAGACCTCGTCGGGCCAACCGGGCGGCAGGGCGGCCAAGCGCTCGATCAGCGCCCAGGCCGGCTGGTTCGAGATGTTGAGATAGTCGTTGCCAGGCGCCTGGCGGGCTTGCCAGGCAGCATAGCAGACGCTGGCCGCAAGGCGCGTGGCGGCGAGTGTGTAGAGGGCATCCACTTCGGGAGCGGGCAGCGGGCGCACTTGATGGTAAGCGGCGACCACTTCGGCGGCGGCAGCGATGGGGT
>PLDO01000455.1 GCA_003136215.1 Bryobacterales bacterium
CACGACGTCGTAGTTGCCGGAGAGCAGCATGGCGCCCTTGGTGCCGTGGAAGACCAGGCCCCGCGTAGCGCTGTCGCCGCGGTAGCCGCTGGTCTCGTGAATGGCGTAGGACAGGACAAAGCCCGGATAGGTGAAGAGGGCTTCCTGCATGTCCGGCGTTTCGCCATCGTCTTCGAGCGCGAATCGTCCACCGCTGGACTGCACCCGGGTCGGCATGGTGACTCCCATGACCCATAACATCTGGTCGATGCCATGGGCTGCCAGGTTGGCCATCTGGCCGCCGGAATAATCCCAGAACCAGCGGAAGTGGTACAGCGCGCGGTGGGCCTGGTAGGGCTTCTTCGGCGCGGGTCCGAGCCACATGTTGTAATCGAGGTCGGCAGGCGGGTCCTCGACGGGCGTTTTGCCGAATCCCGGATAGATGTTCCGATTCTCCGCCCGGCGCACCAGGCTGATTTTCCCGAGCGCCCCGCCCTGCACGATCTTCCTGGCTTCGGCGACGCCCGAGTAATGACGGCGCTGCGTCCCCACCGTGACGATGCGCTGGTACTTGCGGGCGGCCTGGATCATCCACTTGCCCTCGTCGATGAACACCGTCATGGGTTTCTCGACGTAGACGTCCTTGCCCGCGGCGCAGGCCATGACGGTGAGCATGCAGTGCCAGTGATCGGGCGTGGCGACAATCACGGCATCGACGTTCTTGTCTTCATACATCCGGCGAAAGTCGCTGTAGCCCTTGGCGCTCGGATTGCCCATGTATTCCAGGCCCTGCTGGAGCCGCGGCTTGTAGGTTTCCGAGAGCGCCACCAGGCTCACGTCGTTGAACTTCTTGAAGTCCGAGACGTGCTGCTTGCCGATCAGGCCAAACCCGACAAATCCGAGGCCAATCCGGTCATTGGCTCCGAGCACCCGCTTGTAGGACGCCGCGGTCAAGGCCGCGGTGGTCACGAAACCACGCCGGGTAGCTTGTAGGTTGTTGCTTTCGTTCACGTTCCGTTCTCCTTTTTCGGTCCTCAGTTGAATACCTGGATCACTTCGGCGGTCACGCCGCCGATTGCGTCCGTGTCCATGTAAGCATAGCGGCCCGAGTTCTTCTTGCCGTCTTCGCCCCATCCACCCGTCTGCAGAGGTTGGTGCCCGAGCTTCCCGTAAGCGGCCGTGGTCTGTGCCAGGTCGGCCACCTGGAAACCGAGGTGGTGGACCCCCTCGCCGTGAGCCTTGAGCGTGTCCGCGTAACAGTTGGATGGCGTCTGGGGCGGGATGATCCACTCGAAGTACGGCTGGCTGTGCCGTTGCCAGCCGACGTCAAATGCCAGCGAGAGGGGCTTGCCGTGGTAGGTGTGGCCGGCGCGCGGGCTGGCATGAGAAGCAGGCATGGCTGGAAAGCCAAGCTTGGCCCAATAAGCGGAGACCGGCGCCAGGTCGCGGATCACAAACGCGATGTGGGTGGGGGTTTGCGCGCTTGCGGCCGAAGCCCCGGCGCCCGGCCAGTACATCAGGCCGAGCACATACTTCCCCTGCGCCTCGGTATCGAAATAGGTGACGACCGGGCCGCCATCCACACGCAACGTCTGGAGAACCGCCACGCCGAGGCCGCGCATGCGGGCTACTTCCTTTTCCATCTCGTCCAGGCTGCGCACTTCGTGAACGATGGAGAGGATGCCATCCCCATGCGCCGCCAGGAATGCATTGAAGGCGTTGTCGCCAGGCGCCGGCTGCAGCAGGTCGACCGCCAGACCGCCCAGGTTTCCGGTGGCCGCATGCACCGTGCCGGCACCCTCCTTGCCGCGGTATTGACCCTCGAAGGTGACGTCGCCGAAATCCTGGATATCGGTCAGACCCAGCGCCTTCCATCCCTGGAGCGGGCCGTCGATGCTCTTCACCACCCAGGTCACGCGGCCGACCTTCTTATAGAAGTCCGGCAATTGGGCGGCGCACGCACCCGCCATCGCGGTGAACACCGCCAGCGTCCTCAGCAATCTCATCGTCGTTCCTTTCCGCACCAGCTCACTGCAAGGGGCGCGGCGTCACGTCCGCGTCCACGATTTTCAACGCCCACTTGATGCCTTCGGTGATCATCTTCCGCATGTCGGGCCGGTCCCAGGTCTCCTCCGGATGGCCCAGCGTCGTGTAGTACACACGGCCCTTGCCGTACATCTTGGCCCACGTGACGGCGAAATCGCGGTCCGTGCGGTGAACGTTCTTGTTGGCCAGGTCGAGCTTGCCCGCATCGAGACGCATCAGCACCCGCAGCTTGTCGCGCGAGTAGCTCTTCATCTGATAGATTTCGTCGCGGATCACGAACGACGGCGGAAATTGCTGCATCCCCGGGAACTTGGTGTCTTCCACGATCACCGGAGCGTCGAACGTGCCCCAGGGATGCTGGTCGAAGTAGCCGCCGATCATCTCGCCGTATTCCGGCCAGTCCGTAAAGGTGATGGTCGCGCTGTGGATCCCGATGAACCCTTTCCCGTCGTCGTGAATGAACGATAGAAAGTCCGCCTTCTTCTGGTCGGTCATCTCCAGCGTGCCGCCGGTATAGAACAGCACGGCGTCGAAATCGCTCAGGTTCTTGGCGTTGTATTCCAGCTTCTGCCTGGTGAGCGCTTCGGTGTCGGTGCGGATCCAGGTGTCCCAAAGGCCGGTTTCGCGGCCCAGCCGTTCGATGGTCGCCATGGCATGCGAGACGGATTCATGACGGTATCCCTTTTCCTCGCCGATCACCAGCAGCTTCTTTCTGGCAGTCGCGGCGGTCTGCCCGGAGCAGACCGCTGCCACGAACAGCAATACAGACATGGCACGGATCGTTTTCATGGAAGTTGGTCCCATTCGCGGAATATCCGGCCGGCGCTAGCCGAGGATGGCGGTGCGGGAGCCTGGCTGCTCCGCCCGCTTTTTTCTGGATTCGGCAACCAGTTCACGCATCGATTTGGCCGCCAGGCGCGCGTTCTTGTCTACGAACTCGATTCCGACCGTATGGCCGCCCACCAAGGGGAGCGTGTGGCACAATTCGAAGCCCATGTAGCCCTGGTATCCGATGTCGAGCAGGCCGCCTACCTGCGGCGCGGCCAGTTCTTCGTTCTTCCGGACAATCTGGCCGTTGACCTCGTCATACTCGTTTCCGAAGTGGTTGAGCACCTGCAACGCACCGATCTCATGCGTGGCCCGCAGCACGTCCTCGGGCTTCATCTCGTGTTCCAGCCGCGCATCGAAGCAGACCTTGAGGTTCGGCGCCGCCACTTCCTTGATCATGCGCAGCACGTCGCGGTAGCCATGGATTACCGGCGGGTGATTTTGCAGCGCCAGCGTGATATCGTGATCGGCTGCGTAGCGGGATACTTCCTTCAGCCCCTCGCGGCACCAGTCCCACGTTCGTTCGTCGGAGAAATCCTGGTGCGCCGCCGCCCAGATGTTTCTGGCGACGTCGTAGCGGCCGCCTCCGTCGGGGAGCGTCGTCACCCCCGGCCAGGCGCAAAAGACGCGCACCAGCTTGATCTGCATGTCCGCCGTCATGCGGAGCAACTCCCGCATGTACAAAATTGCGGCTTCCCTGTGTTCGGGAACCGGACTACTGAAATCGTTGTTCGCCGCCACCGCGTAGAGGTCGATGCCCTGGCTCTCGGCGTAGCGGCGCAGGTCCCGGCACTTCCACGCCGGCATATCGAGCGGATCGCCGTGCGGCCGCTTGCCGTCGACCTCCACGCCGTCGTAGCCGAACTTCTTCGCCCGGTCGATCACCTGCTCCAGCGTCAAGGCATCACCGCGATACCAGACCGCCAGGTAGGTGATGCTGTAGAGGCCGATCTTCGGGCCGGCTTCCGGCTTTTCAGCCGCGGAAAGCTGCCGGGCGCCCAACACGCCGGCGGCCGCAGCCGCGGCTCTGGTGAAATCGCGGCGGTTGATTCGTTTGTACTCCTGTGGCATGATCTTCTCCTCGTCTTGAGCGGCGCGAGCGCGCTCAAACCGGGTACGCGTCACCCGATGCGCGCCCGCTTCGCCTGCTCTGTTTGAATGGGCCTTCGGTCCGCGAAAGCTCATGAAAAATGGTGGGGCAGGCGCTTTCGCCTGCCAACTCTTGATCTGGCCAGCGGTTGGCAGGCGGACCCAGAGGGTACCCCGCCTGCCCCACCAAGGGCACCAAATGGCACGGTCTGGGGTGGTTTTTCGAACCTGCCGTTTTCACGAATGCTACGCTAGCACGAATCGGCCGGCGCGGCAGCCGGTTTGTCCACTCGAGGGTTCGGAAAAAGCTCCCCCCGTTGCGCCCTTAGCCTTGACAGCGGCCGGGAAACGGAATACGCATTTAGAGGGGGACGCTTCCATGAGATACCTGACGATTTCGCTTTTTGCGCTCGGCATCTATGCGCCGCTGGCGCAGGCCGCCGGCGATTACGATACCTACGGCGGCTGGACGAAGCTCCAGGGCCAGAAGACCGGCTACTTCCACAGCCAGCAGATTCACGGGCAGTGGTGGCTGGTGACACCCGAAGGGAACGCCTTCTTTTCGAAGGGCGTCGATAACGTGAGCTACACGCCGGAATCCGACAATGCGCCCAAGGCGCCGGCCGATCCCGCGGCTTGGGCTAACGCGACGTCCCGGCAATTGCGCGAATGGAATTTCAACACGGCCGGGGCCTGGTCCGCGAGCCAACTCTATGCCACAGGGATTGTCTACGCTCCCACCGTCAGCATGGCGGCCGCGGTGCAGCGCGACGTGTGGCTCAAGGGCGGCGTGGTAGATTTCTTCAGCGCCGAGTTTCGCGACGCCGCCGAACGGGTGGCGGACAGAATGTGCACCCCGCACGCCAAAGACCCATGGCTGCTCGGCTACTTCACCGACAACGAGCTTCGGTGGGGCAAAGACTGGCGGAGCGGAGAGAGCCTTCTTCATGGCTATCTCAAAATGGCCGAAGCGTCCGCCGGGTTCCGCAAGGCCTCCGAGTTCATCAAGGGGCGCGGGAAGACCACGTCCCAGTTGACCGATGAGGACACGAGCCTGTTTCTGGGGCTGGTCGCGGCCGAGTACGGCCGGGTGACGCGCGAGGCGATCCGCCGGCACGACCCGAATCACCTGATCCTCGGTTGCCGGTTCGCGGGCTACCCGGGCGACACGGTATTACAGGGAGTCGGGCCGTATTTCGATATCGTTTCGTTCCATAGTTACAGTGCCACTGCCCCTGTCGAGCGGTTACAGCAGATCACGAAGATCACCGGGAAGCCGACGATGATCACCGAGTTCAGCTTCAAGGCGATGGATAGCGGCCTGCCGAACACGAAGGGCGCGGCAAAGCCGGTAGCCACGCAGGAGGACCGGGCCAATGGATTCGCCGCATATGTCCAAGCCCTGGCGACGCTCCCCGGTTGCGTGGGGTTCCACTGGTTCGAGTACCGCGACGAGCCGAAGGAGGGCCGCCGGTTGGACGGGGAAAATAGTAACTACGGGGTCGTGCGCATCGATTTCACGCCGTGGGAAGTCCTCACCAGGCGTATGCAGCAGGTAAACGCCGGAATCGAAGCCCTGCACGCGAATGCCAGCGCTCAATAGCGCTTCAGCCGGTTTTCCACCCAAAAACTGCGCGAAAGGCCCCAATCGCCAAGCGCCAAAGCGCACAAAACCACCAACATTGCCATCGGCGATGTCGGTTGTTCTCCCTTTCCCCATGTAGCTGCCTCCGCTATATGTGTAGGGAATTCCTCAATGTTTGTCGGTTTTTGCCGCTTGCTGCCGGGCTACTGATGCCCCAGAACCGGCTTTGGACGATGACCTGCTGTATAGAATGAGATTTCCAGTTCGTAATCTCTTTTGTTAAGGAGTGATCCATGAGGAAGTACCTGTCCTGTGCCGTGCTTGTCTTAGCACCTGTAGTTTTATTCAACACGGCATTTGCCGACGACCACCAACCTGCCAAGCGGCCCGTAGACTTTGCCGCGCCAGCCCCGATCAACGGAACTACTTCGGCCATCGGAAAAACCGGCATAGTGGTGAAAATCCAAAGCGCCGCCATCGCCAAAGACGGCACAATCACCGTGCGCGCCACGCTTGTGGACGCTGACGGCCTTCCTTTGGATCGCTTGGGCGTCGCCTCCAAGGGTCCCGTCTCGATGAGTTTCATCGCGGCCTACATTCCGGCTGGCCAGACTCAATATATCTCTTACACCACCTCCGTGGCCAACCCGAGTATTCCTGGCAACACCAACCCGCCGCAAACTCAGGCCGCCAACGATTCCGGCGGAACTTTCACCACCAATGCCATCGGTGACTACACGTATACCTTCAAGACCAAGGCGCCAGTCACCTTCGACGCCACCGTTACAAACTCCATCGGTGTCTCCGCCCAGCGCAACCTGTCCGAGTACGGCACATACGACGAATGGAGCACGACATCCAACGACGTCTTCAGCTTCGTTCCGAATGGCTCCCCGGTCAGCGTGACGCGCTCGGTGGTGACCACCAACGCCTGCAACCAGTGCCATGACCCGCTGATCGGCCACGGCGGATCCCGCCTCAAAGTGGAACTGTGCATCATGTGCCACACGCCGCAGACCATCAATCCCGATACGAAGCTCACCCAGGATATGAAGGTATTGATCCACAAGATCCACATGGGGTCGAGCCTGCCCAGCGTCAAAGCGGGCACGCCGTACCGGATCTGGCATCGCGGCGCGTGGTCGGACTTCTCCACCGTCGTTTTTCCGCAGGACGTCCGCAATTGCACTACCTGTCATGCGCAGGGGGCCACCCAAGCCGACAACTGGAAAACCAATCCCGGCGCCGCCGCGTGCGGTTCCTGCCACGATGACGTGAATTTCGCCACCGGCCTGAATCACGTCAACCTGGCGCAGCCCGATGACAAGCAATGCAAGAACTGCCACAGCGCCACCTACGGTTCGGATTTTGATGCCTCCGTCCCCGGCGCCCACGTCATCCCCGCCAACTCCACTTCGCTTCCCGGACTGGTTACCAAGGTAATCAAGGTGGATAACGCCACCCCAGGGAACGCGCCCATAGTTACGTTCAGCGTGCTGGATAAATCCGGCAACCCGGTCGACATCAGCAAGATCACGTCGATCCGCGTGGTTCTGGGCGGCCCCAATACCGATTACCAGACCGGACCGGGCGCGATCCGCGTATCCGAGAATCCCAACGCTACGAAGGGCACCTCCGGCGTGTATGTTTACACCATGACCAATAAGATCCCGGCCGGCGCGGTGGGCTCCTTTACGGTTTCCATCGAAGCCAGCAACACGGTCACCCTGCTTCCGGGCACGGTGATTGCCACTTCGGCCGTCGACGCCGCCAAGCCCGTCGAGTTCTATTTCTCGGTGGACAAAAGCGCGGTTGTAGCGCGCCGCCAGGTCGTGTCTACCGATAAGTGCGCAGCCTGCCATGCGAATCTCGGCTTCGTCCACGGCGGTACTCGCGCCAATACCCAGGAGTGCGTAATCTGCCACAATCCTTCCCTCGTGGATGGCACCTCCAATCAGAGCGTGAACCTTGCCTGGCAGATCCACAGCATCCACCGCGGCGAGAACCTGACCAATCCTTACGTGCTCGGGACGACCAATTACCAGGATGTCCGCTTCCCGGGCGACCTGCGCGATTGCACGGCCTGCCACCTGACTGGCACGTATATGGTGGAGAATGTCGGCGCCAAGGCGCTGGTCACCAGTACGGGCGGCTTCACCAAGACCACGCCTCCCATCTCGGCTGCGTGCCAGGGTTGCCACGACGACATCGCGACCGCTTCCCACGCCCTGGCCAACACAACCATCCTGGGCGAGAGTTGTACCGCCTGCCACAGCGCCAGCGAATCATTCTCCGTGGATCGCGTCCACCAGAGGATCTTCTAAGGCTAAGGTCGGCACGCACCAAGGGGGCGCACGGTGGCAACATCGTGCGCCCCTTATAGAATCCTCCACGGTCCTTCTCTCCGTATGTCTCCTGTCCGGCTCCAGCGCAGAATGGCTGGGGCGCCCCCCCGTTGCCCAATGCCACTTAGTTTTGCCACTATCGAACATCTGCATTAGTTGTGGGGCAGGATGTTATCCTGCGCGCCGGTTGGCAACCGGCGCCCGGGTTCGGGCGGGTTACCAACCCGCCGCAGGTTGCCAACCTGCCCCACGATTTCCGCAGAAATTGCACTTTCGGGAAAACTAAGTGGCATTGCCCCCCCGATACGTCCGCCCTGCCGCCACAGCTCCCGTGCCGCCAAGGGCATGCGTTCGGCGATAGAATAGACCTGCTATGTCCACCAGAAGGCACTTCCTCCAGAGCGGCCCCGCCATGCTGACGGCGGCCGGACTTGCCGGCGCCGGCCAAAGCGTTTCGCCAAGCGACCGCATCCGTATCGCGACCATCGGATTCGGCGGCATGGGAATGGGCGACACCAAGTATGCGCTGTCCGTTCCGGGCGTGGAACTCGCGGCTGTCTGCGATATTTATGACGGGCGTCTGACCCGTGCCCGCGAGGTGTACGGGGATCGGGTCTTCACGACGCGCGACTATCGCGAGGTGCTCGCCCGCAAAGACATCGATTCGGTAATCATTGCCACACCGGACCACTGGCACGCGACGCTTTCGATCGCCGCGATGGAAGCGGGTAAGGATGTCTACTGCGAGAAGCCGATGGTGCAGTCGGTGGTGGACGGCAAAGCGGTGATTGCGGCGCAGGAACGTACGGGCCGCATCTTCCAGGTCGGCAGCCAGTATGTCACGTCCGCGGTCTACCAGAAAGCCAGGGAACTCGTGCAAGCTGGCGCAATCGGCCGGCTGACCATGGTCGAGGCCTGGCTCGACCGGAACACTGCGTTGGGGGCCTGGCAGTATTCCATCCCGCCCGATGCATCGCCCGCAACCGTGGATTGGGACCGCTTTCTCGGCAACGCGCCCAGGCGCCCGTTCGAGGCCATCCGGCTCTTCCGGTGGCGCAACTACCAGGACTATGGCACGGGCGTGGCCGGTGATTTGTTCGTGCACCTGCTGAGCGGACTGCACCACGTGACCGGATCGAGGGGGCCGGAACGCATCCTCGCTACCGGCGGATTACGGTATTGGGATGATGGCCGGGACGTTCCGGACGTCATGTTCGCCATGCTGGATTACGGCAAGCAGGCGAGCCATCCGGCGTTCACCATGTCCTTGCGGGTGAATTTGAAGAGCGGCGTTCCGGACGAGCGCTTCGGATTCCGGTTTATGGGAACGGACGGAGTCATCACCACCAGCATGAGTTCCCTATTGTTGGAGAAGGCGCCACCCGAGCGCGAGCCGGGGTACAGCATCGACACGTTCCCGAAGGCCGTCCAGGAGGAGTTTCTGCGCCAGTACCGGCAGAAATATCCAGCGGGGGACCAGACGCCCGCGAAAATCGAACCGGAGAGGTTCGCGCCGCCGTCCGGGTATGACGCCCACCGGGAGCACCACCGCGTCTTCTACCAGGCTGTGCGCAGCCGTAAGAAGCCGGTGGAAGATGCCGTGTTCGGTTTTCGGGCGGCCGGCCCGGCATTGCTGGCGAATACCAGCTACTTCGAGAAGCGGATGTGCCACTGGGACCCGGACGCGATGACGGTTCGCGGATAATTAAAGAGACAGTCCGAAGCCTTACGGACACCGCAAATCGCGGTCTTCCCGCTGCAAGGCTTTAGTTCTTGAACTCTACCACCACCGCTTCGAACGGGCCGTCGCGGAGGTTCTCTTCGCGGTGCCTGGTGGGGCCGGCCCAGCTCACTTCGCCGGCTTTGTGCTGCGCGTTCTCGGTCTTGCCATCGGGCGTGGTCATGGTGCCGTTCTGGTCCGTCAGGTAGACCACTACGCGGTTGAGGAAGTGCTCGTGCAAAGGCACTTTTTGGTGAGCGCCGATCTTGACGCGAACCACCCGGACCTGGCTGTTTTCGAACTCCACCTTGTAGTCCTTCGGATCTACTTTTACCGGGTCGAGCGCGGCGTTCATCTTGCTGGCCGGACCGCCGGGTTTCTTCAACTCCACTTCAACCATGGCGACCGGCTGGTCGCTGGTGATTTCCGAAACGTGCATGCCACTTGCCGGGCTCCATTTCACGTCACCCGGTTTGAATTCCAGCACTTCTGTCTTGCGGCCCTGCGGGGTGATCTCCTGGCGGCCAGACGACAGGTAGATCATCACGCGGTTGAGCTTGTGTTCGTGTGGCTGTCCTTTGGCGTGCGGCTGGTCCACTACCTTGACCACGCGAGCCTCGTCATTGTCGATGGGGACCTGCGGGCCCTGGCCGGGCAGGATGGCCGCCGCCGCAAGGAAAAGCGGGAAGAAAAGCGTTGCGTTTCGCATTGGCCTATCATACAGCGGGATCTCCAAGGAAGATTCAGACCATCGGGAAGACTTGCCGAAAAGGGCGATACAGGGGGGTCGGGCAGAATTGCCGAATATCGACCGTTGCTGCGGAAACAGCTTAAAAATAAAGAACTTAGCACTTGGCCAGGAGCGTGCACTACTTCCCATCGAGGCGCCGAGAGCGTCAGCAGCGGAACAAGCTGAGGAGATCAAAAAAAATGACGAACAATGTGGAACACAATGTGGAACACAACGAGAATGCGAATCGCCGGTCGAGTGGGCTCGTGGGCAAGATTTTGATCGGTGGCGTGCTGGCGGCGGCTCTGGGCGGGTTCTGGTATCAGAGTTCGCAGGTCGCCTCGGTCCGCCAGGAACTGGCACAGTCCCAGCAGAAGATCGATCAATTCCACGGGGAGATGCAGACCAGCGTCGCCGTGGCAAAGACCGAAGTTAACGAAACACTTGCCAAAGTGAACGAACGGGTGGAGCAAGCTCGCCGGGAGGCGCTGGCCGGCTCCCAGCGCGTGCAGACCGCTGCCAGGCGGCAGACGGGAGAAGTGCTCAACACGCTCTCCGCGAAGAATCAGGAGATCACTCAACAGATCGGTCGGATTAAGGATGATACCGATCAAAAGTCGGCGCAGGTAGACGAGACCTTGAATGGTGTGAAGACCGACGCGGCCACTACCCGTACCGAGCTGTCGGCGACGAACGCGGATCTGAAGCGCGCGACCGGCGACATGGGCGTGATGAGTGGACTGATCGCGACGAACTCCACAGAGTTAGGCGCCCTGCGAAAGCTCGGCGAGAGAGATTACTTCGAGTTCACACTGCCGAGGAACGGCGTACTGCAGCACGTGGGTGACATCCAGCTCGCCCTGAAGAAGGCCGATGCGAAGCGGAACAAATTCACGCTCGATGTGATGGCCGACGACAAGCGCGTCGAGAAGAAAGACAAGAGCATCAACGAGCCGGTGCAGTTCTACACCGCCAAGGGCGGCCGCACGCCGTACGAAATAGTGATCAACCAGGTAGGGAAAGACCAGATCGTCGGCTATCTTTCGACACCTAAAGACCTGGCAAACCGATAAGGCCGGGGCTGGGGCGGCGCGTCCAGCGCCAATACTGTTTACTTAAGCCGGCCTCGAGGTGGGACATCGGTTTTTGTCGTCTGTTAAGCGAGGCATGACAGGCCACGAAAGGC
>PLDO01000316.1 GCA_003136215.1 Bryobacterales bacterium
CCAACGGCTCCGGCAAGAGCACCACCATCGGCTGCATGACCGGCCTGCTGGACCCGACCTCGGGCGAGATCGAACTGCTTGGCCAGCGCTTCACGGCGGATAACGCCGCCATCAAGCGGCGCATCGGCGTGATGCCGGAAACGCTCGGTCTGTTCGAGCCGCTCTACGCCCACGAGTTCCTGGCCTTCGTGGCGCGCATGTTCGGGCTGGAGGAAGCCACCACGCGGCGGCGCGTCACCGAACTGCTGGAGGCGCTGGAGCTCACCGACACTTCGAAGACGCTCTCGGAGTATTCCACCGGCATGCGCAAGCGCGTGGCCTTCGCCGCCGCCGTGATCCATTCGCCGGAGGTTTTGTTCCTCGACGAGCCGTTCGAGAGCATCGACCCCGCGGGCGTCTCGCTGATGAAGCAATGGCTGCGCAAGCTCACCGAGCAGGGCCGCACGGTGTTCATCACCAGCCACGTGCTGGAGACCGTGGAGCGCGTCTGCCAGGAAGTGGCCATCATCACGCGGCCCGGCAAGCTGGTCTGGCAAGGCGACATCACGGCGCTGGCGGGCGATGGCGCGGTGGTGTGCAACGGCCGGGAATTCCGCGCGCTGGAGCCGCTCTTCCTGCACCTCACCGGGGAGCGCTACGCCGATCTAAAATGGCTGTAACCATGACCCTTTATCTGAAGCCCTCTTGAACCACCTGCCGCAACGCGAAGAGTTCGCTTCGCGAAAAAGGCGTCCGGTTTGAGGAAATCGATCTCAATCAGGGACTCACGGTCGATGCCCTCGACCATTTGATTGGAACCCGCGACTACCGCGAATTCCTGAATGCCAGAAATGAGCTCTACCGGGAGCGGAACATGAAGCTCGCGCCGCCGTCGCGTGCCGAAGCGCTGGAACTGATGTCGCGGCATCCCAACCTGATCAAGCGCCCCATCCTGGTGGACGGCGCGCGCATCGTGCTGGGCAGCGACGTGGGGCAGGGCTGACGGCGCGGTATGTTGAGCGTGCAGATTTTCGGCGTGAAGAACTCGCCAGAGACGCGTGCCGCCGAGCGGTTCTTCAAAGAGCGGCGGGTGACAATTCACATGGTGGATCTGAAACAGAGGCCGATGGCGGCGGGAGAGATCAGGAGATTCATCGAACGCTTTGGGATGGCCGGCCTGCTGGACAGCGACGGCAAGGCATACATTGACGCCGGGCTGAAGTACTATAAGCTCTCCGATGCGGAACTGCTGGGGCGGATCGAGCGCGACCCGAAACTGCTCCGGCTGCCCCTCATTCGCGGCGGCAAACTGCTGAGTATCGGCCAGGATGAAGATACCTGGAAGGCTATGCTGGCAGTGGGTTGAAGGCAGGTGGGACAGACGATCGTTTTGTGTCGTCTGTCGAGTGACGTGCTTTCGGCTGAGGCATGACAGACCACGCAAGGCGATGGTCTGTCCCACGATGCATGCACAAGGCAGAGCCTTATGCCACGGAATTCGTGCCGTAGGGGGCGCGCTGTTGGCGGGAGAGCATCTGGTTGGCTTCCTCGTTGTCGAGGAAGCGCTCCGTCTTGGGATCCCACTTCAGGCCGCGGCCCAAACGCATGGCGGCATGAGAGAGCAGGCAGGCGCTGCACGACCGGTGACCCACCTCGGCGGGGGCCACGGGTTGCCGGCGGGTGCGGATGCTGGTGAGCCAGTCCAGGTGGTGATCGTTTTGCGGACTGGCATGCAGATGGAGTTCGCCGTCCTTGATGCCGGTAGCGATGATCCTGCGGTCGCTGGCGTCGAGCGCCTGCGGTCCGGGCAAACTTCCCAACGGCCGGCCGGGCACATTGTTGGCGCGCGTCACCCAGATCCAGCCATCGTCGCCGATGAACCGCAGGCCGTTGGGATACTTCTCGCTCATGTAGACGGTGGCGCCGTTAGCGTAGGCGGCGCGGACATGATAGGGACCGTGAACGTCCCATAGTCCCTGCCTGGGGAACTGGGCAGTGGCGGAGATGTCCACCGGACCGGACAGCTCCGTGTCCATGGCCCAATGCGCGATGTCGATGTGATGGGCGCCCCATCCGGTAATCATACCGGCGCCGAACTGCTCGCAGCGCAGCCAGCCGGGGCGGTCGTAGCGCCGGCCGATGTCGGGCGTTTGGGGATGGACGCGATTCTCGGTGTAGTAGACCAGGGGCGTGGAGCCCAGCCACTGTTCGTACTTGAGACTGCCGGGCACGGGCATTTCCAGCTCGACGTTGCCGGAAGGGTCTTCCGGCAGGCCGATGAAGACTTCCTTGATTTTTCCGATGCGGCCGTTGCGGATCAGCTCGCAGGCCAGGCGGAACTGGATGTCGGAGCGCTGCTGGCTGCCGAGCTGCAGGATTCTGCCGGTCCGTTTGATTACGTCGGCCATCTGGCGGCCTTCGGCGATGGTCAGCGACGCCGGCTTCTGCAGATAGACGTCCTTGCCCGCGAGCGCGGCTTCCATCGCCGGCTGCGCGTGCCAGTGATCCGGCGTACTGATACAGACCGCGTCGATGCTCTTATCGGCGAGCATCTCCCGATAATTGGCGTAGGTGGCCACCTTGTCGTACTTGCCGGGGCCCAGCGTTTTCTCGTAGTAGGTCTCGATGAGCGATTTGGCGTCGGCCACGCGGACGCTGTCGAGGTCGCAGACGGCGACGTAGCGGGCCAGGGCGTGATGCTTCAGCAGGCCGTTGAACTCCGAGCCGCGGGCAATGCGGCCGCAGCCGATCTGCGCCATGCGGATGGTGTTGCTGGGAGCGCTCTGCCCAAACACCCGCGATGGAACGATGGCCAATGATGCGGCGCCGAGGAAGTCTCGTCTGGACGTTCTCATCGGGTGTCCCTCTCCATAGCCCATAGAATACCGCCGAGGATGTGTTGATAGAGGATGGGATTCGCGAGGTGCTTCATAATGCCCTGCACCTACTCTAACCCCTCAGCGCGGCGAAGGAGGAGCCGGGGAAGGCAACCGTTTACCGCCGGGCGGGGCAGGCACTGAGGCGCCGGCGGCGGGCGCACCACAGTTGAAGGGCGGAAAGCGAAAGGAAAAGAGTCAGCGAGTATAGAGTGTTAGAAAGGGGCGTCATGAAAGCTCTCCAGAATGGAATCCGGTTTTCCCCGTGCGTCTAATCCGTCACGGGGATCATGATCGTGCTCTTGGCTGCAACATAGCCGCGCAGCCCGCGACTGACTCTCGCGAGGGCCACATCCCGGCGGTGCTTCCACTTCATCAGTGTGCCGAGGGAGAGGAACAGCGTCCCCGCGAAAAAGGCGATATCCGTTGGCTGCATAATCATTTCCTGGAACCATTCCAACTCAATATCAATTCCAATCAAAGTTCTGGCGGTACCAGCGGCGTACCAGCGGCCTACGGGTGTCCGGATATAGGGGGTATCCCGGTTATCAGTCCCATTTTTCTGAAATTGTTGCGGGCGCCGGCCGCGTCCCCCCGCCCCCGCACCCATGTTTTTTCCGCTTGACATACGAATGTCTTCGTAGTAAGTTCTTCGTATATGGCGGAGAAACTGCCCAGACCGACCGATGCCGAACTGGAAATTCTGACCGTGTTGTGGAGCCGCGGGCCGACTACGGTGCGCGAGGTGCACGATGCCATCTGCGCGCGCAAGCCCACGCAGTACACCACCGTGCTCAAGATGCTGCAGATCATGGCGGAAAAGGGACTGGTGCGGCGCGACGAGAAACAGCGGGCGCACATTTACCAGGCGGCCCGGCCGCGGGAGTGGACGCAGCGGCAACTGGCGGGCGACCTGCTGCAACGGGCGTTTAACGGGAGCGCGCGAAGCCTGATGCTGGGCGCGCTTTCGGCGCAGAAGGCATCGAAAGAGGAACTGAGCGAGCTGCACCGGCTGCTCGAGGAATACGAAAAGGAGGCGCGATGAGCTGGCTTGAAATCTGGGTGCATACGCCGGTCGCGGCCGCGCTGGGCTGGGCGGTGGCCCACTCGCTGTGGGAAGGCGCGCTGGCGGCGCTGGCGCTGGGTGCGGCGCTCGGTGTGTTGCGGTCTTCACGCGCGCGTTACGCCGCCGGATGCCTGGCGATGCTGGCACTGATTGGCGGCCTTGGTTACACGTTCCAGCACGTGCTGGCGGAGCAGGGGATTGAGGGTTTCGGGCAAGCGCTTGCCCTCCGGCCCGCACCGGCGGAACTCGGTGACGGGTCCATCGTGGCGAACGTGGCGGCACGATTCCGCGCGGCGGAATACCTGCCGTGGCTGGCGCCGCTCTGGATGGCGGGAGTTCTGTGTTTCCAGTTGCGCGAGGTGGCGGGTTGGATGGCCGCGCGGCGTCTGGGGCGCAGGGGAGTGTGTGCCGCCGGCGCGTTATGGCAGGGACAGGTGGAGCGGCTTGCGGCGCGGATGCGGGTCACGCGTCCGGTGACGCTGCTGGAATCGTGCCTGGCGGAAGTGCCGGTGGTGATGGGCTACGTTCGTCCGGTGATTCTGATGCCGGTGGGCCTCATGACGGGGCTGCCGGCGGAACAGATCGAATGCATCCTGCTGCACGAGCTGGCGCACATCCGCCGTCACGACTATCTGGTGAACCTGCTGCAAATTGTCGTGGAAGGGCTGGTGTTCTATCACCCGGCGGTGTGGTGGATTTCCGGGGTGATGCGCGCGGAGCGCGAGAACTGTTGTGACGATCTGGTGGTGGCGACGCAAGGCGATGCATTGGGCTATGCCGCGGCGCTGGCCGCATTGGAAGAAAATCGTGGAGCGGTGCGCGAAACCGTGCTGGCCGCTACAGGAGGTAGCCTGGTGAAACGTGTTCGTCGATTACTGGCACAACCGGAGGGGCCGCGCGCCGCTCTGACGCCCGTGTTTTCCGCCGGAGTTCTGGCCGTCGCGGTGGCCGCGGTCATGGCGGCGTGGCAGACCAGCGCGCCGCCGCCCGCGCCTGCCCCGGCAGCCACCCCTTACACCAAATGGGTCAGCGAGGACGTAGCATACATCATCAGGGACGATGAGCGCGCGGCCTTCGGGCACTTGCAGTCCGATGCGGAGCGCGACCACTTCATCGAACAGTTCTGGCTGCGCCGCGATCCGACTCCCGGCACCGTGGAAAACGAGTATAAGGAAGAACACTACCGGCGCATCGCCTATGCCAACCAGCATTACGCCTCTAGCGTCGCCGGCTGGAAGACCGACCGCGGGCGGATCTACATCATCTACGGGCCGCCCGACGAGAAAGAAAGCCACCCTTCCCCGGTTCCGTCCGAGCAGTGGCTCTACCACCTCATAGACGGAGTGGGGACGAACGTCATCATCGAGTTCGTCGA
>PLDO01000632.1:0-2756 GCA_003136215.1 Bryobacterales bacterium
CTTGGGCGTGAGACGGTACGCTGCCACCCAGCACTAGGGCCAGAAGGGAGAGGAAACTGGAAAAACATGCCGGATAGCGTCCCAACATGTACGCCATAATACCAGTTTTCTGGCAAAATGTGAAAATTTTCACAGTCGATTCCCGCAGTCCGAGCCACGACTATAAGGATTTTTCCGCGTTCTTTGCTCCCTCTACGCGCCGCCCGCGCCATGGCGTGAATCCCTGCTCCTTCCGGCCGCCCCTGCTTGGTTTTCTCTGGGCTTTCTCTGCCGCGCTGTGTCTCCGCGGTGAGGGTCGTCTTCCTGTTTGGTTCCGGTTTTGCCGGGTCAGGGAGTGGTTGCTCCGCCGCACGACAGTTTCGCGACGGAAACTACTTAGAACGTCAGCGCCTCCACCAGTTGGTCCAAAGCGGCCTGTAGCGCCGACTTCTTCTTCTGCAACTCGGCCTGCTTGTCGCGCAGGGCGGCCAACTGCTGCTCCTGCGCGTCGAGTTGCCGCGCGTAGGTTTGCACCTGCTGCTGCTGGCCGGCGACGTTGTTGAGGCTTTGAATGTTGCGGCGGACGCGGTCTTCATCGGCGGTCAAGCCGCTCATTTGGGCGCTGGCATCCTGCAGCGCGCGGTCGTTCTCGGCGATCTGGCGCTTCTGGTCGGCGATGCGCTGCAACTGCTGGCGGCCGGCGGCGGTGAGCGCGCGGTTTTGCAGGTAGTTCACCAGAAAATCGGGGCCGAGGTTGGTGACCGCGATGTCCTCCTGGTAGACGCGCTCTTCGTTGACCACGAATTCCTGGGTGGCGCCGGCGGCGAGCGCCAGTTCGAATCGGTAGTTCGTGGCGGTCTTCTCTTTCGGTTTCTGGCTGAGCAGCGTATAGCCGGGGCGCAGCGGGTGCTCGAGGATCAGCGTCTTGGCCTTCTGGTCCACGTTGCGCACGGTGTAGGTGCGGGTCTCCTCGGCGGCGTATTTGGCAGTGAGAATTCCGCGGTTGGCGTGGATCTCGCGGACGATGGCGGCCTTGCTGCCAAAGGCCTCGGTGATGCGCGTGCCCAAGTCGACGGCGTAACTGATGAGTCGCTTGTCGCTGGCCTTGAGGGTTTCCATGAGGGCTTCGCCGGCATAAGCGCCCGCGTCGTAGACCGTGATCGGGCCGCCGTCCAGCGTCTTGCCGCTGGAGTTGGTCAGTTCGGCCGCATTGGTGGGGTGCTGCGAGCCGTGGTCGGAATAGATCAACAGCTTGCGGCCTTCGATGGTCTGTTGCAGGAAGGGCAGCATGGCGGATTCGTTCTTGCGGATGGTGACCGGCTGGGCGATGCGGTACTCGAAGAGATCGCCGAGTTCGCGGCCCACGGCAGTGGCCTCGATGGAGCTGGGAACCACGCTGGCTTGCTCCATGGCGATATCGGCCCTAAGCGAGCCCACCGCCGCCGATGGCGCGGGCTGCGCTGGGGCCATCCTGGCGTGCGCCATCGCCATGTTCCGATTCCCCGATCCCACGGCCGATCCCACGGCCGCTCCACCGCCCCCTCCGGCTCCACGCAATTCCTCGAACGCGCCCGAATGGACTACCGCCTGGGCGGCGGGGTCGTCGGCCAGTTCGGCGGACGGACGATCCACGTATTTGGGCGCATACAGCTGGCTGACGAAGGAAATCGGCCGGCCGGACACGAGGGAAAGCTGCACCTTGGTCCAATCCTCGCCGGTGGTGTTGTCCACGATAGCCCAGCCTTCCAGCATCGGCGCCTTGTCGCCGAAAATCAGGCGGTAGCTGGATTTCCACACCGGTGCGGGGATCATATAGCTGGCGGTGACGTCGCGATCCTTGGCGTCGCTGGAATCGATGTAGACGCTGCGTTTCTCCTTGGAGCGCGCGGCGACGAGGGCGGCGAGGTAATCCTTGAACTGCTGCTGCAATTTCGCGTCGGGGAAGCGCAGACCGGTGGCGGCGCCGAGGTCCACGGTGCGGAATTCGCCAGAGTCCAGCATGAGATTCAGCTGGTCGTGCTCCGGCTGCTTGTCGGTGCCCGCGAAAGTGCGGGCGCTGACGATGACGCCGGCGACCGTCTCCGTGCCGAGCTTCAACTCGATGCGCGCGCCCTTGAGCTGATCCAGCATGCCGGGCATGCCGCCGGCGCCAATCTGGAATGGGAATTCGGCCAGCTTGCGGCCCAGCGGGTCCTGGGAATCGTAGCGCAACCCGGTGATCTTGCCGCCGCTACTGCCGATGGTGAGCGACTTGAGGACATCGTTCATCTCCGCCGCGTTGAAATCCAAACGCGCCGATTCGCCCGCTGCGAGTTTGCCGGAACGCTCGAAGAAGCCGACGCCGTGTTTGTAAAGCACCACCTGTTTGACGGGCAGATCGGCTGCCAGCATGTTGGCGGCAGTAAGAATCAGGCTGACCGGAATGTAAAAGTTCATAGTCTCTCCAACCGGGAAATGCCGTGGGGCGCGGCATCCTTTCAGATGGGTCACTCACCCATGGCTTTAATAATGACGCGTTTCGGACGACGGCCGTCGAACTCGGCGTAATAAACCTGTTGCCAGGGACCGAAATCAAGGCGGCCGGCGGTCACCGGCACCATGACTTCGTGGTGAACAAGAAGGCTTTTCAGGTGGGAATCGCCGTTGGTTTCGCCGGTGCGATGGTGGCGGTAGTCGCGGCGAAAGGGGGCGAGCGTTTCCAGCCACTCGTCGATGTCGGCGATCAGGCCGCTCTCGGCGTCGTTGACCCAGATGCCGGCGGTGATGTGCATGGCGGA
>PLDO01000632.1:2820-3810 GCA_003136215.1 Bryobacterales bacterium
GGCGGAAGTGGAGGCCGCGCCGGAGGCGTTCGACCTGGCGGTGCTGGATGCCACGATGAGCGGGATCGGCATGGAAGACCTGGCGGCGCGCATGCTGGCGTCCGACCCGCGGCTGAGTGTCATTGCGGCCAGCGGGTATCCCTTCGACATAAGCAGGTTAGAGGCCGCGGCTCCGGGCAGGGTGATGTTTCTGCACAAGCCGTTTTCGCCGGAAATGTTGGGTAACGCGGTGCGGAGGATGATTGGCACGCAAGAAGCAGACGTTTGATGCCGGCAAGGAAGTGAGAGCCATCGCGCGCGAGCGGGTGGGGCCGGTGCCGGCCGGGAAGCCGATCGAGCCGAAATCCGCGCGCAAGAAACCCAAGCACAAGAAGCGCATCGAGGACGAAGGGCAGTGAGCCGGGCGGATGGCGCGGCAATCCCGGGCGTAAGCCGGCGACAGTTTCTGGCCCTGGGCTGGTTCCCGTGGCTGGCCCCGCGGCATATCGGCCTGGCAGGGGCGCGATTCCGCATTCTGCGCAACGGACGCTCACAGCGCCGCTACCTGCGCATTCACGGCAACGAGGAAACCGCGCGCCGGGTGCTGGAACGGCACATGGAGACACATGAGGGCATCGCGTATGTGATCGAGAGCCGCACCCGCGTGGTGGCTGTGGAATCGCTGAAGCTGGATCCCAACCGCATGTTCTCAAGGGTGGGGGCGGNNGCGAATTTGACGCTGCTGAACCCGGGCGCCGCAGCGGAGCAAGTGCGGCGCGCGCTCGGCGTGCTGGATCGGGGACGGGAGAAACTGGTGCGTGCGCTGACCCCGCCCAAGGGTGGAGTGACGATCGCGCTGCACAACAACTCGTCGGGTTATTCGGTAGCGGCCGAAGTGCCGATCAGCGACCGGACCTCGCTGCGCCAGCCGGCGGTTCCGCACGCATTTTTCCTGTGCACCGATCCGCGGGATTTCGAGGTGCTGAAAACCTCGCCGTACAACGTGATGCT
>PLDO01000682.1 GCA_003136215.1 Bryobacterales bacterium
AGGCCGGGAGGCCTGTCTTACTCCGTCTCGGGACGCGCCGGATTGCTCCAGTGGCCCGATTCATCGCGGCCGCTGACGATCACGCCCTTGGCGTTCCACCCCAGGCGCGCCCTTACATCGGCCGCGCAATAGCGCAGCGTCAGCCCGCAGCGCCGCCGGGCCGATTGATTGGCCTCCGACCCGTGCAGCAGCAGATCGCTATGAATCGAGATTTCACCGGCCTTCAGTGCCACCAGGACCGGCTCGCCGAGCTGCTCCGCCCCGGCCACGGTCTGATTCAACACGTTGGCTTCGTCGTTTTCACTCAGCGTGTACGTCAGATGTCCGAGCACGTGCGATCCGGGGATGAACCGCATGCAGGCATTCCCGGCATCGGCATCGTCAATCGCCAGCCACGCGGTCACCGCCTTGGAGGGTGTCAGCGGCCAGTAGCTGGCGTCCTGATGCCACGACACGCGCTTTCCATCGCCGGGCATCTTGCAGAAGAAATGGGAGCCCCAGGCGACCACGTTTTCGCCCAGCAGGTCCTTCACGCAGGCCACGATGCGCGGCTGCGTGAGCAGATCGTAAACCCGCCCGTAACGAAGGTGCGCCGTGCTGATGGAATAGCTGTCGCCGCCGGCAGCCAGGGTGCGCGCCAGCAGTTCGTCAAAATACTCCCGGATGCCGGCCATCTCCTGCGGGCTGAAAATGCGGATGCCTTTCAGATAGCCGTCGCGATTAAAGGCCGCCACCTGCTCCGCGGTCAGCGTCCGCGGATTAGCGACCGGCGACGGATGAAAGCGCAGGTCGCGCTCCAGCCGATTCAGCTCTTCGGTGGTAGGGATGAACCCGGGCGATGGCCAATTGCTCATGGTCATAGCTTATATCCCCGCTGGGTCATCATCGCAGGATCTGGCTGGGTGTCTGGTAGCGGGAGTGGGAATCGAACCCACACTCACCTTGCGGTGAAGAGGCTTTTAAGGCCTCTGTGTATACCAGTTTCACCATCCCGCCACAGACGTCCATTCTAGCAAGTGAGCGGGCCAACGGCGCTTCGTGCGCGACTACCCTTGCTCTGTCGGCAGCGCCGGAACTTGGTATACTCGCCTTTCTGGCTGCCTGCCGATGCCTAACGCTCCCACCACTCCGGTACGCCTGAAGGACATTGCGCGCGATCTCAATGTCAGCGTAATGACGGTGTCCAAGGTGGTTCGGGGATGCGCCGATGTGGGGGCCGAAACGCGCGGACGGGTACTGGCCCGCATCAAGGAACTCAACTACCAGCCCAACTGGGTGGCGCGCAGTCTGGCGGCGCGGCGCACCTTCATGATCGGGCTGATCGTACCCGACCTGATGCACTCCTTCTTCGCCGAAATCGCCAAGGGAGTGTCGGCGGCCATACGCCCGCTGGGATACGACGTGGTGATTTGCAACTCCGAGGAAGACAGCGCGGTGGAATCCAGTGAAGTGGACCGCCTGCTGGCTCGCCAGGTGGATGGCCTGCTGCTGGCCTCGGCGCAGGCGCCGTCTTCGCACAGCCTCTTCGAACGCATCGAAGCGCGCGGCGTGCCGTACGTGCTCATCGACCGGCGCTTCGCCGGGTCACGCGCTTCCTACGTCGGCGCCGACGATGAAGCCATCGGACGCCTCGCCACGCGCCACCTGATCGAGCGCGGATGCCGGCGGATCGCCCACATCGCCGGGCCGCCGCTGACTCCTGGAGTGGGCCGCCGGAAAGGCTACCAGGATGCCCTCTCCGCCGCGGGGATCGCGATCCCGGATTCCTACGTGGTACATGCCACGGACGACGCCAGCGGGTATCTGGCGGCACGCCGGCTGCTGGCGCTCGAGCCGCGTCCCGATGCCATTTTCGGCTACAACGATCCCACCGCCGCCGGCGCTATGAAGGCCATACTCGAAGCCGGTATCGCCATTCCGGGTGAGATCAAAGTCATCGGCGCCGGCAATGTCCATTACTCCGACCTGTTGCGGGTTCCGCTCTCCACCATCGACCAGAGCAGCACCGCCATCGGGCAGCAAGCCGCCGACATGCTGATCAAATCCATCAGCTCCAAGCGCAAGCGCCCCGCCAGAACCGTGTTGATCGATCCGATCCTGGTGCCACGCGAATCGACGCGGTAGGGAGCGGGCAGGCGCGGCAGTTGACCGGGGCGAAAAACCAGGCCGCCTTGCAGGCGGCGGGACCCGCTGAAAGCGTGTCCGCAGGCAAAGTTGCCTGCCCCACGGACGGTGGCTTTCATGAAGTTTCGCGGGCGGAACGCCCATCCCAACAGGTTCGAAAAACCATCGGGATGGAGGCCGGCCTTGCGGCCGGCTGGCAAGCTAAAAGCATGCCCCACCATTTTTCATCAGCTTTCGCGGGCCGCGGGCCCATCCCGACAGACGACAAAAGGCGATCGTCTGTCCCACCTACAGCCCCCTAGCTGCGGCATTTTGCCGCCCATGTCCGCGCTACACTCCGGACCATTTCGCACTAACCGCTTTACATCCGTTAACTTGGCGCTGTTGCGGAGGAACGGTGGCCAGATTGCATACGTCACTCCATGCAGATGTCTCAGAGAGCTGTCACCTCCTCCGCCGCAGTTCCATCGCTCGACGGCCTATACTCCGAACACGTCAACCCGCAGTGGGTCAAGCTGCTCAACATACTCCAAATGAACGTGCAGTACGAGCGCTGCACGGCATCCGAACTCTTCACCACGGACGGGCGCCGCATTCTGGATTTCCTCTCGGGCTATTGCGTGCACAACGCCGGGCACAATCATCCCGCCATCATCGCCGCGCTCAAGGAAGAACTGGATCGCTCGGGCCCAGGAATGTTACAGAGCCATGTACCGCAACTCGCCGCCCAACTCGCCGAGCGCCTGGTACACCTTGCCGGCGGCAGACTGCAGCGCGTCTATTTCACCAGTTCCGGCAGCGAGGGGGTGGAGACGGCCATCAAGTTTTCGCGCGCCCACACCCGGCGCGACGGATTGCTGTACGCCAACGGCGCGTTCCACGGCCTGAGTTGCGGCGCCATCTCCTTGATGAGCGACCGGTTCTGGAGCGATGGTTTCGGCCCCATGCTGCCCGGCACGCAGGGCGTCACCTTCGGCGATCTCGACGAATTGGAGCGGCATCTGGCGACGCGCAAGTTCGCCGCCTTCATCGTGGAGCCGGTGCAGAGCGAAGGCGGCATCCGCGTTCCGGACGAGAGCTATCTTCCAGCCGTGCAGGAACTCTGCCGCCGTTACGGCACTCTCTTCGTCCTGGACGAAGTGCAGACCGGCATGTATCGCACCGGACCGTTCCTGGCCGCGCATCACTTTCAAGTGGAGCCCGATATGGTGATTCTGGCCAAGGCGCTCTCCGGCGGGCTGATGCCGGTGGGCGCGGTGCTGATGAGCGCTGCCATCGCCGACTCCGTTTTCAGCTCTCTCAAACGCGCCATCGTGCACGCCTCCACGTTTGGGGAGAATAGCCTCTCCATGCGCGCCGGCCTGGCCACGCTCGACCTGTTGGAGCATGAGGGCCTGGGCGAACGCGGCTCGCAGATGGGCGCGCGCCTGCGCCAACAGCTCTCCGAAGCCCTCGCTCCGTACGAAATGGTTGCGGCCGTGCGCGGGCTCGGCATGCTAAGCGGTATCGAATTCGCCGCGCCGCGGAGCCTTCGCCTGCGCGCCGCATTCGAAGGCTTCCGCCTGATTCATCCGGCCATGTTCGGCCAGATTCTGGTGATGCGGATGTTCCGCGACAAGGGCATTCTCACGCAGATCTGCGGCAACAACTTCATGGTGTTGAAGGTGGCGCCGCCGCTGGTGGTCACGGAAGGGCAACTGAATGAGTTTGTGAAAGCCGTGCGCGACGTAGTGGACCTCATGCACAACTCAAGTACCTTCTGGAGCGAGGCCCTGGGTCTCGCCCGGCGCGCGGTCAATATCTAGGCTCTCATTGATGACGTCTCTTCCCCGCAGTACCGATCTCTTCGTGATAGGCGGCGGTCCTGCCGGTCTGGCCGCCGCTCTGGCCGCGCGCCGCCGCGGCCTGGATGTGACTCTGGCGGATTCCTCCGTGCCGCCCATCGATAAGGCTTGCGGCGAAGGCATCATGCCCGATGGCCTGGCCGCCGCGCGTTCGCTGGGTCTCGATCTGGACGCGGCCGGCGGGCACGCGTTTCGCGGGATCAGCTTCCGCGATGGCGATTCCGCCGTCGCGGCCGCTTTCCCCAACGGACACGGACTCGGTTTGCGCCGCACGGCGCTGCATCAGTTGATGGTGAACCAGGCCATTGATGCCGGCGTCCACCTGGCGTGGGGCGTGCGTGTTTCCGGCATCACGGCGGAGGGAGTCATGGCCGATGACCGCCTGGTGCGCGCCCGCTGGATTGCGGGCGCCGATGGCGGCAACTCGCCCGTGCGCCGCTGGGCCGGCCTCGATGCCTGCCACCACGAAAGCCGGCGCTTCGGATTCCGCCGCCACTACGCCATAGCCCCGTGGAGCGAGTATATGGAGATCCATTGGGGCGAGGGTTGCCAGCTCTATATCACACCCGTCGCCGCCGGCGAAGTTTGCGTGGTGTTGATTTCGAGCGACCAACGGCTGCGCCTGGACGATGTGCTGCCCGGTTTTCCGGAAGTGGAGCGCCGCCTGAGCGCCGCCGGCCCGACGAATCTACAGCGCGGCGGAGTCACGGCATCGCGCCGCCTCAAAGCCGTGTACCGCGGCAATGTGGCGCTGGTGGGCGATTCTTCCGGCTCCGTCGACGCCATCACCGGGGACGGGCTCTGCCTCCTCTTCCAGCAATCGGTGGCGCTGGCCGCGGCGCTGGAAGCCGGCGATCTCTCGCTCTACCAGGCCGAGCACCGGCGCATCGGCCGCCGCCCCGAATGGATGGCTAACCTGATGCTGCTGCTCGACCAGCACGGCGGCTTGCGCTCGCGCGCCATTCGCGCCCTGGCCGGACGGCCAAACCTCTTTGCCGGTATGCTGGCCATGCACGTCGGCCAACAATCCCCGACGGATTTCCTCAGAAACGGGCTGGCCCTCGGCTGGCGAATGCTCACCTTATGATGAAACTGATGCGTCTGTTCCTCCCTCTTTGTGTATCCGCGGCACTGTTGACAGCCGGGGAGACCATTCCCGCGCAGCAGAGGTCGTTCACCATCGACCCCGCGCAAACCAAGGTGGAGTTTACCCTCGGCAGCCTGCTGCATACGGTCCACGGGGACTTCCATCTCAAGCGGGGCGATCTGCGCTTCGACCCGCGTACCGGCAAGGCTTCCGGCGAACTCGTGGTGGACGCCACCACGGGCGAGAGCGGCAGCCCGGCCCGCGATAAGCGGATGCATGCCGGCATTCTGGAAAGCGCGAAGTACCCGGAGATCACTTTCCGTCCCGACCGCGTGGATGGCCAGGTCGCCTCAGAAGGCAAGTCGCAAGTGCAACTGCACGGAGTATTCGCGATTCACGGCGTGGAACACGAGATCCTGCTCCCGGTTACGGTGGACGCCGCCGGGGGCGAGTACAAGGTGCTGGGCATTTTCGTAGTGCCCTATGTGAAGTGGGGCATGAAGAACCCCAGCACGCTGATGCTCCGTGTGGACGACAAGGTCGAGATCACGGTGCAAACCGTGGCGCACATCATGTAGGATGCACAAGGCGGAGCCTTATGCCACTCAGTTGGGTGACGATCCTGCGTTCTTGACGTATTTATCGAGCCACGTCATTTTTTCCCAGAGGACGTGTTCGATGGTCTCCTTGCCGCGATAGCCGTGGGCTTCGAAGGGGAGGAAGACCAGGCGGGTGATGCCGCCGTTGCCGCGGACGGCCTCGTACATGCGCTCCGATTGGATCGGGAACGTGCCGCTGTTGTCGTCCGCTTCGCCGTGGATGAAGAGGACCGGCGCCTTGATCTTGTCGGCGTACATAAACGGCGACATCTTCAAGTAGACATCGGGCGCCTCCCACAGGGTCCGCCGCTCGCTCTGGAATCCGAAAGGTGTGAGTGTGCGGTTGGGCGCGCCGCTCTCGGCGATGCCGGCTTGAAACAGGTCGCTGTGCGCCAGCAGAGTGTCGGTCATGAAGGCGCCGTAGCTGTGGCCGCCGACGCCGACGCGCGCGCGGTCGGTGACGCCCATTTCCACGGCCTTGTCGATGGCGGCTTTCGCGTCCATCACCACCTGTTCGACGAAGCTGTTGTTGACGGTGTCGGGATCGCTGCCGACGATCGGCATGGCGGTGTTGGCCAGCACGGCGTAGCCTTCGAGCAGGAAGAACAGCTCGGAGTATCCGGTGATGGTGGTGAAGCGCTTGGTGGAGCCTTGAATCTGGCCGGCGGTATCGGCATCGTTATATTCGCGCGGATAGGCCCACATCACGGCGGGAAGTTTCGTGCCCGGCTTGTAATCGGGCGGCAGATAGAGCTCCATCGACAGAGGCACGCCGTCGGCGCGCTTGTAGGTCACCAGTTGCTTCGTGATGTGGCGAAGCTGCGGAGCGGGATCCTTAAACGAGGTCAGCGCGGTGACTTTCGTGCCGTTATGCAGATAATAATTCGGCGGCTCGGTGGGGCTCTCGCGGCGGGTAATGAACTTCGTGCCGGTTTCGTCGAGGACCGCGTCCACCGCTTCGAACGCATCGTCGGAGGATTGGAAAATACGCTCGGATTGCAGCGTATTCAGGTTGAAGCGCGAGAGAAACGGATGGTCGCCGGTGGGAGAAGCGCCTTCGCCTTCGAGCAGAATCGTGTCGCCCGATTGAACCAGCTTGCCTCCACCGCCGCCTCCTCGTCCTCCACCACCACCGCCGCCGCGGCCACCACCACCGCCGGTGACGGAAACGGGACGGCCCGGGTCCTTATAACGATCCTGCGAATTGCGGCTCCAGATCAGCTTGGCTTCGGTGCCCGGATGGGCGGGGTCGATTTTGAAGGTCCGCACGATGCGCGTGACGCGCGCGCTATCTTCCACCAAGGCGAAATCCTTGCCGAACTGCATGCCTGAGAATCGCTCCTCGGTCTTGACGATCTCCGACGGGTCGCCGGTGAAGGGCGCGCGCAGAGCGACGATGCGATCGCGATGCGGCACCTTTTCGCGGGGATTGCCGCCGTCGAGCGCCTCGACCCAGAGCAGCGAAGAGGGCTCATTCGGCATCCAGCGGAACTGGCGGGGGCCAGGCTGCACGCCGCCGCCGCGCGATGCGGTCTTGGGCGTGGGCACGCTAGCCACTTTGTGAACCATGGCGCCGGACTGGCTCCAGATCTCGACTTCTTTGGGAAATTCGCGCGCGGGGTGCAGATAGGAGAACGGACGATGCTCGCGCGTGATGAGCATGTACTTGCCGTCGGTTGAAAGATCGACGCCTTCGAAAATTCCGGGCTTGCCGAGCGGCGTCACTTTGCCCGAGGCCGTGTCGATCGCCACCAGTTGCGCGGTGGCGTAGTATTCGTACAGTTCCTCGTCGTGAGGATTTTGCAGCAGGTCCTCAAAGGTCGCGACGCCGCCGGCCTGGCCGTCGCTTTCCTGCACGTGCGGACCTTTCGGAACGCGCGGTTCGGCGGGCGCGGGAGCGCGTCCGGCGGGAACGGTCTTCACGACGATGGTCTTGTTGTCGGGCAGCCAGTCGATGGGGTCGCCGAGCACCGCGTTTAATTTCACGCCCGCGATTTTGTGCGTCTTGGCGGTAACCGGATCGCCGAGCCAGAGCTCGATTCCAGTCGACATGGTGTTCGAGAATGCGAACTGCTTCCCGTCAGGCGACCAACGCAGCGGGCCGGCTTGCGCATTGGGCGGCAGGGCGAGATTGGTCTTCGTGCCCTCGGGCAGTTTCACCAGCTCAATCGCGAGGCTGTGCGGGGCCAGATGCAATCCGTTGGTCCGCGGATCGATGCGCATGCCGGCGAGGCGTAGCATCGGCTCCGCCACTTCGGCTATGGACGGATAGCGCGCCGTTTGCGACAACGCCGCGTAGGTCTTGGTCGGATTGACGCTCAGCGTGGGCGTGGCGGGCGCGTTCAGGACTTCCAAAACCTCCTTCGGAGGCTTTTGGTACAGCACTTCGTCGGCACGAACGGGGGCGAGGGCGGCAATCGCGAAGGTGAGCAGAATGAGTGTGCGGCGCATGTGGTAAATCCTCTCGTCGATCAGTGAGAAGATTTAGTTTACTGCAAACGCGGCGTCAGTTGAGAAGCTTCAGCCAGTTCTCGGCGGCCCGGTGGTAGTCCTTTTCGCCGGAGGCAAGATAGGCCTCGAGTTCGGCGCGCGCTTCCACGAGCGAACCTTGATGCGCCAGCACGTCGGCTGCGCCCAGGTGGGCTACGGGATACGCGCGGGCGGCGCGGCGCAGAACGTCGAGCGCTTCGGCGGTGTAGCGATACTCCCGCGCCAGGGTCCAGCCCAGAATGAGCTGCGCCTGGGCGTTTTCCGGGTCCAGTGCGAGGGATTCGCGCGCGGTCCATTCGGCCTGCTGGAGGCGGTTCATCGAAAGGAGAGCAAAGCTGATGTTGACGCGCGCCGCCGCCGACTTGGGATTTTGTGCCGCCGCGCCCCACAGTTGCGCCAGCGTTTTCTCTGGCTGGTCGTCCCAGAGTGCAAGCTGTGCGACCGAAACCGTCTGCGCCGGAAGGGCGAGGGAACAAAAGGTCATAAAAATCGCGATCCGCATGCACCTTTTTGTCAGGAATCGACGCGGGGAACAAGGAATTCGGGTCTAATTCGGAGCGGCCCAAAATGCGATTTTGTACTGGTACCGCAGGCTCCGCTCCCTGTGGTCGCGGCTCGGAAGACGCGATTACAGATTAGCTTGGTAGACTGCCATTTTTTCGCCCTGTTTGTCGACGACATACGTGACCGCAGCCAGGACATCCTCGCGCTTCCAAAGCCAACGGGTGCTTCCGTGCCGCGCCCACCTCCTTCGATCCGCCGTATCGAATCCAAGCTCATTCAACCGCCGGCTTGCAAACGATTTGAGATCGTTCATGACCCTTTCGGGCCGAGCTTCTGCCTCGACCAGCACATGAACATGGTTCGTCTTGACATGGGCGGCCAGCAATTGCAATCGCGATCGGAAGAGCGCTCGATTATGGAATGAAGGACTGCCTGCCGCCGCGGTTCGTCCAGCAAATAATGCGGTTGGTTCATCTCGTAGCGCGCCCATGCGACCCATCTTGAATCGGGCTCGACCAGACGGCTCCCTGGCAGATGGTGCGCCCGGTCGACAGAGCCCCCCGGATCGCCATGCAGGTGGCAACCATAGCACGCAAACGTGATCAGATAAGTCATCCGTTCCGTTTCCGTTTCTACCGAGCCGCGACCACAGGGAGCGGTGTCATGATAGGGGAGAAGCCATGCGGAGGCTAAACCCCGTTCATCCCGGCCGTTTTTTGCGGACCGAAATCATCGAGGCCCACGGCCTTTCCGTGACGGAGGCGGCGAGGATTCTTCGCGTGTCCCGTCCAACACTGTCCAGCCTGCTGAACGCGAAGTCCGATCTCTCCGGCGAAATGTCGTTGCGCTTCGAAAAGGCATTCGGCGTCGAGATGGAGACGCTTATGAGGATGCAAAATTCCTACGATATCGCCCAAACGCGCAGCCGCGAGAAGGAGATTCGCTTGGAGCGCTACAAACCTCGTTCTGCGGCATGAGGTGCACTTCTATTTGCTGAATGAATCGAGGGCACTCTCGTCACAGTCCACCCAGTCCACCGTAGAATTCAAGAGAGATGCCCACAGAAGACAGCGCCACCCCTGAAGTCAGAAAACTGCTGCGAGATGCACGATTGGCCGTCTTTCGCGAGCGAGTAGCAATGGCTCCCAAGCTGTTCCACTACACGTCCGCTGAGGCGTGCTTCTCCATTCTGCACGTCGCGCCGCCGCGAGATCGCCCAAACATTTGGGCGTCCAACGCTTTTTGCATGAATGACATGACCGAGATTGAATATGGTCTTGAGGTCGTCCATAGAGCCGTCCAGGACTCCATTCCCCGGCAAGAAGCTGAACGCTATTTCTCCCGACACCATCGCTCTGGCGACTACACACAACTGACATTTCTTCAAGATACGTGTCTCGTTTCCCTTTGCGCCGACCCTGATTTATTGTCTCAATGGCGGGCTTATGGCAAGAATGCTGCAGGTTATGCAATTGGCTTTCACCGTGAGTGCATCGAGAGAAACGCTGCTGAGGTTGGCTTCGACCTCATCCCGGTAGTTTACGGGCGGGTGAATCAGGAGGACACCGTCCGCGCATTCCTTGCGAGAGCTAAGCAAATATGCACAAACTTTCAGCAGCCCTTCTGGACGTACGTGATAGACAACGCTATCCACTTGGCGTTGGGTTTCAAGAACGATTGCTTCCGACATGAGATCGAGTGGCGTCTAATCTCCCCCCATCCGAAAACCATTTTGAAGTACAGGAGTGGGCGATCGGGAGTTGTTCTCTACGCTGAGATTCCGTTTGAGAAGAAGTGTATTGCCGAGATTTGGCAGGGGCCAACGCTCGATTACAAGATGACACAGCGTGCGTGGGAGGTGTATTTTGAACGAGAGTATGGCATCGGCCAAGTACTAATCCACGAGTCTCAAATCCCCTTGAGGAACGTTTGAGGTTGGCTCCCTCCTCAAGCTGTTGTGCGGTTCTGGGGTAATCCGGGACGGCGACCCCTTCCTCGCGTGTTTCCCATTTCCTCGCGCCGAACAAAAATGCGCCTTCCTCAGCGGCGCAGACGAGCCGGTTCAGCCGCCGCAGGCGCTCCTCGGAGCAGGCCATCCGTGCTTAAGTCTTCGTCGACTTCCGCCCAGTGAATCCCGTAGCCCGCTCCGCTGACTTTCCAGTGAGACCGCTGTTCCTCGGTCGCGTTCATAAGTCGCGGATACCATGTTAGGGGAACGATGATCGTGCGGCCGTCGGCAAGGTCCACGGCAAGCGTATCCTCCGTAACGCGCACGTCTCGCACTCGTTCTCCGGCGTTAGGCTGGGAAGCGCTCATGCCACTTCTCCGAGGCTGAATAAGTCCTCCATCGTCCCCACGCTCACGCATGTTATAACCCCGCCTGTGAGAGCGGGGATTGCCGGAGCCAGCAGCGCGGTTCGCATGCGTTCAGGGTCTCACAGTAGTCGGATCGGCGCTTTTTGCCGCGCCAACTCGAAAATCGCAATCCCTACAAAATTTCCCGCCACAATGACGCCGCAGATTTTCGCGGTGAACAGCGCACGGCTCCCCACCTCGACAATCGGAAAAATCGCGAGCGCCACGTACAGCAGCGTCATCAGAAATCCGGAGGCCGAGGCGATTCGCACGCCGATCGACACGTCTTTCACCACGAACGGCAGCGCGAACATGGCCAGGTACGGCAGCGCGTAGAAAATTCCCGACGCGTTGTTGAATAACTGATATGCTTCCTGCCTCGCCACGCCCGTCATGCCCACCAGGCTGCATGCGAGCGTCGCCGCGCCGACGAACAGGATCGAATTGACCGGCGTTTTGTGGGTCGGATGCAATTTTGTGAACCAGCGCGGCAGCAGATGATCCCAGCCGGCCACCATCGGCAGGCGGGCGGTCGCCGAAAAGTTGAGGCTGCACTGCGCGATCCGCATCCCGAGCACCGCCATAATCACCGCGCCCGCGATCT
>PLDO01000094.1 GCA_003136215.1 Bryobacterales bacterium
GTCTGCCGCAAGATCGCGCGGCAAGTGGTCAACAACGATAACGGCAAAAACAGCAAGAAGCTCGCCAAGGCCGTGATCGATGGCGAGAAAGTTCCGGAACTGCTGGGACCCTGGAAGTTCCGCGACCTGGNNGGGCAAGCTGACCATCACCGGCAAGCTGGGCGAAGTCATGCAGGAATCGGCCCAGGCCGCCATGAGCTACATCCGCTCGCGGGCGCTTTCGCTCGGCCTGGCGCGCGATTTCTACCGCAGCCTGGACGTCCACATTCACATTCCGGAGGGCGCCATTCCCAAGGATGGACCCTCGGCCGGCATCACGCTGGCCACCGTCATCTGCAGCGCCCTCACCAAGAACCCGGTGCGCGGCGATCTGGCCATGACCGGCGAAATCACCCTCCGCGGCAAAGTGCTGCCCATCGGCGGTCTCAAGGAGAAGTTGATGGCCGCCCACCGTCATGGCATCCTGGAGGCGATCATGCCGCGGGAGAACGAAAAGGATCTTCCGGACATCCCCGATGCCATCAAGCAGACCATGAAGCTCCACTTCGTGGAATCCATGGACCAGGTTCTGAAGGTCGCCCTGGTTCGCGAAATCGTCGCATTGCCGATTCCGGCGGCGGATCTCACCGTGGAGCCCACCAAGCCCGCCGAAGAGACCGTCGCTCACTAAGCAGGGGGAGCGGCCCGGCCGCTCTCCAGGTACTGAATGAGTTCCTTGAAAGCAGAATTTGTAGTAAGCTCAGGCAAGCCGGACACTTTCCCCTCCGACCGATTGCCGGAGGTCGCATTCCTAGGGAGAAGTAACGTTGGCAAATCCAGCTTGATTAACGCCCTCACCGGGCATAAAAAGCTGGCGTTCACGAGCAATACTCCGGGTCGAACGCAGACCATTAACTTTTACCGCATCGACGACGGTTTCTACCTGGTCGATTTGCCGGGCTATGGATATGCCCGGGTCCCCAAGGGCTTTACCGAACAGTGGAAGATTTTGATCGAGCAGTATTTGAACAATAGAGAGACCCTGGTGCTTTCCTGCCTGATTCTGGATACCCGCCGCGGATGGATGGAGAAAGATCTCGATCTGAAACGGTGGCTCGAGCATTACGGCAGGCCGTACCTGGTAGTAGCCACCAAGATAGACAAGTTGAATCAAACAGAGCAAGAGCGCGGACTGCGCGCCATCCGCAAGGAAGGCGTGGAGCCGTTGCCGTTCTCGGCCCTCAGTGGCCGGGGAGTGAGGGAAATTTGGCAAGTAATAATGAAAACACTTCAGCCACGGTAGGCAACAACCTGCCGCTGGAACAATCCGAAAAACCCACCGAAAAGACACCCACCCGCGAAAGCGCCCCCCCAGAGACTGTCGAAAAGCCGGCTGTCGAAAAGTCGCACAAGCCCGAGCGATCCTCCCGATCGGCCGCCGCGCCCACGCCGCCTGAAGTCAAGGCCGTAGAAGTCAAGGCCGTAGAGGTCAAGACAGTTGAGGCCAAGACAGTCGAGGCCAAACCCGCCGAGCCGAAACCTGCTGCCGAACCCAAACCAATCGCGGAGGCCAAACCGGCCGCGGAACCGAGACCCGCGTCCGAAGCCAAGCCGGTCACGCCACCCCTGGCGTCTCCCGCCGCTCCGCCCCCGGCCGCCGAGCCGCCCGCCCCTCTTCCCGGACCGGAGACTCATCTGGGCGCGCAGCGCCGCAAGCAGGGTTCCGCACAGGCCGCCAAGAGTGGCACTCCCACGCTCGACCTGGTCGAGTTGAAGGACATGAGCATTCAGAAGCTCAATCAGGTTGCCAAGGACATGAACATCGCCGGCGCCGCCGGTCTGCGCAAGCAGGAGCTGATTTTCAAAATCCTGCAAACCCAGGCCGAAAAGAGCGGGCTGATCTTCAGCGAAGGCGTGCTGGAATGCCTGCCCGATGGCTTCGGTTTCCTGCGCGCTCCCGAGTACAATTACCTGCCCGGCCCCGACGACGTTTACGTCTCGCCCAGCCAGATCCGCCGTTTCGACCTGCGCACCGGCGACACCATCAGCGGCCAGATTCGCCCGCCCAAGGAAGGCGAGCGTTACTTCGCGCTGATCAAGGTCGATGCCATCAACTTCGAACCGCCCGAGGAAGCCCGCAACAAGATCTTCTTCGACAACCTGACGCCGCTGTACCCCAACGAGCGCCTCAAGCTGGAGACCGTCCGCGACAATTACTCCGGCCGCGTGATGGATCTGTTGACCCCCATCGGCAAGGGACAGCGCGGTCTCATCGTGTCCCCGCCGCGCACCGGTAAGACGATGCTGCTGCAGAGCATCGCCAACTCCGTCACCACCAATCATCCCGAGGTCACGTTGATCGTTCTGCTGATCGACGAGCGTCCGGAGGAAGTCACCGACATGCAGCGCAGCGTGAAGGGTGAAGTCATCAGTTCCACGTTCGACGAACCCGCCACGCGCCACGTGCAGGTGGCCGAAATGGTCATCGAAAAGGCCAAGCGCCTGGTGGAGCACAAGCGCGACGTCGTCATCCTGCTGGATTCCATCACGCGTCTGGCGCGCGCCTACAACACCATCGTGCCGCC
>PLDO01000142.1 GCA_003136215.1 Bryobacterales bacterium
AGGCGAGCGAAGCTCGCCCATCGCAGGCGGAACCGCCTGCGCCACCAAGTCGTGCCGCGTGCCTGCATCGGTGGGGCTTGCTTCAGCTTGCCAGGCGAGCGAAGCTCGCCCGTCCGAACTTGGCTCGCATGGGCGGCAGAGCCGCATCCCACGGCGGTCTAGGCGACGGCCTTCAAGGCGCGGAGGGTGGAATCCTGACTGCCCATATCCATGAGCGTTTCGATCGCCAGGCCGACTCGGGCGAGGCACGCATCGACACGGCCGAAGGATGGTAGATCCTCGTCGCGCCCGGACCAGAACTCCGCCAGATAGGCGAGCGACGCCAGTTTCGAAGAGCAGCGTTCGGGCTGATGATGGAAGCGGACCGCCTCGATGAACTCTTTCGGGAAGTGCCACCCGGCGATCAGACCGGCGCCGATCTCGCCGTGATCGCGCCCCAGCAGCAAGCGCTCGACATAAGCGGCCGGGCAGCCGCCCTCCACCAGGTTGCGATGCGTAACGAGCGTCTCGCGAGGCAGGAATTGCAGGGCCACGGCGCCGATGTCGTGCACCAGCCCGAGCACCAGCCCTTCCTCGGAACTGAGCAACCCGGTATGGCTGCCGAGGGCCGCGCAGAGCGGGGCGGAACTCAGCGAATGGCTCCAGATGGACGCCAGTCCGGCGGACGCGAACAGGGGGCGCATGGCGGAGGCGAGCATGACCTTGCGGGCCGCGATGACGCCGATGGCGGCGATGGCGCGGCCCACCGAGGACACCGCCCGCCCGCGGCCATAGAGCGCGGAATTGGCCACACCCAGCAGGCTGCCGGTGAGGACCGGATCGCGCAGGGCGACCGCCTCCAGTTCCCGGACCTCGTAGTCGCGCGGCTCGCGCAGGGTGCGGAAGACCAGGCGGGCGGCTCCGGTTTCCACCGGCAGTTCGAGTTCGCCGGGAAACTGCTGGCAGCGCATCTCCCGCAAATGCTCCACCAGCGCAGGGTCGAAGCCCTCGAAGGCCGGAAAGCTTTGGATCTCCTGGAGGATGATTTCCACCTCCTTGTATTCGAACTCGAGCGCTTCCAACTGCTCGTCCACGAGATTGCAGACTTGGACGATATCGGCAATTCGGCGGGCGTCGTCGCCGCCCACGACATGCCAGGCAAGCCGGTCCAACCCGCTGGCATGGCTGAGGGGCTCAAGCGAGTGATGGAGTAGGGCGGCTCGGACGAGCGGCGGAGCAGCCACGCCGGCACGGCGGCCGAGTTCGACGGCCAGGGCCGCGGTACGCCTGCAATGTGCCTGTTCGGCGGAATGGTCGAGGCTCATCTGGATCATTACCATTGGGCGCTAAGGACGGTTCCCCGTCAAGGTTCAAAACACGCTCTAAGGCTTTGTTCTTTGTGACTTAAGAGGAGATGGCGGCCAGCCGGCGTCAAACCACGGGGTAGGCGCGCGACCTTTCGTAATTCCACCTGATTAACCAATTAGCAATTGAATTGTGACTCAATTGTCATATACTGAGATTGGCCGATAAGTCTTTCGGGAAGAGCGCGATGCCTCGGTTCCGGTCGTTCACGCCGATAGCAATTGGGCTCCTGATGGCCTTGGCGTCCGGCGCGGTCCGGGCGGCGGAAGGTTCAGCGGGTGTCGCCGTAAATCTCCCTACCCCTATCCCCCCGGTAGCCGCCGCTGCCCGCGCCCGCCAACTTCTGAATGCCGGCCAGACCGATTTGGCGGAACGGATGGTGCGTGCGGCTCTGGCCGCCGGAGCCGACGACTCCCTGCTCTGCCTGTCGGGCGAAATCCAGTTCCGCCGCGCCAGATTCCCGGAGGCGGCGCGCGATTATGAGGCGGCCATCGCCCTGAACCCGGACAATGCGCGCGCCTGGTGGGGATTGGGACGGATCGAACAGGCGAATTTCCGCGAACAGCGCGCCAGAGACCTCTTCTCCCGGGCGTTTGTCTTGAATCACCGGGACATCGACATCATTCTGGCGTACGCCGATTTCGTCACCGATCCGGCATCCCGATCCACCCTGTTGGACAATGTGGCGCGGCTGGCGAGAGTCGATCAGCCGGAACGCGCCGAGCGCGCCGTGGCGCAACGGCTGATACAGGAGCGGCTGCAGGGCCGGACGCCGGGGCGGCTGGCCAGCCCGTACGCGGCCTACCGGCTGCCGCTCAGCGGATTCCGTCCCAACAGTTCGGCGCAGGACGGCATCCTGGTGGCGGTGCGAATCAACGGGGGCAAGCCCCTCCGCCTGCTGGTGGATACCGGCGCGCGTGGCATGGTGATCCATGCCCGTGCCGCCCGGAACCTCGGGTTGGAGACCATCGTGGCATCGCGCCTGACCGGCCTGGGCGACCCTGGCGCGGCTGAATCCCGGGTCGCGCTGGCGCGCCGCGTGGAGTTTGGCGATCTGGCCTTCGAAGAGTGCCTNNTCTTTGGGCGTTTCAAAATCGGCGTGGATGCCAGGGAGGGGGTGCTGCAATTGACTCCCTTTGACGACCCCGCAGCCGCCCCGCCGGATGCCTTGCAAGCCTCCGTCGCAGCCGTTGGAATGCGCAATCTGCTGCTGCTGAAAGCCCGGGTGGAAGGCGGCAAAGAGGGCTTGTTCCTGGTGGACACGGGCGCGGCTTTCACGGCCGTATCGCGAGAATACCTGCCGCCCGCGCTACCCCTGGGACGCCCGGTGGAACTGAAGGGTGCGCAGGGCCCGGTAGACGGGGCATTTCGCGTCGCACCGCTGGCATTCCGCGTGGGCGGGTTGGCGCTGGTGGAGCACACTCCGCTGGCGGTGGACCTGCGCTCCATCAGTCAGCTGGAGGGCATCGAGATCGCGGGCATCCTGGGTTATTCGATGCTCGGCAAAGCGCCGTTTACCATCGATCTGCGGACCGGCACGGTGGAGTTTGCCCGCGCCGCCCGTTAACGTAGGCAAGCGTTGCCTATCCTTCCACATAGGGGTTATTCTCTAGTTGCATGGCAGGCGAGACTATCCTCGTGGTAGACGACGCACCCGTTAACCTGAAGCTGACCGCCGCCGTGCTGCGCAGCGAAGGGTACAAGGTGCAGCTGGCGTGCAACGCCGAGGAAGCGCTCATGACGTTGCGGACCAGGGTCCCGGACCTGCTGCTGTTGGATCTCCACCTGCCCGGCATGAGCGGTCTGGAACTGACACGCCATCTGCGGCGGGACGCGCGCACCCGCGAGATGCTGATTGTGGCTCTCACCGCCTCCGTAATGGCCGACGCCCAGCAGCAGGCATTCGACGCGGGCTGCGATGGCTTCCTCGCCAAACCGATTGACACGCGCACCTTGGGCCAGCGGCTGCGCTCATTCCTCGACGGCCACAATGGCGTGGTCCCCGAGGCGAGCGCCGAAGACGGCGGACTGCCCACTGGTCTTTCGTTTTCGGGCCCCGAAATGGAAGCGCTGCGCCGCAGTTTCCTGGCCGACGGCACGCGCCAGGTGCGCCGCCTGCGGGAATTCATCGACGCGCGGTTGGATATAGCGGAGGCCACGCGCATGTTCCATCAGTGGGTGGGCTCGGCCGGGGCGTTAGGCTACATGGAACTCGCCGGGAAAGCGCGGGCGGCGGAAACCCTCCTCAACACTCCCGGTTGGACCAAGACCGATCTGCGCGACACGCTGGACGCGCTGGCGGACTTGTTCGCTTCGCCGAGGGAAGCTGCCGACACGCCGATTCCAGACTCCATCGTGGCCGAACTCACGCGCAAGCGAATCGCGCTGATCGGATTCGCCGACGAGGAGGCGGAGCGGCTGTGCGGAGCGTTTGAACGCGTCCGCGCACTGCCGCGGCTGTTCGGCTTGGACGAACCTTCGCAATCGGATTCGATTCGCGATTGCAGCGCGATCATGGTGCACGTGCGTGCCGGCACGCTGGGCAGCGCGTGGCTGCGCAGCGGATGTCCGTCGTCCGGCCCGTTAGTGCTGGTGGGGGGCCGTGAAGATTTGCTGGCGCTGCCTCTGGACGTGCAGGCGCGGGCTTGCGAGTTCCTGATCGATGGCTGGCAGCCGGAGGAAGTGATCATGCGTCTGAGCTTTGCCCTGGCGCGCGGTACAGCGCCCGTGGCAAGCGGCCCGGCCGTTACGCCGGCCGGCACCGAAGCACCGCGCCGGAGCCTCTCCGGAAAACCCGAGATTGTGATCGCCGACGACGACATGCACGTGCTGGCCGTCGTGCGCAGCGCGCTGCAGAGCCTCGGCATGGAGTGCCGCGCGGCTTCCACCGGCCCGGAGGCGCTGAAGATGATCAAGGAATTCCGCCCGCCGGCGGCCGTGCTCGACGTGAACATGCCCGGTATGGACGGTTTCGAAGTGCTGGCGGCGATCCGCCAGGCTGGGATACCGTCGAAGGTAATCATGTTGACCGCGCGCCAGCATGAGCGGGATGTTCTGCGCGGCTTCGCGCTGGGCGCCGACGATTACGTGGTGAAGCCCTTCAACCCCCTGGAACTCGCCGCGCGCCTCAAACGCTTCCTGTAGGCGTGGCGGCGCGAAGAGAAAGACGTTCGAGCTGCGCTCGAATGGACAAGGCGGAGCCTTATCCCACCGGCTGCACTTGCTATCGGCGGCAGGTTTGTGGCTGAATATGCAAATGCCACGTTTTCTGGGGATGCTGCTGGTTAGGTGTTTTATAGCGGCTCTGTCTGCCCAGGCGCCCACCGGCGAAATCGCCGGCACCGTCTACGATGCTTCCGGCGCGGTGGTACCCAACGCATCCATCAAAGTGAAGAACCAGGCCACGGCGTTCGAACGCGCCCTGCTGAGCAACCAGAGCGGCCAGTTCAGCGTGCCGTCGCTGGGGGCCGGCGCCTATGGAATGCGGGTGGACGCGCCCGGCTTCCGCGGCTACTCGGTGAAAGTGGTGGTGGCAACCGGCGGCGTCACCACGGTGGATCCGCGCCTCCAGTTGGGAGAACAAAAGGACACGGTCACGGTGGAAACCGTCAGCCCCCAACTCGAAGTGGAATCTCACACCATCGACCAGGTCGTCAGCCGCCAGCAGATCCAGGAACTGCCGCTCAACGGGCGCGGATTCCTGCAACTGGCGTTTCTCTCGCCGGGCGTAACCGTCTCCAGCAATTACCAGGGCGACTACAACCGCGCCATGGACGTCTCCGTACTCGGAGGCGATCCCGACCGCACGCGCATCGCCGTGGATGGCGCGCGGGTGAACGATTCCGTGGATGGCGGCACGCAGCAGAACTTCTCCCAGGAAATCGTGCAGGAATTCCAGATCTCGAGCGTCAACTTCGATCTCTCGACCGGCATTACGGCCGCCGGAGCCATCAACATCGTGACGCGCAGCGGCGGCAACCAACTGCACGGCAGCGGCTTTTTCTTTTTCCGGGATCACCACATGTCCGCGTATCCGGGGCTGCAACGCGACCCGCTGGCGCCCGACCCGTTCTTCGCGCGCCGCCAGAGCGGCCTGTGGGTGGGCGGCCCGGTGGTGAAGGACCGCCTCTTCTTCTTCGCCGCCTACGAACACAACAACCAGCAAGGGGTCTTCACCAGCGTGCCCACCGACCCTGCCTTCAGCAGTCTGGCCCGTGTCACCGCCAGCCCCAAGCACGAAGACCTGGCCAACGCGCGCATCGACTACCGCATCGGCGCGGCCCACACGGCCTTCGTGCGCTATTCTCACGACGGCAACAATGCGTTCGCGCCGCGCGAAGTCAACTCCTTGCCCTCGGCCTGGGAGAGCAACATCAACTGGGCCGACTCCGGAGTGTTCTCGTTGATCAGCACGCTTGGCCCCACCCTGGTCAACGAGTTCCGCTACTCCAATACCTTCTGGAGCAATCACAACACGCCGCCCACCGCGGACCAGTGCCCCGGCTGCCTCGGACTGGGCGGGCCGCACGTGACCGTCGAAGGCGCCGGCGTGGCCTTCGGCAATCAAACCAATTCCCCGCAGAGCCGCCTCACCCGCCGCAATATTTTCGCCGATAACGTGACGTGGCAGCACGCCACCCACCGCATGAAGTTCGGCGCGGAGATCGAATTCCTGAAAGGCACGGGCACCTATACGCTGGATGCGCCCGCCGACATCACGCTGTTCTCCCCCGAAGAAGTGCGGGAGCTCGCGCCGCCGCTGGCGGCGCTCATGCCCAGCACGTTCCACACCGTCGCCGACGTCCTGAGCCTCCCGCTCNNCGAAACCTTCGCCTTCGGTATCGGGGACATCAATCAGCCCCCCGCTTTCCAGCGCAGCCAGGCCGACCACGACCGGCTCTTCCATTTGTACTGGCAGGACACCTGGAAACTGCGCCCGCGTTTCACCATCAACTATGGCCTGGCCTGGAGTTTCGAAAGCAACGCGCTGAACCACGACCTTACCAAGCCGCAGTACCTGGCGCCCATCTTCGGCGCCGGCGGCCTGGGCCACGAACAGCACGCCTGGCTGCGCTTCACGCCGGCGGCGGGCTTCGCCTGGAGCCTGCCCGATAACCGCACGGTCATCCGGGGCGGCGGCGGCATCTTCTACGACACGCTCAATATCGAAACCCGCCTGGTGGAGCGCGCCTACCTGGGACCGCTCGGCACGGGCTATCTGCCGCTGCCCGGGTCGATCGTTCCCAACCCGATCCCCGGCATTCCAGGGCTGCCGGTGGGCGCGCCGCTCGATCTGCGCGTGCCGACGCTTTTCTCCGGAGGCCTGTTGAATGCGATTCTGCCGCTGATCCGGGCCGCCGCCATCCAGCAACTGAATGTCAACCCCGGCAACACCGATCTCTCGGTGCGCAACATCGACGTTTTCAAGACCGGCAGCGATCTTTTCGTGCAGGATTTCGTCCCGGCCCAGGCGCAGCACCTCTCTCTCGGCGTGCAGCGCCAGGTGACCCGCGATTTCGCCGTCACCGCCGATTTCGCCTTCCGCCACTACATACACGAAATGCTGCGCGGCGTGGATCTCAACCACTACACCGCCGTGGGCGGTCCGGTGATCCCGGCTTGCGCGCCGGAGCAGGCCACGGTGGCCGGCGTGGAATGCTCCAACGGCCCCATACAAGCCAGCATCAGCGGCGGCAACGGTACCTATAAAGCCCTGCTGGTGCGCGCCGACAAGCGCTTCAGCCACCGCCATTCCATCGGCGTTGCCTACGCGCTGCAAAGCGATCGCAACATTTACGGACTGAACCTGCTCGATACGCCCATCACCAACCTGAACAACTGGACGCAAAATGTCGGGCCGTCCTCGCCTCGCCATGTGCTGAATATCTCGGGCATGGTGGCCGTACCCGGCGGCGTCCAGATATCGTTCATTTCGAGCTTCAACAGCCGCCAGCCCTTCCAGCCGATCATTACCGGAACCGATTTCTACGGCACGGGGATCGACGAATTCCTGCTGCCCGGCTCCGGCACCAACCAGTTCAACTTCGGCCTCGGAAAGAGCGACCTGGTGAATCTGGTGAACCAGTATAACCAGACCTACGGCGGCAAGAAGGGCCCCAATCCGGCGCAGGTCTTCCCCACCATCACCCTGCCGCAACACTTCGAAACCGGACACATCTTTAACTCGCAGGATCTGCGCGTGACCAAGCTCTTCCACTTCCGCGAGCGCTTGGAATGGCAGCTCTTCGGCGAGGTCTTCAACCTGCTGAACACCGCCAATCTCACCGGCTACGAAGACAACCTGCTGGCCCCGGGATTCGGCCAGCCCACCAGCCGGTTCAACAACGTCTTCGGCACCGGCGGTCCACGCGCCTTCCAACTGGGTACGCGGATCTCGTTCTAGGCGGGCGTTGGCAGGCTGAAGCCCGCCCCACCGTTGCAGGCAAACGGCTCGCCTTTGGTGGCGCAGGCGCTTTCGCCTGCGAGCTACATTCTTTCTCACCAGGAGGGCGCCCCGGCATCCGTGCCGAAATTCTTCAGGCGATGACACTAGTTGCGGGCGTAGACCTTGTAGGCCGGGTTGTCCAGCACCGGATGGAATTCGCGCGTCATCATGTCGTGGATATATCGATAGGTCTCGGGCTCGCGCAGCTCGTACTGCGGGATCCACTCGGCGTAACGATTGCTGTCGATCACGATGAAGTTGGGGCGCTTGCCGCTACGGTAGCCGAGGCGCTGGTCATCCACCAGACTGCCGCCGAATCCGAGTTCAAAGGCCAGCTCCGCGCTGCCCATGATGAGGTCCTGGGATCCGGCGTGTTGCTTCAGATAACCCGTCGTCGCGAGATACTCGGTGGAGTAAGCGCGCTGTTGCACACGGCGCCCGATGGTGGCGAACTGCACCGCCACCACCAGCGCCAGGACAGCCACCAG
>PLDO01000460.1 GCA_003136215.1 Bryobacterales bacterium
TACTTATCATGGATGTCCTACGACACCAGCTTCATCAACGCGGCGTCCCAGAGGCAGACTTTCTTTTCGAAGTAACTGATGTTGGACAAGAGCGCGGGGCCGGCGGCGCGGAACCCGAATACCGCGTCTTCCACCACCGGCTTGCGGCTGCGCACCGCCGCGATGAAGTTGCGGATGTGTTCGAAGTGGTCGCTATAGCCCTTCGGCGTGACGAACTTTTCCTCCGCCGACATCTGCCCGGTAGTGACTGCGGGCCGCTGCGGATACTTCTGCCGGTACTCCTTGAGGAACTGTTCCTGTTGGGCTTTCGGGAAGGTGTCGATGGTGTAGCCGGGTTCCTGCTGGCGCGGCACTTTGGAAAGGGTGAGGCCGCTATCGACCATCATGATGCCTTCGCTGCCGATGAAGCGCAGCCCCGCGGTTTCGGTGGCGCCATCCACGAAATTGACGCGCAGCATCACATTGAAGGCGGGGTAGTCGTAGAGCGCGATCATCACGTCGGGGACATCGCGGCCATCCTTCCAGAAGCGCAGTCCGCCGCTCGAGAATACGCGGTCGGGGCCGAGCGCGCCGGTGACGAAGTGCAGCCCGCTGATCAGGTGGACGAAAAGATCGCCGGGCACGCCGGTGCCGTAATCGCGGTAGTTACGCCAGCGGAACAGCCGCACCGGTTCGAACGGCACTTTCGGCGCGCGCCCCAGGAAGCGGTCCCAATCGATGCTGGCGGGCGAGGCGTCGGGCGGAATGGAATACTGCCACGCGCCGATGGCGGAGTTGCGGTCCACCCAGGCTTCCACCATATTCAATTCGCCGATAGCGCCACTGGCGAGCATCTCTTTGGCCTTGGCGTAGACGATGGAACTGACGCGCTGGCTGCCCACTTGCAGAATGCGCCCGGTGCGTTTCTGCGCCTCGATCATCTGCGCACCCTGGGAAAGCTGCTGCACCATGGGCTTCTCGCAGTAGACGTCCTTGCCGGCATTCATGGCGTCGATGGAGACGGTGGAGTGCCAGTGGTCCGGGGTGCCGACGAAGACGGCGTCCACGTCCTTGCGCGCCAGCACTTCGCGATAATCGCGGGTGGTGAAGAGGTCGCCCCAGACCTCGCGGGCGCGGGTGAGGCGCCCGTCGTAGATATCGGCGACGGCGACGAGTTCCACGCCGCCCACATTGAGCGCGTTGCGGGTGTCGCTGCTGCCCTGGCCGCCGGCGCCGATGAGGGCGATGCGGACGCGGTCGTTGGGCGGCACATTCTGGGCAGCCAGCAGGCCGGCGCCGGCCGCGGTGGCGAGGAAATGACGTCTGGTAGTGGACATGAAAAAACCTCGTACCTACTCTACTGCGTTGGTCTACTGCTTCGGAGCCGGCGGGGGCCATTTGCCGCGGAAGCGGGCCACCACGGCACTCTGCGCATCCGGTTTGTATTGCAGGATGGCGCCGTGCTCCACGAGCGTGCGCGTGAGCGCGGCGGTATCGATATCCTGCACTGCAAGGCCGCCGCGAATGGCCATGGCGGCGGCGACGCCGGCGGCCTGGCCCAGAATCATGTACTGCGGCTCCATGCGCAGCGTGCTGTAGGCTACGTGGGTGGCGGAGAAGCAGACGGGCACCAGCAGGTTTGCGACTTCGTTCTTCTTGGGCAGCAGAACGCGGTACGGAATCTGGTAGGGTTCCACCGCCACCTGCATATCGCCCTCGTTGCGCACGAAGCCATCTTTATTCACGATGCGCTGTAGATTGTGCGAATCGCTGTTGTAGGAGCCCATGCCAATGGGGTCCGGCTTGGCCAGCTCGGTCTGGATATCCTTCTGGCTCATCACGTATTCGCCCACCAAGCGGCGCGCTTCGCGGATGTAAAGCTGGTTGGGCCAGTGATCGGAATCGAGAAACTCGTCCTTGGCCAGGCCCCACTCGTTGGCCTCCTTTTGCAGAGAGGGTGGCACGCGCGGGTCGTGGGCGAGGAACCAGAACAACTCCTTGGTATACTCCTCGTGATCGCGCCAGATCTCCTCGCGGCGCGCATAGCTGCCGTTGGGGTAGTCCCAGCTCTTGCCGATGTAATCGGTGGAGAAGGCCCCGTTATTGTTGATGTCGGCCTTGCGATTGGGGACGGGGATGACGGAGAGTACCTCGCCGAGGCGCGACGGGCGCCCCTGCTTTTTCTGCATGGCATCGAGCAGGCTCGCGAAGAGTTCGAAACGCGCCGGGTCGTAGTACGCAGGCTTGGGGTATGCCACCTGGTTGGCCGGATCGTGGGAGAGAATCATGCGGAAGTTGTAGGCCTGCACCATGCGGTCGGCGGAGCCCGGCGCGGCGGCGGGCGCGGTGGAAATCTCGGGCAGGAGTTTGCCGCCGGCGCCTTTGGGCGAGAGGTCCACCAGAAATTGATGGAAGGGAGTCTCGCCGCGCACGCCGGCCAGCGATTCGCCATACTCCGCGGAACTCTCGCGGCCCCAGGTGTAGGTCACGCCCGCCTGCGCCATGAGGTCGCCTTCATACGTGCAGTCGGCGAACATTCGCGCGGCGTACTGCGCGCCGTTCTCCATGGCGATGGATTGTATGCGGCCGCCGGATTTGCGCACGCCATCCTTCTCGCGCAGGCGTTGGTTGAAGAGCACGGTGACACCGGCATCGGCCAGCATCTTGCGGAAGAGGTCCTCCGCCACATGCGGTTCCACCAGCCAGGCGATGTCCTGGAGGTACTGCGCCATATCGTAGGCAATGCCGGCGCGCCAGTAAAACTCGAGCGAGTACCCGCCGATGACTTCGCGCTTGCCGACGTCGGTGCGCGAGAGTCCGCCGGAGACCATGCCGCCGATGTGCCGGCGCGGCTCGAGCAGCACGGTTTTCAGGCCCATGCGCGCGCCGCTGACGGCGGTGATGGCGCCGCCGGCGGTGCCGCCGTACACCACAAGGTCGTAACTCTGGGCGCAGGCCGCGGCCGCGCACGCCAGCAGAAGGGGAATAATCTTCATGGTTTTCTCTTTACCGCCGCTTTCTTCGGATAGATCTGGCCGGCGAACTGGTAATCGGACTCGTCGATATCGAGGCCGCCGGCGATGGGCTTGCCGTCTTTGGTGATCTCCCCGGGGATCTGGTAGCACATGATCGATTTCGGATCGGCCAGCGTGCCCCGGATGGCGGCTTCTTCGATCGGCGTCAGCACCTGGTCGATGGTCTCCTGCCCGGTCCAGCCATCCATGCGCTGGAAGTACGCGATGGCCTTCCGGCGATCGATCTTATTGACCAGCGCGCGCCGCATGTGCTCGTGCGGAAAGCCCAGCGTGTGCCCGGCTTCGTGCCGCACGACGCGGTGGAACTCCGATTCGGGCGTCTCCATGGTGAACTCTTCCAGGTTCATGGTGGCCTCGCCCTTGGGGATATGCAGAATCTCGGTCCCGACGTAAGACCAATACCCGCCGTCCTTCCCGCCGACCCGTGATATCCGCACCTGCGGATCCGTGTTGCCCGGCACGAAGCGGATGTTGGCGTTCCTGTTCCAGGCGTTCATGTGCAGCAGGATGCGCTTTCGCAGATCGGCCGGGGGAGTATCCAGGAAGCCCACGGAGAGTTTCACGCCCGCCGACCCCCAGTAAGACGTCGTCATCACCGCGATACGCCGCGGCGAGGCCCGAAAGCCGCGCATCAAACCCGCCAACTGGTCCATTCGCGGATGGTTTAGCGGATTGATGGCGGTCGCTGTCCGCGCCGCCTCCACGAGCATGTTCCTGGGCAGCCTCTTCAACCTGCATACGATCACATCGTTCTTCTGCATGCGCATTCACTCGATTTCCACCACAATGGGGTCCTTGCCGCCCTTGAGGTCCTGGGTGTTTTGGAGGACGCTTTCCTTCTTCAGCGCCTTTACCAGGTTGTCCGACGGCACCTTGCCCTCTTCAGAGCGGCCATACACTCCGGCGGCAGTCGACATCATGGTGGTGAGGGCGCGTCCCTGCCGTTTTTCGAAGCCGTTCCACAAATCCCTGGGGGTCGCGTTGCGGCTACCGTGATGGCCCACCTTGTAGACGTCCACGTCCTTCAGCAGATCGCGTATTCCGGGCTGCGAGAGCGCCCATTGCCAGGTCTCCAGTTGCGCGTCGCCGGGAAACAACAGCTTCCTGCCATTCACCTCGAACAACAGGATCAGGCTGGTGTTGTTGAGGAACTTATCCAGGATGGTGACGATGGCCAGAGCGTTCTTCTTCAAGGCCGAGTCGGCGTGTTCCAGGAACCAGCGGGTATGCAGCGGTCCGGCGCCTTTGGCATAGCGCGCCTCGCGGGGAAAGAGATCGCTGGTTCCGGCGGCCGCGGCAGCGCGCTGCTGGAGTCCCCAGAACTTGGAAGCCAGCCAATACTCGTTACTCTGCCTGGCGTACTTCTTCAGGTTCTGCTGCTGGAGCGAGGGAGGACCCAAAACGGTCACCTTGACACCCGGCAACAGCTTGTCGTCTTCCAGGCCGGAGGGCGAGCCGTATTGCAGAAAGCGCGGCGGCCGTTTGCCCATGTTCCGCAGGTTCCGCACGGCTTCCGGGTTCCTGGTATTGTTGGCCGCCAGCTTTTCAAGGCCGATCGGCCTGCCACCGGCGCCGCGCCAGCGCGGCGCCGCGTCCACCACTGACTGGGCGTACGCCTGCATGGCGTTCATCGATGCGAAGTAGAGGCGCAGCGGGTTGGCCGGCTGATTCCTGGCCAACAAGGGCGCCGCGGCGGCATCGGCCCCGGCATCCGGGTTCTCGGTCCACGGTTGCAACACCACTTCCGGTTGGCAGGCAGCGATGATCGCCCCCGGACTCTGCTTCCCGCCCGCATCGGAGAAGCCGCCGATATGGTCCCGGTGCCGGTGGGTGGCCACCACGGCGTACAGTTTGCCTTCGCAGGCATCGCGGATCTGGAGCGCGATCCGGCGCAGGTCCACGCTGCCGCTGACCGACCCGAAATCGATGAGAATGTGCTGGGCGTGCAACGGCGGCGCGTAGTGGAATGTCAGCAGGAAGCAGTCGCCGAACCCCACGTTGTACATGCGGACGGTGACTTTGGCGGGTTCAGCCGGCATGATCTTCCTCCTGCGACGGCGCATCAGCTTCGCCGGTCACGTCGCCGCGCAGCACGCGCTCCAGGTGCAGCAACGCGAAAGACTTGTCGCCGCTGAAGCCGCCATGCGTCCAGAGGTAATCCAGCCGGGGGTTCTGCCGCTCAGCGCTCCGGATGCGGTTGCGCACGTGATACTTCAATCTTCCCGATTCATCCAGAATCAAGGTGCCGCCGCCGAAAATGGTCAGTTCCAGATCCGGGGGCATGCCGCCGGGCCTGGTCAAGCCGAACTTCTTGAGATCCCGCGCCGGCATGCGCACCTGCTGCGAATACACGGCTACGGTCTCATGCAGCAGGAAGCCGTCGGAGCTCACCCGGTAACACGGCATGACGTCTTCGACCCTGGTATACGCGTTTTCATCCACCATCAGCGCGGCCCGGTTCTCCCAGAGGAAGCGGAAAATCTCGTCCTTGTCGTGCTGCATGGATGCGAAGTGGGTCCGGCTATAGCGCAACTTCCCGGCGCCCGGACCGCCCCAGACGGCCGGTTCGGCGCCTTCCCGGGACGCCGGCTGGAAACCGAGCGCTGCAAATGCCTCGCGCAACGCCTTGCGGTACCCGTAGCGCGAATCGTCCGGGTGCATCTCGAAGTCCGCCGTGAGCGCGGCGCTCAGGAAGTCGCTGAAGAGCAGATCGGTGGGCGGGCAATAGTCCAGCGCCCGAATCGACATGGTGAGCAAGCGCTCGGCCGTCTCCACCGCGGCATCGACCACGCCAATCCGGCTGACCATGCCGTGCTGCAACTTCCCGTAAAGGTCGATCCGCCGCTTCCACACCTTCAGGAATGCGCCCAACACGGCCGCCACCAGCAATTCGCCGCGGCGGTGGCACTCGCTGAATGCCTCGCTGGCCGCCAGCCTGGGGCTCACCGGCAGCTCGATGGACCGCCGCAAGGCCACCCCGTGGGTGCCGTACATGGTTTCGCCGACCTGCTTGGCCAGTCCCAGAAGCACGCCTTGCTTCAGCGCCTTTTCGGTGAGCGCGGAGGCCCTCACGAATCCCTTATTCCCGGAAGTCCCCAGGTCGAGTCCGGCGCTCACCACTTCGCGCAGGGAGAGCACGGAGAACAGCGCCACGATATCGGCGAAGCCCTCGTGAAATGCCGCCTGATCGGGAGACGACGGGCGCAGGTATCCGTCGCGCAGGCCATCCACCAGGGCGTGCGTGGTCTCGTGCGCGATCACCTCGTGGGAGAGGCAGGTGAAGACCATGCCGCTCTCGCCCGGGTAGTAGCCGAAAAAGATGGCGCGATCGTCCTTGGAGTAAAACGCGTTGAGGTCCAGGAATGCGTGCGGCGCGATGGTCAGCTGGTGCCCCGGAAAACTCCATCGCACGCGCCGGCCCAAGGCCCGCTCAAATCGCGCCAGCACGCGCATCACGATGGCATATACATTGCGCGTCTGAAACGCGCGGTCTTTTTCCGGGCGGGAAACCTTCAGCAGATCGCCCGCCTTGTATGGGGCCGGGCGGTAGAGGATGCGGTTGGAGGCGTCGTAATCGATGACCTGCACGCGGTAGCCGCGCGGTCCCGGCGCCAGCTCTTCGTTGGGAATCTCGATCAGCGCCGTCAGCACGGCTCCGTCCGCACCCCTCACGCTGGGGTCGAGCGCGATCACGCGGCAGGTGCAGGTGGAGGGGAGATCGCGAACCTGGCTTGCCATCGTTTTAGGGGTCGATCCGGGTGCCGAGCACCGTTAGAAACTGCGCCAGCCAGGCGGGATGGGCGGGCCAGGCCGGCGCGGTCACAAGCTTCCCGCAGGTGTGCGCCTGATCCATGGCGAGGGATTCATACGTTCCGCCGGCCGCCGCAACCTCCGGCGCAACCGCCGGGTAGCAACTGCACGACTTGCCGCGGAGCACATCCGCCGCGGCCAGCATCTGCGCCGCGTGACAGATGGCGGCGATGGGCTTGCCGGACTCCGCGAAATGACGCACGATTTCCAGCACGCGCGGGTTGAGGCGGAGGTATTCCGGCGCGCGGCCGCCAGGAATTACAAGGCCGTCGTAGTCTTCGGGGCGCACCTCATCAAACGTCGCATTCAAGGCGAAATTGTGACCCCGTTTCTCACTGTAGGTCTGGTCGCCCTCGAAATCATGGATGGCGGTCCGCACGGTTTCGCCGGCCCGTTTATTCGGGCAGACGGCATGGACGACATGGCCGACCATGAGGAGCGCCTGAAAGGGAACCATCACCTCGTAGTCTTCGACATAGTCGCCAACCAACATCAGAAGTTTTTTTGCAGCCAAGACGAATTCCTCCTGGGGATATGGTCGCATTTTGGAGAACTCAGGGGTGGTGGGCCCTGCTGGATTTGA
>PLDO01000400.1 GCA_003136215.1 Bryobacterales bacterium
CCTGATTGCGCGCAGCTACGAGGGGGCGGCATTGCCGCCTAACGTCGATGGCGTCGTGGCGTTCCCCCACGGCGAAGGCTGCGGGCACGCCTTCGGCCCCGATGTGGATCAATTGCGGCGCACCCTCGGCGGCGTTCTGGTGCACCCGAATGTCTCGGCTGCCCTCATCCTCGGGCTTGGCTGCGAAGTCAATCAAATCGATCACTATCTGGGGCCCAACGGCGCGCGCACCAACCGCCTGGTGGGCATGACGTTGCAGACCTCCGGCGGCACTACCGGAACGCTTGCCGCCGCACGCCGCGAAATCGCGCGGTTCTTCGAACAGGCTTCCGCCGAACAGCGCGTCCCGTGCTCCGTTTCCAAAATCACTCTCGGCCTCAACTGCGGCGGTTCAGATTCCTTCTCCGGCATCACCGCCAACCCCGCCCTCGGCTACTGCTCGGACCTGCTGGCCGGAATGGGCGGCACTTCCGTGCTGGCCGAGACGCCCGAGATCTTCGGCGCCGAACACCTGCTGGTCAAGCGCGCGCGCAATCGTGAGGTCGCCGACAAACTGCTCGGCTGCATCCGCCGCTACAAGGAATATCTGGCGCGTTTCCAGGGCAGCTTCGACGACAACCCCTCGCCAGGCAACAAAGAGGGCGGCCTCAGCAATATCCTGGAGAAGAGTCTGGGCGCGGTAGCCAAGGGCGGCACCAGCCCGCTGATGGATGTCTACGAATTCGCCGAGCGCGTCACCGCCGCGGGCTTCACCTTCATGAACACGCCGGGCTACGATCCGGTCAGCCTGACCGGTCTCGCTGCCGGCGGATGCAACCTGATCGCCTTCACCACCGGACGCGGCAGCGCCATCGGATTCCCCACGATCCCGGTGATCAAGATCGCCACCAATACCCAAACTTTTCGCGCCATGCCGGACAACATGGATATCAACGCCGGCGCCATTTCCGATGGCGAATCCACCGTCCAGCAGACCGGCCAGCAGATCTTCGACAGGCTGCTGGAAATCGCCAGCGGCCGCCGCACCTGCGCCGAACGCCTGGGACACAAGGAATTCGTCCCCTGGCGCATCGGCCCCGTGATGTAGGTGGCATAAGGCTCCGCCTTGTGCAGCCGCTTCACAGCGTGGAAGCGCAACCGCTAGTGCGTTGCGGCCCGCCAGGCGTCCAGCAGTTCTTGCACACGCGTGTCCTGCGGGTCGGCGGACAACAGTTGCTGGAGCGCGTCGATGACGCGCCGCGGGGGCGGGTCCGTGACGGCGCGAATCAGGCCGGCGCGCATCTCCGCGTCCTTGAGCGGGTCTTTGGAAAACCCGATCGTCAGGCAGGCAGCCAGGTATTGCGTCCATAGCGGGCGGGCGGACTCGGCGGCGGTGAGCAATCGGGCGAGCGAGCCGATCACCAGAACATTCGCCGGTTCGGCGCCCAGATCGGAGCGGTAAAAGTGGCGAGAGGTGAGCTCGCCGGCCAGCGAGCTTCTCGATGACGCCGGCAGGTCCGGTGCGAAGAGGGCGCGCGCGATCGTCCCGGCGCCCTCGGTTCGGGATGCCAGGCCGCGGCGGCCCAGCCAATCGAGCGCGTAGTCGCGCAGCAAGTCCTCGTGGGCCGTGAGGGCCTGGCCAACCGCCGTCCGGCGTGCCTCCAGCGGTTCGATGCGCTCTATCTCGGAAGCGCGGCGCAAGGCCGCCACCGCGGGGCTCGATGGGCTATCCACCGGTTCCGCGGCCAGGCCCGCAAAATGTGTGCCGGGCCTGAGCGCCATCAGAAGCAGGCCGCCGGGTTCAAACGGCAGTGAGTTCCAACGGTCGGAGCGCTCGCGAACGCGCGACTGCTCGTCAGCCAGGCGCTTTCCCGCCATCTCGATGGTCGTGCCGGCGGGTAGCCCGGACGCGCGAATCACGTCCACCAACTCCAGCCGGATGGCTCCGCCCTCCCGCGCTTCGGACGGCAACGGCGTCCACGCCGCGGACACGACCCTGGCGAGCGCCAGGACCACATTCGGGTCCGAGATGAACGGAACCAGGTCCGATCGCATTCTCGAGTACGGCATCGGAACACCGCTTGCAGGGCAACCTGGCGGGACGCTGGCAGCCTCCCGATCCCTGCGCGTCGGGAACAGCGTCTCAGTCAATATATATCACTGAACCCGTCCTCCGTCCGGTTCCGTAACACTGGAACCCCTCGGACTGTTCTAGTCTAGTAAGGATGGCCGCACGCTCAACCGCCAAGGATTCCGCGCCGCATCCCAAGAAACCCCAGACACCCGCCCGGGATCTCGACGATCCCAGTCTCTACGTGAACCGCGAGCTCGGCCTGCTGAGCTTTCAGTGGCGCGTGCTGGAAGAGGCGCGCGACCCCAGCAATCCGCTTCTCGAACGCATCAAGTTTCTGGCCATCGTCGGCTCCAATCTGAATGAGTTTTTCATGGTACGCGTGGCCAGCCTGAATGCGCAGTTGGATGCGGGCATTGCCGAATTCGGTCCGGACCGCATGAGCCCAAGCGCGCAACTGGTGGCCATCCGCCGCGAGGTGAAGCGCCTGGTGGAAGCCGCCCACCAGTGCCTGGAAAAGGAACTGCGGCCCGCCCTGGCCGAGGAGGGCATTCATGTCGTGCCGTACTATGAGCTCAACGCCAAGCAATTGCAGGTGTGCAAACGGTATTTCGCGGAGATCATTTTTCCGGTGCTCACCCCGCTGGCGTTCGACCCGGGACGGCCGTTTCCCCACATCTCGAATCTGAGCCTCAACCTTGCCGTTCTGATCCGCGATGCGGGCGGCGACGAGCGATTCGCGCGCGTCAAAGTGCCCGACTCGCTACCCGCGCTGGTGCCTTTGACGCGCTCGCACGGTCCAACCAGCAAGCGCAAGCGCACGCGGCGCCAGGAAACCTACGTCTGGATCGAAGAGGTGATCGCCGCCAATCTGGACGCCCTGTTCCCGGGCATGCGAATCGTCGAGGTGCACCCTTTCCACGTGACGCGCGATGCCGATATCGCCATCAAGGAACTGGAGGCGGACGATCTGCTGGAAACCATCGAGGAGGGCGTGCGGCAGCGCAAATTCGGCAGCGTGGTGCGTTTGCAGGTGAATCAGGAGATGCCCCAGCACATCCTGCAAATCCTCAAGATCAATCTGGAACTGGAAAGCGGCGAAGTCTACCGGGGCAAGGGGTTGCTCGGCCTGAGCCGTCTGTTCGCGCTGGCGCAGATCGACCGCCCCGACCTGAAGTACCCGCCCTTCCTGCCCACTTCGCCTCCGGAACTCAAACCCACTTCGGATGAAGAGGATATTTTCACGCTGATCCGGCGGCGTGACATCCTGCTGCACCACCCGTTCCAATCGTTCCAGCCGGTGGTGGATTTTCTACGCCAGGCGGCGCGCGACCCCGACGTGCTGGCCATCAAAGTGGTGCTCTACCGCGTGGGGCGCAATTCGCCGGTGGTGGAAGCGCTGCTCGAGGCCATCGAGGAAGGCAAGCAGGTGGCCGTACTGATGGAACTCAAGGCGCGCTTCGACGAAGAGAGCAACATCGAGTGGGCCAAGACGCTGGAAAAATCCGGCTGCCACGTGGTTTATGGCTTGCTCGGGTTGAAGATTCACTGCAAGGCGGCGATCGTGCTGCGGCGCGAAGGAGACGCCATCCAGCCGTATCTGCACCTTGCCACGGGCAACTACAACGTGTTGACCGCGCATCTCTACACCGATATCGGCCTGTTTACCTGCAATCCGGAAATTGCCGCCGACACCATCGACCTTTTCAACTTTCTGACCGGCTATTCGGCTAAGCGGGATTACCAGAAACTGCTGGTGGCGCCGGTCAATTTGCGGGAGCGGATCGAAGCCCTGATCCAACGCGAGATCCAACAGCATGCCAAAGACGGCAAGGGCCACCTGGTTTTCAAAATGAACGCGCTGGTGGACCCCAAGGTGATTCGCTGTCTGTATCGCGCCTCGCAGGCGGGCATCCGCATCGATCTTCTGGTGCGCGGTATCTGCTGCCTCCGTCCGGGGGTTCCGGGCGTGAGCGATACCATTCGCGTGACCAGCATCGTGGGCCGCTTCCTGGAACACAGCCGCGTCTTCTATTTCCGCAACGGCGGCAAGGAGGAAGTCTATCTGGGCAGCGCCGACCTGATGCCGCGCAATCTCAATCGCCGCGTGGAACTGCTCTTCCCGGTGGAAGATGAGGAACTGATGCGGCGCATCCGCGACGAGATTCTGGCGGAATATCTGGTGGATAACGTGAAGGCGCGGCGCATGATGCCGGACGGCAGCTACAAGCGCGCCGCGCGCGGCGACGGACAGATCGCGCTCAACAGCCAGGAGATCCTGATGGGCGTGATCCCGCGCGGCCGCAAGAAAGTGCGTCTGGTCTGGTAACGGACCTCATGCTGACCACAAGTCCTGCCGATAAGTAGAACGGGCGGAATTCGGATGCAAGCCACGCGAGGAACCACGAAACGCATTCTCTTTGTGGACGGTGAGGCCTGCCTGGTCGAAGGCTTCGAGCGCCTGCTGGGGCCGCAAGAGGCGCGTTGGGACATACTGATCGCCAGCGAAGGGGACGCCGCTCTCCGCATGCTGGAGGCTCACCCTTGCGACGCCGTGGTGACCGGCATGCGCCTGCCGGGCATGGATGGCGTCCAGTTTCTGGAACGCGTCCGCGACCGCTTTCCGGGCGTGGTGCGGATCCTCCAGGCGGGCGATAGCGAGAAGGCGGCCACCCTTCGCGCCGTGGGGGTGGCCCACCAGTTTCTGCCAAAGCCGTGCGACGCCGGATGCCTGGTGCAAACCATCGAGCGCGCCTGCGGCCTCACCAGCACCCTTCGGGACAATGTGATCCGCAGGACGGTGGGCGCGGTTGGCGAGTTGCCCTGTCTGCCTCGTACCGCGGCGGCGCTGATGCGGGCACTGGAAGATCCGGATGTGCCGGTGTCCCGGATTGGGCACATCGTCGGACAGGACGTGGCCATCTCCGCCAAGGTCATGCAACTGGCCAACTCCGCCTTCTTTGGAAGATCGCAAGTGGTCACTACCATTCCGCACGCCGTGGCTGTTCTGGGAGTCGAAGTCCTGAAACAACTGGTCATCGCCGCGGAGATTTTCCGGGCGTTCCAGCCGCGGCGGCACATCGAGGGATTCGCCTTAGACACGATCCAGAGCCATTCCCATCTGGTGGCTGCCATTGCGGCGCGGCTCCCACTGCCCAAAGCCGTTGTCCCCACGGCCACCATCGCCGCCCTCCTGCACGATGCCGGCAAACTCGTCCTGGCGTCGCGTCTGCCCCTGGAGTGCGAGCGCATCAGGCGTCTCACCATCGGCGGCCGCCTGTCTTTCCAGGCGGCGGAAGAGCAGATCCTGGGCGCCTCGCACGCCGAGATTGGCTGCTGCCTGTTGGCCCTTTGGGGGCTACCTCCTCTGGTCGTATCCGCGGTGGCGCGCCATCACCAGCCCGCCGTTGAAGAAGGCGACAATCCCCCTTTCGGTGCACCTGCCGCCGTGTACTGCGCGAATCTGCTGGCGCATGAGCGTGAAGCCGCGGTAGCTGGCGAATTGCCTGACCAGACTTCGCCGATTAACCAGGAATACCTGCGGGCGGTGGGGATGGAAGACGAGATCGCCGGCTGGCGCGCGATGGCGGAAATGGCCGGGGCGTTGTGACTGGATAACCCGCTCCTGCGAGCCGGCGTCCCAGGGGACCCCAGGCTGCACTGTTTCAGCGCACCGTTTCCCGAATCCGGATATTGCGGAACATCGCGGTGCTGAAGCGATCGTGCAGTTGCAGGCCGATGGGGCCGGTCTTGGAGCGCGCCTCTTCTCCGGGCCCTTCGGCCACTACCTGCCCGTTGAGGTGCACCCGGATCTGGGCGTTGCGCGATTCGATGTCCAGGCTGTTCCACCCTCCGGAACGCTGCACGCCGGTTTTGGCGGCCACCAGGCTATAGATGCTGCCGGAGGGGTATGTTTCCCGGTCGTCGTCGATGATCTGGATTTCGTAGCCGATGTGCGCCGGGGTGGTTTTCGGGAATGCCGCCAACTCCGGGCGCGCCGCGTCGGTTTCGTCGAACGCGCCGTGGGCGCGAGAGCGGTCGCGGATGGAGACGCCGCTGTTGCCGCCGGCGGGGATCCAGTACTCCACGTGCAGATCGAATTCCCCGTACTCGGCCAGGGTGTAGAGCCACGCCTGGCGGCCCAGCCACTGGTCGTACAGCTTGCGGTCCCCCGGGGCAGTGCCCTGTGTCCGCTGGCCCAGCAGGCTGCCATCGGGGAGGACGCTCCATTTGCAGTCGCCGCGCGCTTCCCATCCGCCCAGGGTTTTGCCGTCGAACAGCGGGCGCCAACCCAGGCCGGCGGGTAGCGTGACCTGGCCGGTAGCGGCCCACTCGGCCCCCCGCGCCAACAGGGTCTGGAAGAACACATCGTCCAGATTGGGGTTCAATTCGTCCTTCCAGGTGTGCCCCAGCATGGTGGTGTAGACGCGCCCGCGGCCGTATTGCCGCACCCAGTCCAAGGGCTCGCCCTGGTGCGAGACTTCGCTGAAGGCGTAGGTCAGGATGTCGAGGCCCTGCGCGGGGCCGTGCTGGCCGTGCGTCAACTGCTCGGAGGGATGCGCCCAATGGCCGGGCAAGCCGCTGGTAATCGGGTGCGCGCCGTCGCGCACGAACACGTCGAAATCGTGGCGCGGGCCGTGTCCCGGATTCAGTCCCTCGCCTTTAGGGATGCGCACCACCGCGCCGCCGGGACCGATGGCGATGCCTTCGCCGAATGTCTTATCGCGCCAGCCCAGGCCGATCATGTCGTTATACCCGGGCCAGTTCAGGAAGGCGTTGTTGGCGGCGTGGAACACCACCAGGCCGCCGCCGCCGCGGACGTAGCTCTCCAGCGCCTGCTCCACCTCGCGCGGCCAGCGCGTGCCCTCGGCCGTGTGCCCGCCGTTGACGTTGTTAATCACGACATCGTAACCGCGGAAATCCGGCTTCGCGGGCCACGTCGATACCGTGACGGTGAATCGTCCGCTACCTTCCAGGATGCTCTGGATGGCGCGGGTGCCGGCAGCCCAATCGTGATTATTCAGGCCGTCGATCACCAGCGCCGAAAGCTTGGGAGCGGCGGCGGCCGTGCAGGAGACTGAGACCAGCGTTGCCATGAGGAGTCGCAGCATCATCATGCGGGTGAGAAGTAGCAACGCTGCTGCAACATGAGTAAATTGGGGAACCCGTGCCAGTCGTCCATTCATCTTGTTTCCTTTGCACGTGCGCGCGCAGGGCCTCGCATTCAACCAAGCGGCCCCCCGGTAAACGTGCCGCCGCCGCGACGTGGGAGCCAAGTCCAGTGCCTTCCACCCGCGTCTCACCGACCGTGCTACTGCTAGCTGACTCTATGGGACCGAGACCGGAACCACCACGGTCGCATTGCCATTCCTTATCGTGATCTTAGCTCGCCCATGGCCGATCGCCGTCACGTTTCCTTCTCCGTCCACCTTCACCACAGACTCTGGGCTACAGATGTAGACAGTTAGCTTGGATCGAGAAAGTTCAACTTCTGTGCCGTCGCCAAAGACTCCGGTCACCGTGAGCGCGCGTATTTCCCCGATATGTTGAAAACCGGGCGGGCCATTGTGGACATTCCATAGCGCTCCCTTAATGCTCTCCGGGCTGTCGACGCGTTCAACGTCAAGCTCAATTTCGTCCTGAACAACGTCCTTGTCCGACTTCACGTCCTTGAGACCGGACGGCGGGACACCCGTTACAACCACCGTAATAGGTCCGGAGTCAATATTGGATGGCACCCTGATCGCGAGGTCGTAGGGCGGTCCGGAAGACGACGACCACGCCGCTAGGCCTAGCGCAATTACCCGGTCGAAGGCGTTGGGAGTGGTATCGACCGTCATCGTTAGGCGCTCGCCTGCGCGGACCACAATACCGCTCT
>PLDO01000089.1 GCA_003136215.1 Bryobacterales bacterium
AGCCCTTCGTGCAGATTGTGGACCCGACTTCGATGGTGCTTAACGCCACCGTCAATCAGGTGGATGCGGAGAAGCTGCGCCTGGGCATGAAGTCCGTCATCCACATGGATGCGTACCCGGATATCGAACTGCCGGGGACCCTGGTGGGTATCGGGGCCATGGCCAAGGCCAGCACCTTCCGCGCCCGATACGTGGGTGAAATCCCCATCCGCATCAAACTGGAAAAGACGGATTTGCGCGTCATTCCCGATCTTACGGGAAGCGCGGAGATTGTTCTCAATTCGGAGCGTAACACCATGATTGCGCCCCTCTCGGCGGTCTTCGCGGAGGAAGGCGGTTCCTATGTGTTCGTTCAAGGCTCCGAAGGCTGGACTAAGAAAAAGGTGGAGCTTGGGCTGCCCAGTTTCACCATGGTCGCGGTCCGCTCCGGGCTTCAAAAAGGGGACGTAATCGCGCTGCAGCGTCCCATGTAATTGCGCGTTTAGCACAGGAAACAAAAATGGCATCGAAGGATCAAAGACCCAGCCAGCGGTTGGGCAAATCGAACCCGCGCAGAGTGAAGGTCATCACCTGGGTGGTGGGTCTGGCGTTGTGCGGCGGCGGCGTTGTCGCGGCGTACAGATACACCGGGACCACGGAAGTCGAAGTACCCGTGGCCCGCGTGCGTCGCGGGGAGTTCATCATCAGCGTGCGCACCCGCGGCGACATCAAGAGTGCCCGTTCCATGATCCTGAAAGCGCCGCAGGTGCCGGGATTGCGGATCGTGCGCCTGGCCGATTCCGGCCGCCCCGTCAAGAAGGGCGAAGTTGTCGTGGAGTTCGACGGCTCGCAGCAGGACCAAAACGTGATCACGCAGACCGCCGTCGTGCGCGCAGCCGATGGGGATATCGAGCAGACCAAGGCCTCGCAGACCATCGACAACGAAGCCGACGCCATGAGCAAGATGTCGGGCGAGTACGATGTGGAACGCTCCAAACTCGACGCCAGCAAAGCCGAGGTGCTTTCGGCCATCGACGGCGAGAAGAACCGGATACAGGTGGGTGTGTCGGAGGGCTCGCTGCAAACAGTGAAGGCATCGATCAACGCGCACCAGGTGGGTCACGACGCCGATCTCAGCCGCCTCAACCAGCGCAAGGACAAGGCCGTGCGCGACCTGAAAATGGTGAAGGACTATCTTGGCATGATGCAGTTGCGCGCGCCCAACGACGGTATCGTCAACGTGCTGCCGAACTTCCGCTCGCAGGGTTCGTTCGGCCAGGCCACGCCTCCTTTTAAGGAGGGCGACAATGCCTGGACCGGCGCCGAAATCGCGGAAATCCCCGACCTCTCCGAAATGTATGTGGACCTCAAGCTGGAAGAAGTGGACCGCGGCAAACTGAAGCTGGGACAAGACGTCCGCATTCGCGTGGACGCCATCCCGGATAAGGAGTTCACCGCGACGCTGGATTGGATCAGCCCCATCGCGGCGCTGATTTTCAAGGGCGGTTCCACGGCCGAAAAGACATTTCCCGCCCGCGCCACCATCACCCATCTGGATGACCGGCTGCGTCCGGGCATGAGCGCTTCCACCGAGATCATCATCGAGCGCGAGCCGAACTCGCTGCTGATTCCGTCGCGCGCGAGCTTTTCCAAAGACGGCAAGCCAGCGGTCTTCCAGCAGGTGGGCAAGGCGTTCCGCACCCGCCAGATCCAACTCGGCAGGCAGAACGACGACGATGTCATCGTGACCGGCGGATTGAAGGAAGGCGACGTCGTGACGCTGGAGAACCCGGCTGAATCGGCGAAGCGGGCCAAGAAGAAACTGTAAACATGCCGGCTGGCGCGCGCGCCGTTTGGCGCGAGCCGGAGGAACTTGATTTTCCATGAAAAAGGCAATCTATCGTACTTTCGGGTTGGCAATCCTGGTGGCGGGCTGCTGGTATGGCTACCACTATTACAAGCAGATGCCGGAGCGGCAGGATACCATCCCAACCGCCAAAGTGCAACGCGGCGATGTGGTGATTCGCGCGTTTTCCCGCGGCGAACTGCGAGCGGCGCGCACCGTGACGCTGACCGCGCCCAACCTCTTCGGCACGGTGCAGGTGACCGATCTGGCGCCGGTGGGATCGCTGGCCAAAGAAAAGGACCTGATCGTCGAGTACGACGACAGCGAACGCCAGAGCACGCTCGAGGAGGACCGCCTTTCGGTCCAGTCGGTGGACGAGCAAATCAAGAAGGCGAAAGCGGATCTGGCCATCACCCAGAGCCAGGACGCGGTCACGCTGCTCAAGACCCGGTATAACGTGCGTCGCGCCGAACTGGACGTGCAGAGCAACCCGATCCTGGCGGAAATCGACGCCAAGAAAAACATTCTCAACCTGGAGCAGCAGAAGCGCGCCCTGGTGGAATTGGAAAGCGACATCCAGTCCCGCCAGGAGCAAGCCGATTCGCAGCTAGCCGTGCTTCGGGAGCAGCGCAACCGCAGTCTGATCGATGTGCAGCGCGAGTTGCAGCGCATCGCCCAGTGCAAGACCCTGGCGCCGATCACCGGCCTGGTGGCCATCAAGCAGAATCGCGCCGGCAACTTCAACTTCGGTCAGTCGATGCCGGACATTCGCGAGGGCGACACCCTGCAGCCGGGGATGCCAGTCGCGGATGTGCTGGATCTATCCGAGGTGGAAGTCTGGGCCAAGGTCGGAGAACTGGATCGCGCCAATCTCAAGGAGGGGCAGGAAGCCACGCTCCAACTGGATGCGATTCCCGATAAGCGTTTCAGCGGGAAAATCAAGGCCATGAGCGGCACGGCGACATCGGATGTGTTCAGCGGCGACCCGTCCAAGAAGTTCGATGTGATTTTTTCGGTGGATATGCGGCAACTATTGGCCGGCGTGGGCATGAAGCCCGCCGACATCGAGCGCATTATGGCCACGGCGGAAGCCAATGCCAAGAAGGGGATCAACGCCGGCGTCAATCCCTTCGCGCCGCCAGCGGCGGAGGCGCCGGTGGACGATTCCGGCGGTCGCGGCGGTCGCGGCGGCGCGGGCGCCGGCACCCAGGGACGCGGTCAGGGCGGCGCGGATGCCCAGGGTCGCGGCGGCTTCGGCAACATGTCCGACGGGGACCGCAAGAAGATGACCGATTTGCGCCAGAAGATGCAGACGGCTTCTCCGGAAGAGCGCGAGAAACTCCAAAAACAAATGACCGACCTCATGACCAAGGCGGGTATCACCCCGGGTCAGGGACGCGGGCAAGGACGCGGCGGCGACGCTTTTGGCGGCGGCAGGGGCGCGGGCGGCGGCCAAAGCCGCGGCGACGCCGACCTGTCCGGGGAGGATCTGATCGCGGCGATGTTGCGCCGTGGAATCAACGTGGCTGGGTATGGCGAAGAGGACCGGAAGAACGCCAAGCTGCCCTTGCCTCCCGAGCAGGATTCGCAAGTTCAATTGCTGCTTCGTCCGGGTTTGTTGGCCGATGTGGAGATTCAGGTGGAAAAGCTGCCCGACGTGATCCACGTTCCGGCGCAGGCGGTGTTCCAGAAGAACGGCCAGTCTCTGGTCTATGTGCACGGCAAGGACGGCAAGTTTGAGCCGCGGCAGGTGCAACTGGTCAAACAGAGTGAATCCATGATGGTGATCTCCAGCGGCGTGCAGCCCGGTGAAGTCGTGGCTATGGCCGATCCCACCGCCGACAAGAAGAAGAACGGCGACAAAAAATCCGCTGGCGGCGGCGCCATGGGTGGCATGGGCGGGGGGAAATAGACATGGGACTTTCCAACATCGGTCCTGAATTATTGATGGGAATGGCCAGCCTGTTCGCGCACAAACTGCGCAGCCTGCTGACCATGCTCGGGATGATCTTCGGGGTGGGCGCGGTGGTGGCCATGCTCTCCATCACTGCCGGCGCGCAGAAGGAGATGATGAGCTTCATCGACCAACTGGGCGTCAATAACATCATTGTGGAAGCGCACGAGAGCGTGGATCGCAACGAGTTGCAGACCGTGCGCGCGGTTTCCCCGGGACTTTCCTTCCGCGACTATCGCGCCATTTCCGAGAACGTCTCGGGTCTGGTGGCGATTACCCCGCGCAAGCGTTTCAAGCCGCAAAAGCTGCTGCCCAAGACGAGCCAGGAGCAGCCGCAGTTGATCGGCGTGCTGCCCAATTTCGTCGAGATCAACAGTCTGAAGCTGGTGCAGGGCCGTTTTTTCACCGATGACGAGAATACGGCATCGGCTCCGGTTTGCGTGCTCGGCGAAACCACCAAGGTCAATCTGCTGGGGTACGACAACGCCATCGGGAAGTACGTCAAGGTCAACGACACGTGGCTGCAGGTGATCGGCGTGCTGACGCCGCAGGCCACCAGCGACACCGACGTGGAAGGTGTGCAGGCGATGAACAAGAATAACCTGGTCATCTCGCCGCTCAACACCGTCATGCGCCGTTTCGAGGACAACACCAGCTACCTCAAGGACGAGATCGACGGCATCTACATGAAGGTGGGTCCGGGCGTGGATTCCATCGAGACGGCCAACGTGGTGCGCGCCATTCTGGCGGCCACCCACAAGGATGCGGGCGATTTCACCGTGGTCGTGCCGGCCGGTCTGCTGGAAGAGCGCCGCCGCACGTCGTTCATCTTCGAGATCGTGATGATCTGCATCGCGGGCATTTCGCTTCTGGTGGGCGGCATCGGCATCATGAACATCATGCTGGCCACGGTGCTGGAGCGCACTCGCGAAATCGGCATCCGGCGCGCCATCGGCGCGCGCCAGGGCGATATCGTGCGGCAGTTCCTGACCGAGGCGGTCCTGATCTCCATTGTGGGTGGATTGATCGGGATTGGGTTCGGCTTCACCTTGTCGCGGGTCATCGCGACGGCCGCCGGATGGTCCACGGTGGTGACCACGTCATCGATCGTGGTGGCGTTCGGCGTCTCGGTTTTTATCGGTTTGTTATTTGGAATTTATCCGGCCGTGCAGGCCGCGAAACTGGATCCCATTGAGGCCATTCGTTACGAGTAAGCATATGCTGTTGAGAACCTTTATTGCAGGCATTCTCCTGGCGTCGGGCGCGTTCGCGCAGTTGACGTCGTTCCCCAAGCCGTCCTATTTTCGCGAGACCTTCTCCAAGTCCACCGCCAAGGTGGCATTGAAAGACCCCGTGCGGCTCAAGGATTTCGTGGTTGGCGAGAAGCTCGAATTGTCTCTGAAGAACTACCTGGCGCTGGTGATGGCGAACAATACCGACATCCAGATCCAGATGATCAGCCTGGAGGTTCCCCAGGACGCCATCACGCGCGCGTTCGCCACCTGGGATCCCACGGCGCGGGCCTCGTTCACCTCAAACCGGACTATTTCACAGTCCACCAACATTCTCGATGGTGTCCCCACCACCGGATCGGTGAGCGCGCTGACGCAGCCTGCCCAGTTCTCCTATTCGCAGACTCTGCCGACCGGCTTGAATTACGGAGCTACCTACTCGGCGGGAAAAACCACTACCAGCAGCAAGAACGCCACGTTTGATCCTTCGGTGACCTCGGCGCTGGCCTTCACGGTCTCCCAACCGCTGATCAAGAATCGCGGCACCTACGTGAACCGCCTGGCGCTGATGAGCGCCAGGAGCCGCTACCGGCAGTCGGAGTACAACCTGCGCGCCCAATTGCTGATCCTGGTGAATGCCGCCGAGAACGCCTATTGGGACGTGGTCTCGGCGCGCGAAACCCTGAAAGTGTCCGAAGGGGCGCGCGAAGTTTCCGCCGCATTCCTCAAACTCTCCGAAAAACAACTCGAACTGGGCGCGCTATCCCCGCTGGACATTTTCAACCCCCAGCAACAGTTGGCCAATGCCGACCTGGTCGTGTCGCAGGCGAAGTTCGCCCTGGCGCAAAAAGAAGACGCGTTGCGCAAACAGATCAGCGTCGACCTCGACCCGGCGCTGCGCAAGCTACCCATCGCGCTGACCGAAACGGTGGACATTATGACCGAATCCACCAGCGTGGATACCGAGCAGGCCGTCGCCCGGGCGATGGCCAACCGGCCCGACCTGAAATCGGCGGTGCAGAACCTGGATATCGACGAACTGGCCATCCAGTCGGCCAGGAACGGACTGCTGCCGAATCTCTCCCTGAGTTTCAACTACGCCAGCCAGGGCGTCGGCGGCAACTTCATCCCCACCGGCGCGCCCGGCGGCCTGACCGATGCCATCAGCCAGATGTTCGGCTTCGGTTACCCGGGCTACGGCTTCGGCATCAACCTGGTGCTGCCCATCAGGTCGCACTCTGCCTCGGCGGATATGGCTGACGCGGTGTCTAACAGGAAGCGCGATACCTTGAACGTGCGCACCACCCAGCAGGGCGTCCGGCTGGATATCCTCAACGCGGTGGTCAGCCTGCAAGGCAGCGTCGAACAGTTGAAGCTGGCCAAACTGGCACAGGATTTCGCCCAGAAGAACCTGGACGCCGAGAACAAGAAGTACGAACTCGGTACCGACATCAATCAGAACGTCATTTTGGCGCAAAACGCCCTGGTGCAGGCGGAATCCAACGTGGTTGTCAACCAGATCGGAATGCGGCGCAACCTGCTCACCCTGCTCACCAAAACCGGTGAACTGTTGGACGACCGCGGCATCGTGATTCAGTAACTCTGCTCCAGGCCGGGGCAGGCTCCCCCCTGCCCCGTTTTCGGCACTCTCCGTCCCACAAGCGGACACCTGGAATTCCCTCCTATCCGTCCTTCCGCCTGAAACGTCATATGTTACGCTAAACGACGATTGGCAGGCGCCGTGCCCTTAAGGGCACCGGAACCCAAATGGACATACAACGCAAAGACGCCGGCAAGAAGCGCCTGATCCGCCGGATTGTGATCGGTGTGGTCGTGGTAGCGGCGGTCGCCGGTACCAGTGTGGTGGTGGGCCGGTTGAAGCCGGCGGCACCCTCGGTGGATCTGTCGGTGGTATGGCGGGACACGGTGAAGCGCGGCCCCATGACCCGCGAAGTCCGCGGTCTGGGAACGCTGGTGCCTATCGATACCATGCTGATTCCAGCCACTACCGAAGGCAGGGTGCAGCGCATTCTGATTTATCCCGGCACGCCCGTCAGGGCGGATTCGGTGGTCATGGTCCTGACCAGCCAGGAGCTGGAAACCGACCTTCTCAACGCGGAGTATGCCGTGAAGTCGGCGGAAGCGGACTATGCCAACTTGAAGGTGACGCTGGAGAAACTGAACCTGGATATGCAGTCCACCGTGGCCCAGGTGGATGCCGACTTCAACACCGCCAAACTCCAGGGAGACCGCGACGCCGCTCTGGCCAAAGAAGGCCTGTTCAGCGAGGTGGACGCCAAAATCTCCGCCGTGAGGGCGGTTCAACTAGGCAGCCGCCTGCAACTGGAGCAGAAGCGGATTTCCATCAACACGTCCGCCGAAGACGCCCAGCTGGCCGCCGCCAAGGTCAAGGTGGATCAATTGCGCGGGCAGTTCAACCTGAAGAAGAGTCAGGTGGATCAGCTCAACGTACGGGCCGGATTCGACGGCGTACTGCAGCAGCTCCCCACGCCGGTGGAGGTTGGCCAGAAGGTGGCTGCCGGCACCCCGCTCGGGAAAGTGGCGCAGGCTTCCAAGCTGAAGGCCGAACTGAAAATTGCCGAAACACAAGTAAAAGATGTCGTGATTGGTCAACACGCCGTGATCGACACGCGTAATGGTCTGATAGAGGGCCGGGTCTCACGCATCGATCCATCCATCCTCAACGGGACGGTGACCGTGGACGTGGCCCTGATCATGGGTAAGGACGCGCCGCCGCCGGGCGTGTTGCGTCCGGATTTGAGCGTGGATGGCACCATCGAACTGGAGCGGCTGAACGATGTGGTATTCGTGGGACGTCCCGTCTTCGGGCAGCAGGACAGCACGGTTCAGCTCTTCAAGATGGAGGCGGACGGAAAGTACGCGAACAAGGTGAAGGTGGCGTTGGGAAAGAGCTCGGTGAACACGATCGAGATCAAGGACGGACTCAAGGTGGGAGACCAGGTGATTCTCTCGGATATGTCGGCCTACGACAGTTACGACCGAATAAAGTTGAACTAACGATTCCCGACTTTCGTAAAAGGGGTTAAATGACAATGGAGAACGGTTCGCAACCGCTGATTCGATTGGACGCCGTGAGCAAGGTTTTCGTGACCGATGAAGTGGAGACTCACGCCCTGCAGAGCATTCACTTCGATGTGAAGAAAGGGGAGTACCTTTCCATTTCCGGTCCTTCCGGCTGCGGAAAGTCGACCCTGCTCGCCATCCTCGGGCTGCTGGATACGCCGACGGACGGCACTTACTACCTGAATGGGAAGCCTGTCACCGGCCTGAAGCTGAGCGAGCGGGCGCGCATCCGCAATCGCGAAATCGGCTTTATCTTTCAGGCATTCAACCTGATCGGCGATCTGACCGTGTACGAGAACGTGGAACTGCCGCTGACTTACCGCGGCATGCCGGGCGCGGAGCGCAAGCGGCGCGTGCAGGAGGCCCTGGAACGAGTGGGGATGTCGCACCGCATGAAGCACTACCCGTCGCAACTTTCGGGCGGCCAGCAGCAGCGCGTGGCTGTGGCTCGTGCCTTGAGCGGCGACCCGCTGATCCTGCTGGCCGACGAGCCCACCGGGAACCTGGATTCGGCCAACGGCGAGGCGGTCATGAGCCTGCTCCGCGAGTTGCACGCCGCCGGGTCCACTATTTGTATGGTTACGCACGATCCGCGGTACGCGAATTTCGCGGACCGCCAAGTACGGCTGTTCGACGGCCGGGTGGTCGAAGAGAACATCGAATCGGCCAAGAACTGAGCGCCGCGCACCGGCGCTGCATGGAGGGGGGCGCGATGACTGCAACGATCAGGGGAACGAGTGTAATCCTGCTGGCCCTGGCAGCCGGCGGGTTACAGGCCACGGTGATCGGGACTCCGCCCGTGGAGTTTCGCGCCAGCTACCAACTAGCTTCCAACGGGAGGGTGGCGATTCAGAATCTCTACGGAGACGTGCAGATTACGGCTTGGGATCGCGACGAGGTGCTGGTGCAGGCCATTAAGCATTCGAGCGATGCCGGGCGTTTGAACGACGCCCGGATCGTAGTCGATACCTCGTCGGGAATGGTTTCCATCCGCACGCTGTATGCCGGTGGGGACGCCGGACATCCGGCCAGCGTGGAATACCACATCATGGTGCCGCGCGGCGCCAATCTGGAAGACGTGAAGCTGATCAATGGAGGGCTTTCGCTCAGCGGGATGACCGGTCCGGTGAAGGCATCCTCGGTGAACGGCAGCATTAAGGCCGAGAGAATGGAAGGCCAGGTGGAACTCTCCACGGTGAACGGTTTTCTGGATGCCGGCTTCGAACGGATCGGCAAATCGCACCCGATCTCGCTGAGTTCCGTGAACGGGCCGATCAAGGTTTCACTGCCGTCAGGGGCCGGCGCCAACGTGAGCGCGCACAACCTCAGCGGCGGGATCGATGCCGATTTCGGACGCGCCTGGCGGGCTCCGTGCGGCCACCGTCTGGAGGCCGCGCTGAACGGCGGCGGCACGCAGATTCGTGTGCACAACGTCAACGGCGGGATTTCGATTCACGCCAACTGGAGCCGGCGCCCGTCCCACCCGGCCTCGTAAGTTCCGTAAGTTCCGGGGTCCTGCCCTTGCCAGTACGCTATCTGCTAATCTGACAGGCCATGCACCCTTTTGGGCAGGACCTGCGTTACGGGGCCCGTCTGTTGGCGAGGGCCCCAGCGTTCACCGTCGTGGCGCTGCTGACTCTGGCGCTCGGCATGGGCGCCTTCACTGCCATGTTCAGCGTGGTGGACGCCGTGCTGCTCAAGCCGTTGCCGTTTCGCGAGGCGGAGCGTCTGCTCGTGATCTGGGAGAAGAACCCTACCCAAAATCGCTATCGAATGTTCGTCGCTCCGACCAATTTCCTGGCGTGGCAAAAGCAGGGCCGCGCGTTGGAGCGGATGGCGGCATTGCAGGAGGCGCGCCTCAACCTCACGGGGGGCCCCAACGGACACATTGACCCGGAGGAACTCAAGGTCGAGCGCGTCTCCGCCGGCCTGTTCCCGCTGCTCGGCGTGGAGGCCGCGGTTGGGCGCACGTTCCGGCCCGACGAAGACCAGCCGGGGCGGGCCAACTTTGCTTTGCTGAGCTACTCTTTGTGGCAGCGCCGCTTCGCCGGCGACCCGGGCATCGCGGGCAAAACAATCCGCTTGCGCGACCAGCCTTTCGTCGTGGTAGGCGTCTTGCCCCCTGCCTTCGCGGTAATCGAGACCGGCGTCGACCTGTTCGTGCCCCTCGCCCTGAATCCGAGCGACGCGCGCACCGCCAGCAACCGTTACCTGACGGTGATTGCACGCCGCCGCGCCCCTCTCGAGGAGGTGCGGGCCGAGCTCGCCGCCGCCGGCGAACGGATGGAGCAATTGCTGCCGGCGCTGGATAAGGGCTGGCGGCCGTCGGTGTTCGAGCTGGGTGCCGAACTGGTGGGTGGTGTCCGGCAAGCGCTTTGGGTCCTGATGGCGGCCGTGGGCTGCCTGCTGCTGATGGCGTGTGTCAATGTGGCCAACCTTCTGCTGGCGCGCGGCGCCACCCGGCGCAAGGAGATCGCCCTGCGTTCCGCCCTGGGCGCCAGCAGCGGGCGCATCGTCACCCAACTGCTCTCCGAGAGTATCCTGCTGGCTTTGGGAGGCGGTGTCATGGGCTGGCTGCTGGCCGCGGGCGTAATCCGGGTTCTGGCCCACGCCGGGCCTGCCAGCGTGCCGCGATTGTCCCTGGCGGCCGTCGATCTCCGCCTGTTCGGGTTCGCTCTGGCGGTTTCGATGGCGACGGGAATTCTGTTCGGGCTGGCGCCGGCGATACAGGCCGCGGGAAGCACATTGAGCCTCACCCTGAACGAGGGCGGCCGGGGTGGCACCGCCGGACGCGGGGGCCGCCGCGTGCGCAACGCCCTGGTCGTCGCGGAGCTGGCGCTGGCGGTGGTGGTGCTGATCGCCGCGGGCCTGCTGATGCGGAGCTTCACCCGCCTGCGCAGCGTGGACCCCGGCTTTCAGCCGGCGGGCCTGCTGACCGTTCGCGTGCCGCTGGCAGGGGGGCGGAATGCCGCGCCGGACCGCCGGATTGCGTTTTTCCGCCAGGTGACCGGGCGCATCGCCACGCTGCCCGGGGTGCGGGCGGTGGGCGCGGTCAACGCCCTGCCCCTGACCGGCCTGGGAATGGGCGCGACGTTTGCCGTGGCAGGGAGTCCCGCTCCCAGCGCGGAGCAGCGCCCGCAGGGGCTGTTGCGTTCGGCCACGCCCTCATACTTTGGGGCCATGGGGATTCCTCTGCTGGCGGGGCGCGCCCTGGCCGATTCGGATACGGCGCTCGCGCCGCCGGCGATCGTCGTCAACCAGACGCTGGCGCGGCGCTTCTTTGCGGGCGGCTCCGCCCTCGGCGGCCGCCTCTCCATCGATCAGATTCCGGGGCGCGCGGCGGAAATCGTAGGCGTCGTGGGCGACGTGAAGCCCGACCGCATCGATGGCGAGGAATGGCCCACTATTTACTATCCGTACGCGCAGTTTCCCACGCTCGCGATGACGGTAGCCGTGCGCACGGCGGGAGCGCCCCTTACTCTGGCCTCGGCCGTCACCCGCGAGGTGCATCAACTCGACCCGGATCAGCCCGTGGCAGACCTGCGGCCGATGGAAGATGTAGTCAATCTGGCGGTGTCCGGCGCGCGCTTCCATACCGCTCTGCTGATGAGTTTCGCCTGTGTGGCGTTCCTGCTGGCGGCGGTGGGCATCTACGGTGTGATCTCCTACGACGTGAGTCAGCGCACCAATGAGATTGGTATCCGGATGGCGCTTGGCGCGCAACCCGCGGACGTGCGTCGCCTGATTCTGGGACAAGGCGCGCGCCTCGCCGTCTATGGCATTGTGGCCGGCCTGCTGGGGGCCGCTGTATTGACGCGCTGGATGGGCACGATGCTGTTCGGAGTCCAGCCGACCGATGCCTGGACATTCACCGTGGTTTCGGTTTTACTGGCGGTTGTGGCATTGGCCGCCAGCTACTTACCCGCGCGACGGGCGATGGTGCCCGATCCGGTCATCGCGCTGCGGCACGAATAGGAAAACTCATGATCATACTTCGCAATTTAGAGAAATTTTACGAAGGCGGCTACGGCAGAAGCTATGTGCTGCGCCGCGTCAACGTGGATATCAAGGAAGGCGAGTTCGTCACCATCATGGGACCCTCCGGGGCGGGGAAGTCCACCCTGTTGAGCATCCTCGGAATGCTGGATGGCGCGTGGACCGGCGAGTTCGAGTTCCTCGGCAACATGGTTCATCGCATGAAGCCGAAGGACCGTGTCGAATTGAACAAGAAGTACATCGGGTTCGTGTTTCAGAGCTACCACCTGATCGATAACCTGACGGTGTACGAGAACCTGGATATTCCGCTCTCCTATCGCAACGTCAAGGGCAGCGAGCGCGCCTCCATGGTGTGCGACACGCTGGACCGCTTCCACATCGTGGGCAAGCGCGATCTCTATCCCAGCCAGCTTTCCGGCGGCCAGCAGCAGTTGGTAGCCGTGGCGCGCGCCGTGATCGCCCATCCCAAGCTGATTCTGGCCGATGAGCCGACCGGCAATCTGCACTCCAGCCAGGGCAAGGAGATCATGGAGCTGTTCAAGAGGCTCAACGGCGAAGGCACCACCATCGTGCAGGTGACGCACTCGGTGGACAATGCGGCATACGGCAATCGGGTGATCCAGCTGGCCGATGGCTGGGTGGTGAGCGGTGGCAGCGACACCGGCCAGGGCTCGCAAGTGTAAGTGGGACAGACCATCGCTTTTTGTGGTCTGTCGCTTTCTTTCCGGGCGTGCGCCTGCGCTACAATGGCCCTACGTCATGCAGGTTCTCCAGGCAGGGCAGCACAAGTTTATCTATCTCGAACTCCAGGCGGCGATGGTGGCCAGTATCGCGCGGCAGGCCGGGTTCGAAACCAAGGCCAAGGATTCGCCGCGGACCATCCAGCTCGACTTGAGCGCACCGGCGAGCCAGGGCCCTTTGTTGCTCTTCGATGCCGCCGATCCGGCCAATCTCGGCTGGTTCTCCCGCTGCCAGTTCTACGTGGACGGGCGCACGGGAAGCATCATGCAGACGCCGATGACGCTGGCCAACAAGCGCGACCGCGGAGGCAAGGCCCACCCTAATGCCGTGCGCCTCACCATCTCGAAGGAACTCCCCGCCACCTTCCGGCTGCCCGGCAACCAGCCGCTGACCGAGCAGGTTTTCTATCACCTCTTCCTGAATTTCCTGAATGCGCTGATGAAGAACGGCGTGGCGATTTGCGGCGCCGGTTCCATCCAGCCGCTGGCCGGCCGCACGGAAACGGTCGGTTCGCGGAATTAGGCACACCTGTCGCGGGAAGTGCCATCCAGGCTGGACGCCTGCCCCCTGGAAGCCATCGGGGCCGATTTTCTGGATATGAGTTCGGGCCAAGTTTCCGATATCCCCACTTTTTGGCCACTGTCCGCACGAGGAGGGTCGGGGCCTCAACTCGACGGGTAGGGCGTGACAACGGTCAAGAGCCTAGCGAGGACCTGGCTAAGGTAGGGCCAGATTTCACTTTGAGAATCGGTAGACTGGCGGCGGGTCCTTGCGTACGACGCAATGAAGGAAGTCACGACCGAAAAGAACAATCAAACCAATTGACCAGGAGAGGAAGAAACCAGCAATGACAATTGAAAGCCAATTCGACCATACCAGGGGACCGAAACACCCCGTGCCTCGCAGGTCGGAAGCAAGCACAATATGGCGGCCTTCAACTAGGCCGGCGAACCCCGATAACAGCCCGACAGCCATAAGTATCCCGTCTGCGGCCAACCGTAGGGGGAACCACCGGAACATGATGATCGCGTGCCACTGTCGCCAGCAGCGGATGTTTAGCATCACCCAGTACCAAAAGACGCCAACCGCAGCAACTAATGTGGCGTCGTCCACTAAATCAAAAAAAGCAATCCTCCCGTCTGCGAGGGTTATGGTCCTGCCAGGCAGGTGACTAATCCAAAAAGTCCTCGCCACCGCCACAGGGGCGTTGATGGATGCCAGAAGGCCAAAAGCCGGGGTCGAACCGGGCATGTCACAGACGCGCATCGCGGCCCGCGCCCACAAGGAGGAGCAAATCAACAGAGCCGATGCCAGCAGCATCTGTGTGAGAGGTAGTGCGTATTTCAGCCTCAACTGCACGTCAGGACCCTTGTAGCACAATGCGTTGGGCCCCGTTGTGCCGCCTGTCCTCTTGGCTTCATCCCGTCTCGCTGCTTATCCAGACGCAGTGCCAGCCGGATGAAGGATGGATTTGCGGACGATAGACGGCGATAGCGGAAACTTGGTCCGCGAGGCGTTCGGGGCGTTAGGCGAACAACAGGCGTCCTTTCGGCTCAGGTATAGGCCGCCCCAATTCCTGGGCGGTTTCGATCCACTCCTGTATCACGATTTCGGCGTTCGTCAACGCCTCCTGCCGAGTGGGACCATCTGCCGCACAACCGGGCAACTCAGGGACTTCTGCGATGAACGCGCCATCGTCGACGCTCCAGTACAGGATGATCTCGTATTTCGTCATTCGACCCCTTCCGCTAGTTTATACCGGACGATCACGGAGCGAACCTGCCTGACCTGATAGGGTTTCGACAGAGAACCTCGTGGCTGTAGATTCAGGATCTCGGCCACGCCCGGTTTGGAGAAGATGTGATGGTCGCCTCTGATGCGCTCGGCGAATCCGAGCGCGCCCAGGAGTGACCGCAGGTCTTCGAATCGGATGTTTGCATCCGCCGTTCCTTGCAGCACCTGCATGAGAACTCGCTTGCGCACATGACCATTATCGCTGCTGCCTACCCTAACGGGACCACTGCTGCGGCTGCCCTGATAACTCAACGGCCGAAAGGCGGCGTTACATCCAACTAGCCGGGCTGCTCGCCAGCTTTTCAGGCGCGGTCCTGCCAGAATCGTGGGCGTCTCTTCCCATGGGCCACGGCAAGCACGACAACGTCCAGGTCGTCTGCCCGAAAGACGATGTAGAACGGAAATCGATGAAAGACCGCTCGGCGTATCTCACCATCGAAAATCTGAAATCTGTCGGGCGAAACGACGATGATTTCAATCAGGCGATCCAACTCATCCAGAAACCGAACTGCGGCACGAACGCTTCGCTCGGCGTACCAGGCGGCAGCTTCGCCGGCGTCCTGCACCGCGCCGGATGGAAGCGGACAGACCTTCGCATCAGCCGTTCAATCTGGTGCGGAGTTGACGTCGAACTTCGTCCCAAGCGATCGTTTGAACGGCACCCGAATCGAGATCTCGAACCCGCAGTGCGATCTCGCTTCTCCAGGACTCTTCGGCGTCTTCGTCGACCTCCGAGTCAAGGCTGTCAATGAGAGAGTCGGCGAGTGCCGCCCTTGCTGCCGGGGGCAGTTTCAAAGCGTGCGTCAACAACTCCGCTGCGTCCTCAGCCATGTCCCCATTTTACCCTGTGCGGAGATACCGCTGCCGGCCAAAGTACGCGGTGATTCTCGAGCACGGTAGATTGTCGCCGGCGTGGTCGGGAATCGTCCCGACATTCGGCGTGGAAGCGTGCTCCCGCGATTCACGCCCCGCTTTGCGCGCGCTTTAGAGCCGCCTCCACCACTTCTTCGATCTCCCGCCGGTATTCCTCCAGCAGTTGCGGCGTGGTAGCTTCAAAGCGCATCACCAGAATGGGCTGCGTGTTGGACGCCCGCACCAGGCCCCAACCGTGTGGAAACAGCACGCGCACGCCATCCACATCCTCCGTCTTGTGGCGGGCGCGCAGGACTGCGATGGCCTCGCCGACCACGGCGAACTTGAGTTCGTCCGGGCAATCGAAACGGATCTCCGGCGTGGTCACGGTGGCAGGCAGGTCGGCCAGTTGGTGGGAGAGCGGCTGCCCGGAACCGGCCACGATCTCCATCAGGCGGCACGCCGAGTAAAGCGCGTCGTCGAAGCCGTACCAGCGGTCGGCGAAGAAGATGTGGCCGCTCATTTCGCCCGCCAGTTCGGCGTGCGTCTCCTTCATCTTGGCCTTGATCAACGAGTGCCCCGTCTTCCACATGATGGGGTTGCCGCCGCGCGCTTTCAGATCGTCGTACATCGACTGCGAGCATTTCACTTCGCCGATGAAGGTCGCTCCCGGCTTGCGCGTGAGAATCTCCCGCCCGTAAATGATCATGAGCTGATCGCCCCAGATGATGGCGCCGGCGTCGTCCACCGCGCCGATGCGGTCCGTGTCGCCGTCGAAGGCAATGCCCAGATCGGCCTGGCTTTCGCGGACCGCTCCGATGAGGGTCTGGAGGTTGGCCGGCACCGTCGGGTCGGGATGGTGATTGGGGAAGCGGCCATCCATTTCGAAAAACAATTCGGTGGCATCCACGTTGAGGTTTTCCAGAAGGCGGTGCATCACCGGGCCGCCCGTGCCGTTGCCCGCGTCGAAGACCACGCGGATGCGCCGCCGGAAGTGGAACTGCGCGGAGACCTCGGCCACGTACGGAGTCACCGCGTCGGCCGCGGTCTCGACACCTTCGCCGCTGTCCAGGTCGCCGGTTTCGATCATGCGGCGGATCTCCTGGATGGCGGCGCCATGGATTGTGGAGCCGCCGCACACCGTCTTGAACCCGTTGAACTCCGGCGGATTGTGACTGCCGGTAATCATCACCGCGCCGTCGGTCTTCAGGTGGAAGACCGAATAGTAGAGCACCGGCGTGGGCACTACCCCGAGATCGATGACGTCGCAGCCGCTGGCCTTCAGACCGTCGATCAGCGCATCCCGCAAACGGGGCGAGCTCAGCCGGGTGTCGCGTCCCAGGCTGATCTTATTGCCCGCATGGCGCCGCAGGTAGCTGCCGAACGCGCGGCC
>PLDO01000593.1 GCA_003136215.1 Bryobacterales bacterium
TGCGCAACGACGACCTGTTCATCCTTCGCTGGGGCGACCCCGATTTCGTCCGCGAAACCGTGCGCCATATGGCGGGCCCGGATGCGGCCGGCTTCGTGGAAGGTTCCGAGGTCGACGTGCCCGGCCCGGACCGCATCCACACGGAGGCCGCCAAAGCGCATCTCGACTGGCAATACAAATTCGAGAAGCACTGGTTCCGCTATATGCTTTGGGGACGAGTGGGCTATAACGCGAGCGAGCCGGATGCGACCTGGCTGGGGCATTTCCGCCGGCGTTTCGGAGCGGCGGGCGATGACGTCTACGAGGCCATGCACCAGTCCGGCAAGATCGCCCCGCTCATCACCTCGTACCACTGGAACTACATGAACGGCGACTGGTACCCGGAAGGCTCCATCGGCAGTTGGAATACCTCGTACGAGCAGCCGCGGGTCAACTACCGCCGCGCCGCCATGTACCACGACATCCGCACGTATATCTTCAACAACACCATCGGCGGGGAAATGGCGAATATCCCGGAGTTCGTGGCGGGTTCGAAAAAGGTGGGCCCGCTGGAAGTGGCGGACCGTCTGGAGCACTACGGCGCCCGCACGCTGCTTCTGGCCGCAAGCGCCCGCAGCCATCTGGAACGCGGCGCCAAGGAGTTCGCCTGCACCGAAATGGACCTGATGGCGTACGGCAACCTCGGCCTCTATTACGCCGCCAAACTGCGCGGCGCCGCGCACCTGGCCCGCTGGATGTTCGGAGGCGCCCCGCGGGAACAGATCGAAGCCGTGGCAAACCTGGAACTCGCCGTCAAGTTTTGGCTCGGCGTGGTGAAGGCCACGGAGAACCACTACGTGCCGCACGAAGTCTGGCTCTTCGGCCAGTTCGACTGGAAGCGCTACCTGCCCGACGTGGAAGCGGACGTCCGCCTCGCTCGCGAAACGAAGCCGCTGCGCACCGGCGCAACCTACGATGTCCAGGGTCTGCACGCGTGGCTGGAGTATACCAACGGGCTGTTGGGGCGCGGCAACGCACTTCCGGATGCCGCCGGAACCGCACTGACGGTGCGAGTGGAAGCCGAAGCGGCGGAGTCCATTACTCCGCCCCTGGCTATCGGCGACGACGCCTCCGCCGGACAGGGCAAGTACGTGGGTGTGGCATTAGCAGAAACCAGGCCCGAAGGCGACAGTATCACCAACTTCCGGGATTTCGTCTCCCCAGCCGCCAGCGCCACCTACCGCATTGCAGTTCCGGCGGACGGCGCCTACCTGCTGAGCGCGGTCTGCTGGTGGCCCCTGCGCGCGGGCGGCTTCACCATCCTGGTGGACGAGGCCAATATGCGGGACCTCGCGCTGCATCCTTCCAAGGATGGGCCGCTGCGATCCTGGACCACCGAAAAACTGGCGGTCCCGTTGTTCCTGGGCGCGGGGAGCCACACGGTGCGAATCGTCGGGCGGACGCCGGGCGCGCGCATCGACCGCTTCGATCTGGCGCCGGCTCCGGTGCGTGCTGCACAGCCCGAGTTCCGGTAATTTGCCAGCCTCCGCTTGCCTGGCCAGTCGGGCGCTACAATGCAGTTTGACCCCGAAAACAGGAGTACGCGCGGCCATCGTCGGATGCGGGCTGATAGGGCGCAAGCGCGCGGCGTTCCTTCCGCCCGGGAGCGTGACGGTTTGCTGCGATATCGAAGCTTCGCGCGCCACGCAACTGGCCGCCGCCACCAGGGGAGCGGTAGCATCCACCGATTGGCAGGCGACGGTGCGTCGCGCCGATGTGGACGCGGTCTTCATCGCCACCACGCACAATCAACTGGCGCCGATTGCGGCGGAGGCGGCCGCGGCCGGTAAGCACGTGCTGATCGAAAAGCCGGGCGCCTGCCGCGCAGCCGAACTCGACGCCGTGGCCGACGCCGCCCGCCGCACAGGCGCGCTGGTCCGGGTGGGCTTCAACCACCGGTATCACCGCGCGTTCCGCAAGGCGCGCGAGATCTTCGAAAGCGGCGCGTTGGGCGAAATGATGTTCATCCGCGGCCGCTATGGGCACGGTGGGCGCCCCGGCTACGATCGCGAATGGCGCGCCGATCCGGCGCTCTCCGGCGGCGGCGAACTAATCGACCAGGGGGCGCACCTGATCGATCTTTCCCGCTGGTTCCTGGGCGATTTCCCCAGCGTGCGGGGCCGCGCCCGCACCTACTTCTGGGATATGCCGGTAGAGGACAACGGATTCCTGCTGCTGGAAACTGCCCGCGGGCAGGTGGCTTTCCTGCACGCCGGTTGGACGGAGTGGAAGAACCTCTTCAGCTTCGAGATTGCGGGGCGCGTGGGCAAGCTCGAAATCAGCGGCCTGGGCGGTAGTTACGGCCCCGAGCGGCTCACCTGGTACAAAATGTCGCCGGAGATGGGACCTCCCGAAACGCTTGGCTGGGAATACCCCATGGCCGACGATTCCTGGCAGGCCGAAAACGCCGCCTTCCTGGAGGACATCCGCCTGGGGCGCCCACCCGACCCCGGGATCGGAGACGCGCAAGCCATGCTGCGGATTGTCGAAACTGTCTACGCCGCGACGCCCGCACCGGCGCCGCTTTCCTGACTCATGCTGCCGATCGCCATTCTCGCCGGCGGCCTCGCCACACGCCTGCGGCCCATCACCGAAACCGTCCCCAAGGCACTGATTGACGTGGCGGGAGAACCCTTCCTGGCGCACCAACTGCGCTTGCTGCGCCGCCATGGCTTCCAGCGCGTGGTGCTTCTGGTGGGCTACCTCGGTGAGAAGATCCAGGCGTTCGCGGGCGACGGCGGCGCCTTTGGGCTACAGGTGGAGTATGCGTTCGATGGCCCCCAGTTGCTCGGCACGGCAGGCGCTCTTCGGCGGGCGCTGCCGATGCTGGGCGACGCGTTCGCCGTTATCTATGGCGATTCTTACCTGCCATGCGACTACGGCGCCGCGCTTAGGACGTTCGTCGAATCCGGCAAACTCGGCCTCATGTCGGTCTACCGCAACGAAGGTCTTTGGGACACCAGCAATGTGGAGTTTACCGGGGGCTGCATTCTGGCATACGATAAGGCGAACCGTACGCCCGCGATGCGCCATATCGATTATGGCCTCGGGGTTTTCCGGCGAGCGGCCTTCGACGACGTACCGGCGGACCGGCCCGGCGACCTCGCCGCGGTCTACCAGGGTTTATTGCGGCGCGGCCAACTCGCCGCCTGGGAATCGCCCGAGCGGTTCTATGAAATTGGCTCGTTAGAAGGCATCGACGATCTCGGAGAGTTTTTGAAATCATGACATTTGCCGAACAGTACCTGGGGGAAGCCGCCGAAATCCTGGCGCGGATCGACGTGGCAGCGGTGGAACGCCTGGCGGCCACGCTGGCGGAATGCCGGGCGAGCGGCGGCCGGCTGTTCATCCTGGGCGTCGGCGGCAGCGCGGCCAATGCGTCGCATGCGGTCAACGACTTCCGCAAGATCTGCGGGCTGGAAGCCTACGCGCCCACGGACAATGTCAGCGAACTGACGGCGCGCACCAACGATGAAGGCTGGGCCGGAGTGTTCGAAGGCTGGCTGCGGGTCAGCCGCCTGCGCCAGACGGATGCCCTGCTGATCTTGTCGGTGGGCGGCGGCAATCTGGAGAAGCAGGTGAGCCCGAATCTTGTCGCCGCCATTCAATACGCCAGGACCACCGGCGCGAAGGTGACCGGAATTGTGGGGCGCGATGGCGGCTATACGGCGCAGCACGCCGATGTCTGTGTGATCGTGCCCACGGTCAACGCCAAACATGTCACGCCGCACGCCGAAGCGTTTCAGGCCGTAATCTGGCACCTGCTGGTGACGCATCCGGCGCTCAAGCAGGCGGAGACCAAGTGGGAATCGGTGAAGTGACGAAGGCCGTTTTCCTGGATCGCGACGGGGTGCTCAACCGGTTCACCATGCGCGACGGCACGCCGCGACCGCCCGCGGGACTGGACGAACTGGAAGTGTACTCCGACGCGGCGGATGCCTTGCGGCGTCTGAAACAGGCGGGCTACCTCCTGATTGTGGTCACTAACCAACCCGATATCGCGCGCGGCGCGCAAACACGAGCCGTAGTGGATGGGATCAATGCTGCTCTCGGCGCGGCGCTGCCCATCGACGAGTTTCTGGTTTGCGCGCACGACGATGGCGCGCAGTGCGCATGCCGCAAGCCCAAGCCGGGGATGGTGTTGGAGGCGGCGGCGCGTCACGCGGTGGATCTACGGCAAAGCTTCCTGGTTGGCGACCGCTGGCGCGATATCGATTGCGGCGCCGCGGCCGGCGTCCGCACCGTTTTCATCGAGCGCGGTTATGGCGAGCGGGCTCCGGAGCACGCGCCGGATTTCGTGGCGGAATCGCTGGGCGGCGCCGTGGAGTGGATACTGGGCAACGCTCCCTGACAGTCGCGGCAGGCGAATAAGCCTGCCCCACCTTTGCATGCAAAACGATTTGGCAGTGGTGGGGCAGGCGCTT
>PLDO01000304.1 GCA_003136215.1 Bryobacterales bacterium
GGTGCGGAACTCGATGCCGATGCCGCGCAGCATAAGCAGCCAGAGCACCATCATCAGAGGTAGATAAAATCCGCTGAAACCCGAGGCGTACAGCTGCGGAAATGCAAAGTAGAGCGTGCCCCCGGCGGCGAGCAGCCAGACTTCATTGCCGTCCCAGACGGGGCCGATGGAGCGCAGCACGGCGCGCCGTTCTTCATCGGTGCGCGCGATCAGGAGATGGGCGATGCCGGCGCCGAGATCGAAACCGTCCAACACCACGTAAGTGGCGAGCATCAGGGCGACGAGGCAGAACCAGGTGGTTTCCATAGCGTGACTCAGGCGGCAGTCAGGGCGGCGGCGTGGGCTTCGGGGACGTGCTCCGGCCCCTCTTCGATTTCGCGGCGGACGAGGAACAGGAAGAGGATTCCGAGGATGGTGTACATGCCCATGAAGCCAATTAGGGTGAACAGCACGTTGCCGGGGGAGACGTGCGGGGAGAATCCGGCGGGCGTGCGCATGATGCCGTAAATCAGCCAGGGCTGCCGGCCCACTTCGGCGGTAATCCAGCCGGCGGTGGTGGCGATATACGGGAAGGGCAGCATCAGCATCACCAGCCAGAGCAGCCCGCGTGACTTGTAGAGCGCACCGCGCCACAGGGCGAAGGCGGCCAGCGCCATGACCCCGGTGAAGATGGTGCCCAGCCCGACCATGATGTGATAGCTGTAGTACAGCAACGGGATGTTGTCCGGCCAGATGTCCTTCGGGAAGGAATCGAGGCCGCGCACTTCGGCCTTCCAGCGCTGGTAGGTGAGAAAGCTGAGGGCGTTGGGCACGATCAACGGATTATCCAGGCGATGCTTTTCCAGGTCGGGCTGTCCGAGGAGGGCGAGAGGCGCGCCGTCTTCGGTCTGGAAGAGGCCTTCCATGGCGGCGAGAGTGACGGGTTGGTGGAAGGCGACGTTCTTGCCCTGGCCATCGCCGGTGGGAAACGCCATCAGGAACGCGGAAATGGTTCCGGCGACGACGCCCACGCGGACGAAGGTGCGGCCGTAAAGCTCGTGGGTGCGGGACAGCAGATAAAACGCGCCGACCGACGCCATCACGAAACTCCCGGTCACGACCGCACCGATCATGTTGTGCAGATACTGCCAGAAAAACCAGGGGTTGGTGAAGAGCGCGGCCAAACTGGTTAGGACGATATGCCCATCGGGCCCCATCCGGTAGCCGGTGGGGTGCTGCATCCAGGCGTCGGTGGCGATGATGAAGAAGCCGGACAACCAGGAGCCGAAAAACACCAGGAAGGCGGCGAACCAGTGCGCCTTGGGGCTGAGGCGCTTTTCGCCGAAGAGGAAAACGCCGAGGAAACTGGATTCCAGGAAGAAGGAGAAGACGCCTTCCATGGCGAGGGTCTGCCCGATGACTCCGCCGGCGGCTTTGGAGAAGCGCGACCAGTTGGTGCCGAACTGGAATTCCATGGGGATGCCGGTGACTACACCCATGGCGAAATTGACGGCGAAGATCCTGGCCCAGAAACGCGCCGCGCGATGATAGTGTTCGTTGCCCGTGCGCAGCGCCATGGTCTTGAGCACCAGGATCAGCAGCGCCAGACCCATGGTCAATTGCGGAAACAGGTAATGAAACGTAATTGTGAAGGCGAAGTGCAGACGGTGAAGCGTTAAGGCATCCATATCAGCTCGAGGCGGACTGCTCCCGCGCCGCGCGGGTGGCGAGTTCGTCGCAGCGATTGTTGTCGGCGTGGTTGGCGTGCCCCTTGGTCCAGGTCCACGTAGTGTTGTGGCGGTTCACCTGCTCGTCGAGGGCCTGCCACAAGTCCTGGTTGACCACGGGCTTTTTGGCGGCGGTCAGCCAGCCCTTGCGCTTCCAGCCGTGGATCCACGTGGTGATACCGTTCTTGACGTACTCCGAATCGGTGACCACCTCCACTTCGCACTGCTCGCGGAGCGACTTGAGCCCCTCAATCGCCGCCGTGAGCTCCATGCGGTTGTTGGTGGTGTGCTTCTCGGAGTTCCAGATTTCCTTCTTCAGTTCCTTGAAGCGCAGGACGGCGGCCCAACCGCCGGGTCCGGGATTACCGAGGCAGGCGCCATCGGTGATGAGCTGAACTTTCTTCATGGAACGAGAACCGGTTCGGCATTGAAGAAAGCGTCCACCAGATCGAGGATGGCGGCGGAAGAATGCACTGCATAGATGGACGCGCGGAGCTGCGCGCCATGGCGCACGCCGTGCGTGAAGTAAGTGGCGAACTGTTTCATTTTTCCGACGGCATCGTGGTCGGCGCGCCCGATCAGCATGTCGTAATAGCCGCGCATCATCCGGTAGCGGTCCTGGTGGGTAGCCTCATCGTAGGCGCCGGTAGCCAGGTACTGCTGAATCTGGCGGAAGATCCAGGGATTGGAACTGGCGCCGCGGCCGATCATGACGGCGTCGCAATTGGTTTCGCGGACCATGCGGACGGCGTCCTCGGGCGTGACGATGTCGCCGTTGCCGATCACCGGAATCTTGACGGCGGCTTTGACGGCGGCGATGCGGCGCCAATCGGCCTTGCCGGCGTAGCCCTGCTCGCGCGTGCGCGGATGCAGGGCGATGGCGTCGAGCCCGCAATCCTCGGCAAGCTTCGCCATGGGGACCGCGACCAGGTCGCTATCGCTCCAGCCGGCGCGGTACTTCATGGTGAACGGGATGGTGATGGCGGCGCGGACCTCCCGAAGGAGGCGCTCCACCAGCGGCAGATCGCGCAGCAGTCCGCTTCCGCCGTTGCACTTGACCACTTTGTTGACAGGACAGCCGAAGTTGAGGTCGAGGATGTCGAAGCCCAGGTCCTGGCAGACGCGCGCGGCTTCGCTCAGGACGGTGGGGTCGGCGCCGAAAAGCTGGGCGGAGATAGGGTGCTCGTCCGGATCGAAGCTGAGATAGCGTTGTAGAGTCTTATTGGGCTTGCGGGTCTTGAGCGCCGCGCTGACGCCGTGCGAGCTGGTGAACTCCGTCATGATGAGCCCGCACCCGCCGAGGTTACGAATGAAGCGGCGGAATATCGTATCGGTCACGCCGGCCATGGGCGCCAGCACCGTGGCGGGTGCCAGCGTCACGGCTCCGATCGAAAATTGTGCCGGGAAGTCCTGCATGGAAGCGCTATGTCGATTTTACCATCGCCCGCGGAATTGAAACGCACAGAGGCTTAAGCTCGTCACAAGAAATAGCGAGGGATTGAAGGAATGAAGCCGCTGCACATTGTGATTCTGCTGACCGCCGGCGCCATTGGGGGCGCGGTGATCATGAAGGTGGCGCAGCAGCCGCAAGGCGCGCCGCCCGCGCCGTTGGTGGCGCAGTTGCAAACCCCGCCGGCGACCGCGCCGGCCACGCCTCCCGCGGAACCGGCGGAGGCGAGGGCCACCGGCGTGCCGGCTAATCCGTCTCCGTTCGAACCTCCGAAGCCGCTACGCGAGGCCTCAAAGCCGGTACCCACGCGGCACGCAAACGTGCGCCTATCCGCGGCCGTGGCCGCGCCGCCCAGCCAAACGGCCGCGACGCCGGCGTCCATTCCGGCAACTCCCCAGCCTGTGCCGATTGAGACTGCGCCGCTTGAGCAGGCGCCGCAGCCAGTTCCACCCGCGCGCCTGGAGCCGGAGGACGCGACTCCGCCGCCGCCCCCCGCTCCGCCCGAGCCCCACAGGGTTACGCTGAACGCCGGGATCCTGATCCCGGTGCGCCTTGTCGACGGGCTCACTGCGGAGCGGAATCTGCCGGGCGATTCGTTCACCGCAACGCTGTACAAAGAGCTTGTGGCGGACGGCTTCGTGATTGGAGAGCGCGGCGCGCGGGTGGAAGGCCGGGTGGTGGCGAGCGATAGAGGCGGCCGGGTGAAAGGCGTGTCGTCGCTGACGGTGGAGCTGGTGCGCCTGCACACGTCGGACGGCCAGACGGTGGCGATCCAGACGGACGGGTTCGAACGGCGCTCCGAAGAGACGCACCGCCAGGACGCGGAAAAGGTAGGCGCGGGCGCCGCCTTTGGCGCGGTGGTCGGCGCCATCGCGGGCGGCGGCAAGGGTGCGGCGATCGGCGCGGGTGTCGGCGGCGGCGCGGGCGCGGGGGCCGTAATGGCGACGCGTGGCAATGCGGCGACGCTGCCCCCGGAAACGCGGGTGACGTTCCGCTTGAAAGCTCCGGTGACGATTACCGAGAGGCTGCGGGGGTAACGCTCACCGCGGAGCCTGGAGATCGCGCACCAGCTCCGCCACATCCTCCAGTTTCTCGCCCAGCAGATTGAGCTTTCGCGCCAGCCCCTGAATCTCCAATTCGGCGCGGCGGTTGATCGCGTAATCCAATTCGCCGCGCAGGCGGTCCTTGACGTCTTGCCGGTTCTGGCTCATCATGATCACCGGCGCCTGCACCGCCGCCAGCATGGAGAGAAAGAGATTCAGCAGGATGAACGGGTAGGGGTCCCACGCCTGCCTGCCGAGCCACACGTTGATGGATGTATACGTGGCCAGCACGAAGAAGAAGGCAATGATGAAGGTCCAGGATCCGCCGAAGCGCGCCACCTCGTCGGCGATGCGGTTGCCCAGCGTGGTCAGCTCTTCGATGACTTCGTTGGGATTGCGCGTGGAGCGCACGCGTACCAGGCGCTGCGAGCCGTGGTACTGCTTGCCGAGCACGGCCAGCATGTCCATGCCGGCATGCGGCTTGCGTTCCAAGAGCACCATGATGTCGCGGCGATCCACCTCGATGCAGACGGCCTCCCCGGCGGCCACCGCGCTGGTCTGGTGGGGCGTCTGGTCCAGCATGGAAGCGAAGCCGAAAAACTCGCCCACGGCCGGGCGGTCCACCTCCACTTCCTGCTGATCCTCATCCACCGTGGTCACGCGCACCCCGCCGGACACCACGATATAGCCGCGTCCTCCGGCCTCGCCGGCCCGGTAAATGCGCTGCCGCGGCGCAAACGTCTGGAGTTTCACCTGGCTCGCCAGCACGGCGATTTCGTCGTCATCGAGCAATGCAAACAGGGGAACCTGTCGCAACGTTTCCGGGTCGCAGGCCATGCCTCACCTCGCCCCCAGGATTCCATAACCCGGGCCATGGTGTCACCAGGAATTTTCCGCGCCTGCCGGGCGTTGATTGCGCGTTGTCGCGGCGCCAGTCAAAATGGATGCAGTGCGCATCCTGCTGGTGGAAGACGAAACCCGCGTCGCCGGATTTATCGCCAAAGGCCTGCGCGAGCAGTCTTACGCGGTGGATATCGCCGCCGATGGTGAAAGCGCGCTCTACCAGGCCGCCGTCAATCACTACGACCTGGTGATTCTGGACGTGATGTTGCCCCTCAAGAACGGGCACGCGGTTTGCCGCGAACTGCGCGCCGCCGGATTCCGCGCCCCCATCCTGATGTTGACCGCGCGCGATGCCGTCGACGACCGCGTGGCGGGGCTCGACGCCGGCGCCGACGATTACCTGGTGAAGCCCTTCGACTTCAAGGAACTGCTGGCCCGCCTGCGCGCCCTGGCGCGCCGCTCCGGCGTCCCGCGCGCGGAGGTGGTGCAGGCCGCCGACCTCGCCTTGAACACCGCCAGCCACGCCGTCACGCGCGCCGGCCGCCCCATCAGCCTCACCGCCAAGGAATACGCCCTGCTGGAATTCCTGGTGCTCCATCAGGACCGCATCATGGGCCGGGAAGCCATCGCCCAACATGTCTGGGACGAGAGCTTCGACGCCTTCACCAACGTGATCGATGTCTACATCAAGCGCCTGCGCGCCAAGCTTGATTTCGGAGGGGCGCCCCGCCTGATCCACACGCGCCGCGGAGAAGGCTACATCCTCACGGCGAAGGCGGAGGCGGGCGATGAATAGAAGGATGCCCCAGTGGGATAAGGCTCCGCCTTGTCCATCCGAGCGCAGCTCGGACTTCTTGCCTCCGCGTCTAGCGCCGTCCGTGGCAAAAAACTCTGTGCCTATCTCAGCGGCTCTGCGTCTCTGCGATGAAGTCGGTCGCCTGTTTGGTTCCGGCTTCGCCGGGTCAGGGAGCGATTCTTCGTCCGAGCTTCGCCCGGATGCACAAGGCGGAGCCTTATGCCACTGATGCGCAGCTTTCGCGCGCAGTTGACGGCGCTCTACCTGGGGTTCTTCTCGCTCCTGTTCGTCCTCTTCAGCATCTTTTTGTATAGCGAGCTGTCGCGCTCGCTGACGGCGCGCCTGGATGACACCCTCGCTTCGGAGGCCGACACCGCGGCCGTGCTCTTCCCCGACGAGCTTCAGGAAATGAAGGGCGACGCAGTGGCGGCCGCGCGCGAGGTGACCGGCGAACTCAAGGTGCACGGCGATTTCGTGACCATCCGGGAAGGCGGCCGGGTGCTGGCCGTCAGCCCGCAATCCGCCCCGGGCCGGCGCGGCCGGATTGCCGTGCGCACGGTTCAGGCCGGCGGGAATGACTACACCATCGAGATCTCGGCTTCGCCCGATGCTATTCAAGCCGAGCTGGCAGTGGTGCGCCGCGCCATCTTCATCGCCCTGCCGCTGATTCTCGCGCTTGCCGGGCTGGGCGGATACGGTCTCGCCACGCGCAGCCTGCGCCCGCTCGGCTGGATGGCGGAACAGGCGCGCCGCATCACCGGCAGCAATCTGGAAACGCGCATCGAAATCGACAACGCCGCCGAGGAACTCGCGGTGCTGGTCACCTCCTTCAACGAGTTGCTCTCGCGCCTGGACCAATCCTTCGACACCATGCGCCGCTTCGTGGCAGACGCCTCGCACGAATTGCGCACACCCATCTCCGTCATCCGCGGCGAGGCCGACGTGGCGCTCTCGCAGGAGCGCAGCCCCGCCGAATATCGCGAATCGCTCGCCGTCGTTCTGGATGAGTCGCGCCGCCTCTCCCACCTGGTGGACGATCTGCTCAACCTGGCGCGCGCCGACGCCGGGCACGTCACCTTACAAACCCACGATTTCTACTTCAACGACCTGCTTGCCGAATGCTGCCGCAGCGTGCAGGGTCTGGCTCATACGCGCGGCCTCGCGCTAGAGTGCCTGCCGGGCAACGACCTGCAATTCACCGGCGACGAGCAACTGCTGCGCCGCCTCATCATCAACCTGCTGGATAACGCCATCCGTTACACACCGCCGGGCGGCAAGGTGACGGCCGCACTGCAGGCGGGCGACCATTCCGTGCAATTGCGGGTTTCCGATACCGGAACCGGCATTGCACCTACAGACCGGGCGCGCATCTTCGAGCGCTTTTACCGCGCCGNNTCGCCGAATCGCACCGCGGCACCGTCGAGTGCGCTAGTGAGTTGGGACAGGGCAGCACCTTCACGATGACCTTGCCGCGGTAATCCATTTTTGCGGGTACGGATGTACACTGGTTTCGAAGCAGCAAAAGAAAATCAGAGCTTAATAAGGTCTATCCGATGCGACAGCTGATACCGACAGTTCTGTCTGTTCTTCTTCTGCCTCCTCTATTCGGCGCCGCGGGAGCGTGGCCCACTGGAGGCTGGACCCAATCCACCCCCGAACAACAGGGCATGAACCCGGCGATGCTACAGGCCGGCGACACCTTCATCCGCAGCCAGTGTCCCAACCGGTACAGCTTTCTGGTGGTGCGGAATGGCTATCTGGTCTGGGAGCAGTACTACAACGGCATGAGCAGAGATCGCTACGCCGATGTGATGTCCATATCGAAGAGCATCCTCTCGCTCCTGTTCGGCCAGGCGCTGGACCAGGGCAAGATCGACAGCCTGGACCACAAGATGGCGGACTATTTCCCCGAGTATTTCTCGTCCTCGACCGACGCTCGCAAGCGGCAAATCACGCTGCGTCACATGCTGACCA
>PLDO01000427.1 GCA_003136215.1 Bryobacterales bacterium
CTTGCCGGACAACCACGTGTTTCAGGTCAAGGTGGATGGCGCCCGCGTGTGGGCGGCCACCGAAAATGGCCTGGCCTTGTACCAGAACGGGAAGTGGAAAGTGTACGGCACGCAGGACGGGCTGGCGCATCGCGCCGTGTTGTTCGTCGATGCGGACCCGCGCACCGGCGATGTCTGGGCGGCCACCATGGGCGGGCTCAGCCGCTTCTCGGCGGGACGATTCGACACCTACAACCAGCTCAATAGCGGTCTGCCCAACGATGTGGTCTACGGCGTGGCTGTGCAAGGCGACTCGGTTTGGGTGGCCACGGCAGCCGGCGGCGGACGCCTTGACGTCAAGACCAATCAATGGAGACATTTCAACGAGCGCAACACGCCGATGTACGAGATCTGGACGTATGCCGTCTCCGCCGGCGCCGAAAAGGTCTACTACGCGGTGTGGGGCGCCGGCGTGCTGGAGTACGACGTAGCGACCGGCCGCTGGAAGGACTACAACGATCCCGACGGCGAGACCGAAATCGTGCTGCTCAAAGACCAGGGCCTGATTCATGAAATCACCACCTCGGTAAGTTGGGCGGAGAAGGATCACGTGCTCTGGGCGGCCACTTACTTCGGCGCCAGCCGCTACGACGGGCGCTATTGGAAGAACTTCCTGGAAAAAGATAGCGGACTGCCCAGCAATTTCCTGAACCAGGTGAAGGCCGTGGACGGCACCCGTGCCTGGTTCGCCACCGACAAGGGCCTCGCCTATTATGACGGCGCGAACTGGGCGGTTTACCGGCCCTCGCTCGACAAGAACGCCCCCGAAATGACCATCCGCGACGCGCAGGGCGCCGTCACGCGCATTCCCGTGAACACGGCTCCCGCGCATCACTACATTCTGGGGCTGGATTTTCAAGGGGACGATCTCTGGGTGGCCACCGCTCACGGTTTGAGCCACGGAATACGGATTAAGACAAAGGAGACAGGCACCAAATGATGACCATGTCAGAAATGTTAGAAGGAGTTATGGCGGCAACCACCATCGAAAAGAAAGCAGTGTGCGCTCCCCGGGCGCTCAACGAGGCCTATGATTACGAGCGGCCCAGCTCGTTTTCCCGCGCCATGCGCCTGGAATTCGGCAACGTGGTGGTCCTGCTGATTTCCGGGACCGCCTCCATCGGCGCCAACGGGGAATCGCTGCACGTGGGCGATTTCCCCGCACAACTCCGGCGCACTTTCGACAACATCACCGCCTTGCTGGAATCCGAGGGTGCCAGCTGGAAAGACGTGGTGCGCACCACCTGTTACCTGCGCGATATCGAGCGCGATTACGCTGCCTTCAACGAGGAACGGACCGCTTTTTACCGCGAGCAGGAACTCGATCCGTTGCCGGCGTCCACCGGAATCCAGGCGATCCTGTGCCGTCCCGAACTCCTGGTGGAGATCGAAGGCATTGCCGTCTTCCACACCTCAGCCCCAACCAAGGAGTAGCCCATGCGACTGTCGATCCGGCGCGTTCTGGTGGCTGCGGCGTTCGCCGCGGCATTGCGAGCCCAGGGTTCGGGTGTTTGCGCCTGCGGGAGCGATCCGCCCGGCCCGCCAAAGAACCGCGAACTCCGTCCCTATGCCAACACGCCCGAAGACTTGAGCCCCTACGGCAAGTTCACCGTGCCCTACGACAAGTTCTATGAGAAGCAGGTGGAATACAACGGCGCGGCGCGCGACGGGGTCACCCTCAAGCCGAAGGAAGTGGACGAAGTGCGCATCGGCTTCCTGGGCCCCGTCGAGAACCATCCCGATGAAGCGCTCGGCCGCTTGATGCTGAACGGCGCGCTGCTGGCCATTGAGGAGGCGAATGCCCGCGGAGGCTATGGCGGCACGCCGTTCAAACTCATGGTGCACAACGATGCAGCACTTTGGGGAGCAGCCAGCAACGAGATCGTGAAGATGGCCTACGACGACAAAGTCTGGGCCATGCTCGGATCGATCAGCGCCGACACTACCCATATCGGCCTCAGGGTCAGCCTCAAGACCGAAGTGCCCATCGTCAACTCAGCATCCACCGACCCGACCATTCCCGAGACCATCATCCCCTGGTATCTGACGACCATCCAGGACGACCGGGTGCAGGGGTACACCTTGGCCAGACGCATCTACACGGATCTGGGTTTAACCAAGGTTGCGCTGCTGCGCGTCAACGACCGCTACGGGCGGTTCGGCATCCTTAAGTTCAAGGATGCCGCCCGCCGCCTCGGACATCCCGTCACCATCGAACAGAAATACGTTCCGGGGACGACCGATTTCAAGCGCTCCCTGGGAATCATCGCCGATTCCGACGCCCAAGCCATCGTGATTTGGGGCGACCAGGCGCCGGCCGCCGCCATCCTCAAACAGATGCGGGAACTCGGCATGAAGCAGCGTGTGTTCGGCAGTTACCGCACCATCGGCGCCGGCCTCGTGGACGCGGCCGGACCTGCCGCCGAAGGCATGGAGGCGGTATTCCCCTACGACCCGAACCGCGACGACCCGGCCTGGATCAGCTTTCGCGCCCGTTTCGCCAAACGATTCGACCGGCAACCGGAAGTGTTCGCGTCGCTGGCCTTCGACACCATGAATGTCCTGCTGGACGCCGTCTGCCGCGCCGGATTGAATCGCGGGAAGATTCGCGATGCGCTGGCGGGGCTGGAAAGCTACAAGGGCGTGACCGGGGAAATGGCGTTCGATCCCAACTCCAAGAACATCGTGCCGATGTACCTGGCCACAGTGCGCAACGGCGCCATCCAGTACCGGCGGTATGGCATGCAGAAACCCTACGCGACGGTGGGCGAAGGCGGCGTGGTCTACGCCGGCCCACCATTGGCCGACGCGCCCAGCGGGCCGCTCCGTCTGGTGCTGTTTGGGCCGGCCGCCGATGTGGCGGCGGCCGAGGCGAAGGTCCGCGCCGTGCTGGAACCGCTGGGGGGACGCTATCTCCTGGCTCCGGTGGATGCGGATAAGCCTTGGGGACAGGCGTCCACGGAGTTGGTGAGCCTGCTCTACGATAAGAATGCCGTTGGCATCATCGCGGTGGGCCGCAACGCCAGCCATCTGGCGGAGCAACTGTCGGCCAAGGCGTTCGTTCCGGTGATTGCGCTATCCGCCGACTCCGCCCTGACGGCTGTCAACCTCCCGTGGATCTTCCGCCTGCCGGTTGACGCGGCACTCGAAGATGCCGTTGGGGCGATGACCGCGGCGGCGGAAAAGTCCGGCCCGAACCGGGGCCGCCTGCGCGATGCGCTGGCTGCCAGCGGCCGCTTCGACAATCGGGGAGAGCCGCGCGAGTAGGCTGGGCAGTGGCTAAGCAACCACTCCCTGACGGTCGCGGCTCCGATTGCTTCGTGGACAGTACGAAGAGCGGTACTAACTCAAGCCCTTCCCTTCGGTGACCGTGATGTAACGGTCCACCGGCAGGTCGGTGAGCCGCTCGGTACGCCCGCTGGGCTGCGGCCACTGGATCTCCAGCCAGTCGAGTTTCGCCGCCGTTCCAATGCCCAGCACCTCGCGCATGTCGTGCGAGGAAAGGTAGCTGCCTCCGTTGTTCTTCAGCCGCGTGCGCTTGACGCCGCCGGCCGACCACGTCAGGCGCGCGCCCACCGCGTCCCGATTGCACTTTGTGCCTTGCAGCTTGACCCCCAGCCAGTGATTCCCCTGCCCGCTATTGTTCCGCAAGAGAACTGGCGCCCCGCCATTGTTGCCGATCAGCACGTCGATTCGCCCGTCGTTGTTGAAATCGCCGATGGCCAGTCCGCGCGAGGCAAAGGTCTTCGCAAAGACCGGTCCGCTCTCGGCGCTGACGTTGCGCAGCAGGCCATTCTCCTGGTGGAAGAGCAGCAGCGGCTCTTTGTACT
>PLDO01000466.1 GCA_003136215.1 Bryobacterales bacterium
CGCTGGTGCTGGGCATCGGCTTTGCGGCCACACGCGACCTGAACTCGTTCCTCCGCTACGCCGATAAGGACGACACTGGTATGGCGAATCCGCTGGCGAAGCAGATCCGGTGGGCGCTCTCGCGAGGCAGTTCGCAGTCCGGCAATTTTATCCGGACCTTTATCCACCTGGGCTTCAACCAGGACGAAGCGGGCCGGATTGTGTGGGACGGCGCGAATCCGCATATCGCCGCGCGGCAGCTTGCGCTGAATTTCCGTTTCGCGGTGGGCGGAGGCGCAGCGGGTCTGTATGAACCGGGCAGCGAAGCCGTGCTCTGGTGGAGCGACTATCCCGATGCGGCGCGCCATCGTCCGGCGGCCGGAATGCTCGATCGCTGCACAGCCAGCAGGACCTGCCCGAAAATCATGGAGACGTTCGGAGCGTTGGAGTTCTGGTATCTGCGCGAGTCGCCCAATCTGGTGGGCACCGATGCCAAGGCCGATATCCCGCTACCCGCCAACGTCCGCCGTTACTTCTTCCCCGGGACACCGCACGGCGGCGGCCGCGGCGGCTTCACCAGCGCCACTCCCGCGCCGCCCGACGGCTGCGTTCTGCCCGCAAACCCGAACCCGGAGACCGAGACCATGAGGGCGCTGACGGTGGCGTTTGTCGATTGGGTGACGAAGGGCACGGAGCCGCCACCGAGCCGTTACCCGCGCCTGGATCGCGGGGAACTGGCGCCGGCGACGAAGGCCGCGATGAACTTCCCCACGATCCCCGGCGCGCCCTCGCCCGAGGGTCTGGTGAACATGGTGGCCGACCACGACTACGGTCCGGAGTTCCGGTACGCCGATCTCTCGGGAGTCATCACCAGGGAACCGCCTGTGGTGAAGCAGTTGATTCCAACGTTAGTGCCAAAGGCCGACGCCGATGGTTCCGACGTGGGCGGCGTTCCGTCCGTCTTGCGGCAGGCGCCGCTCGGCTCGTACCTCGGCTGGAACGTGACGGCCGGCGGCTTCGACAAGGGGATGCAATGTACGCTGAACGGCGGGTATATCCCGTTTGCGAAGACGAAGGCGGAGCGGCTGGCGGCCGGCGATCCGCGGCCGTCGCTCGAAGAGCGTTATGGCAACCACGCGGGCTATGTGGCGGCGGTCAGAGCGGCGGCGGACAAGGCGGTGAACGAACGATTCCTGTTGCGGGAGGACGCGGATCAGTTGATCGCCCAGGCGTCGGCCAGCGACGTGCTGGCGGGAAAGTAGGCGACGGAATGAGCAGATTCGCTCTCTTGTTTCTCCTCTCAGCCCAACAATTGTTCGCACAGCAATTGTTCACCAATCGTTGTGCCGGGTGTCACGGTGAAGATGCGCGCGGCACCGCCAAAGGGCCCGGCCTTGCCATGAATCCGCGGGTGGCTGAACAGTCCGCCGAGCAACTACGCGCGTATCTCGAGCGCGGTAATGCCGGCGCCGGCATGCCCTCCTTCGCCGATCTGCCGGCCGACGATCTCGTGTCCCTCGCCAAATACCTGCGCCGTATCAACGCGGATACCATTGTGGGGCCCGAAGCCGCGACGGAGCCCACCCGCAAGATCAGCTGGGGCGCCCCTCAACCCGGCGACTGGCTCACTTATAACGGAAATTACTCCGCAAATCGCTACAGTCCGCTCAAGCAGATCGGCACCTTGAATGTGTCCTTGCTGAAGTTGAAATGGGTCTTCCCGATTGCCTACTTCGGCCTGGAGGTAACACCGCTCGCGGCGAACGGCGTGCTGTATGTCACGGGTCCGAACCAGGTCTTTGCCCTCGACGCTCTCACCGGTGAGGCGCTGTGGCATTATTCCCGTCCGGCAAGCACTGGCATGGTTGGCGATGCGAGACTTGGCACCAATCGTGGAGTCGCCATTCTGCGCGACAGGGTCTTCTTTGTTACCGACAACGCCCACCTGCTGGCCTTGGACCGCGCCAGCGGCAAACTGCTTTGGGAAACTCCCATGGCGTCCGGCGAGCAACAACACTACGGCGGCACCGTGGCGCCGCTGGTGGTCAACGAGACGGTCGTCGCAGGCGTCGCCGGCGCCGATGAAGGCATTCGAGGCTTTGTCGCCGCCTTCAGGCCCGATACCGGCGCTCTGGTCTGGCGGCACTGGACCGTGCCTCGTCGCGGCGAGCCCGGCATAGAAACCTGGCAAGGCAAGGAACCAATTGCAGGGGGCGGCTCCACCTGGCTCACGGGCTCTTACGACCCGTCATCCGACACCCTCTACTGGCCCACCGGCAATCCGTGGCCTGACGGCGACGACCGTGACCGCCCAGGCGACAACCTCTACACCAATTGCGTTCTCGCGCTCAACGCCAAGACCGGGGATCTCAAATGGCACTACCAATTCACGCCCCACGATCTGAAGGATCGTGACGCCACCGAGCCCAACGTCCTGGTCGACACGGTTTATAAAGGCAAGCCGTCCAGACTACTGCTGCACGCCGATCGTAACGGCTTCTTCTATGTTCTCGACCGGACCAATGGCGAGCTGCTTCTGGCCAAACCCTTCCTGCGCCGCGTCGACTGGGCGAAGAGCATCGGACCCGACGGCAGACCGGTGGTGGCCGATCCCCGCGGCTGCCCCAGTGATGCCGCCAATTGGGACGCAACCGCGTTCTCGCCGGTAACGCGCCTTTACTATTTCATGGCGCTGGAAGAATGTGTCGGCGGGCCGACCGGCTACCCCGATCAGACCGGCCAGCGGTTCCTGCGCGCCGTCAACATTGAGACGGGCGAGATCGTTTGGGAGGTCCCGCAGCCCGGGCCCGCGCGCGCCAAGACGTGGTCGGGCGTTCTCGCCACCGCGGGAGATCTGATCTTCTACGGCCAGCCAAACGGCGGCTTTACGGCGGCAGATCAGCGGAACGGCAAAACTCTGTGGCAGTTCCCGACAAACGTTCGCATGAAAGCATCGCCCATGACCTTTAGCTTCGGCGGCAACCAGTACATCGCGGTGGCCGCTGGCCCGAATATCCTCTGCTTCGGTCTGTGAACGCGAATGCGCGGTACCTTACCGCCCCAGCGTCTTACTCAGGTAATCGACGATCGCCTTGACATCCCCTTCCGACGCCTGGGCGCCGCGAGCCACCATGTTTTGTACGACCGCGTTCCAATCGGCGGCATTCATGCGCTGGCTGGTCACCACCTCGATGTCATGGCATCCGGCGCCGCAGGTCTTATCGACCAGCGCTTTGGCGCCGCCGGGAGGTAGCACGGCCGGGGCGAACCCTCCGACCTTCGGCAGGCCGCGGCGCGCGGCCGCAGCCGCGGCAACAGCCTTGGAAACCGCCACTGGCAAGGGTTTCCGGAGTACGTCGGGCAGCGCAAAGGCCACCAGGGTGTTGCTCACCGGCCCGCCGAAGAAGGCGCCTCCGCCGGCCGCCATCAGGGCCACATACTGGCGGCCGTCACGGCCCATGTACGTCATCGGGCTGGAGTGCCCGTTGGCTTCGAGCTTCACCTCCCACAGCACTTTCCCAGCCTTCGAATCGAAAGCGCGGAAGCGCGCGTCATTCGTAGCGCCAATGAACACCAGACCGCCGGCCGTCGCCATGCTGCCGCCCAAGCTGAGCGTCCCCGTGTCCCGCACGCCGATCGCCTCCAACGCCTCGATTCGCCCGAGCGGCGCGCGCCACGCAATGTCGCCGGACGCCAGATCCACCGCGATCATTTCTCCGAACGGCGGATTCTGGCAGGGGATGTGGGTCTCGCGATTCCAGAAGCGCGCGTACGGCCCGTATGCCGACGTCCGCACATACTCCGCGCCCCGCTTCTCCAGATGTCCCCACTGGCCGAGGTGCATCACGTTCACAAACAGCAGGCCAAGTGAAGGGTCGATGGACACACCGCCCCAATTCCCGCCGCCCAGCGTGCTCGGGAACAACAGAGCGTTGCCTTCGAGCGGCAGCGGCGTATAGGGTGCGCCGATCTTCATCTGGTTGGTTGCGAACAACTCCTGGCAGAAACGGGCGTGTTCGGGCGATCGGTCGTACATCTCTTCCATGCGGAACGTGTTCTTGCTCAACGGCGGAGGCTTCAAGGGAAACGGCTGCGTCGCCGCGGTCACTTCGCCCGGTGTGGCGGTCCGCGGCACGGGGCGTTCTTCCACACCGTACACCGGCTCTCCGGTGACACGGTCGTACACGAACAACAGGCCCATCTTGGTGATCTGCGCGACGGCCGGAATGACGCGCCCGCCGCGACGGATCTCGAAGAGCGCGGGCGGCGCGGCCAGATCGTAGTCCCACAAGTCGTGATGCACCAGTTGGCGATGCCATATCCTGGCGCCGGTGCGGGCGTCGAGCGCCACCAGCGAGTTTCCATAGAGCCCGTCTCCCACACGATCCTGGCCGTAGAAGTCGGAAGTCGGCGAACCGAGCGGTGCGTACACAATTCCCCGTTTTACATCCACCGTGAAGAAACCCCATGTGTTCGTGCCGGAGCGATTCTTCCAGGCATCGGGAGGCCAGGTCTCCGACCCCGCTTCCCCGGGCCGCGGGACGGTGTGAAATGTCCATAGGAGTTTGCCCGTGCGGGCATCCCAGCCGCGGATGTCGCCATAGGCGCCCTCGCTGGGCGATCCCTCGCCGTTGCTGCAACCCGTGATGAGGACATCGCCAAACACCGCGGGAGGCGATTGAAGCACGTACCTTCCGTCCGTCAGAGCGCCCAGCACGCCCGTCTTCAAGTCAACGCGCCCCTCGTTGCCGAAGCCTGGCGCGGATTTCCCCGTTGTGACGTCGAGCGCCAGAAGGTACGCCCCGTTACCCACGAACACGCGCGGGTGCAAGCCGCCCGACCCCGGCCAATATGCCAGGCCCCGCAGCGCCACGGGCGACGCGTCGTGCTTCCAGAGCAACTCGCCGGTCTCGGGCACCAGCGCGTATACCCCATCGGGAGCGGTCGCGTACATGACTCCGCCGATCACCACCGGCACCGCTTCCGACCCCGGCTTACCGGTGCGGAAGGTCCAGGCCGGCTGGAGGCGTTCCACGTTGCCGGTGTTGATCTGCCCGAGGGTGGAGTACCGCATCGCGCCGGGATCGTTCCCGAACGAGGGCCAATCGGTCTGGGCGAAAGCGCCACTGGCGAACAGGAGCAGGGCCGCGAATCGAGTCACTTCACCACTCTAAACGAAACGCCTCCCGGGAGTGGCAGCCCGCCACTGCCGGGGCTTGGGTTGTGAGCTTCCGGATTCACTGGAAGAACAGTCTCTGCGCATTGCCGCCCCGAATGCGCGCCCGGCCGGCTTCCGAAGCGAACGCCAACAGTTCCTCGAAGTGCGCCGCCTGTTTTCGGTATTCCGCCGCCGTGCTGCCCAGCGTACCCCAGATCATGCGCTCCGGGCCAAAGGTGTCGTAGAGCCGCCTGGTCAGCCGGCTCAGGTCGCCCTTGTATTCTCCCCAGTTGGAATACTTCAGGATGACGCGCGGCAATTCCGCCAGCTTCAACACTTCCGCGTATTCCTTCTCAGTGCCTTGTCCGGGCCGGCCCATGTGATCGAGGATCACGGTGGTTTCGGGGAACCTCGCCGCCAGCGCGCGGATATTCGGCGCCTGCCCCGGTATGAAGTGCATCTGCACGGCCATCCCCATTGAGGCCACGGCCTGCCAGCAGGCCAGCATGCGGGGATCCTTCATATCCCGGTTGCGAATCGGGCCGCCGGTTTCGGGGGTCATCGACATTTCGTGGATGCGCAGCGCCACGATGCGCCGCGGCCAGCGTTCCGCCAGAGCCCGCATGCGGCGAGGCGTATCCTCACGCAGCGGATCGAAAAGGCACGTTCCCTTGAAATACCCCGGTCTCGGCTCATGGGCAAAGCAGTACTCCAAATAGCGGTGGTCGTCCTGGTAAGGTTCCGGATGAACGACGATCGAGTGCGCCAGGCCGGCGGCCTCGACCAGTTTCACGTGGTCTTCCAACGTATAGGCGGGCGGTTTATAGGGCGCGTCCGGCGCATAGGGGACGCGCCCGGGGTCGAAGAGGTGAACGTGGGTTTCGATCGTCACAGGTGCGGCAGCGGCGAGCAGGGCGCCGGCCGACGCAGTGACGCCTAGCAACGCCTCCCGGCGGGTTAAGGTATTCTCCATGGGTGTTGTTATAGCAGATGGCCCGGTAAGCCGCTGTATACTGCGGAGATGAGAAAAATCGCTGTCCTTGTCCTCCTGGCCTTGCCCGCACTTCCTCAGGAGCGCGTCGATCTGGGGATCGTCGATCGCGTCAAAACCGAGGCCTTCGAACACTCGAAGGTGATGGAGACCTTGCGCAACCTGACCGACGTGCACGGCCCGCGGCTCACCGGATCGCCGGGGTTCGAAGATGCCGCGCGATGGGCCATCGGGGAACTTAACGGCTACGGTCTCGAGAAGGTGCACCTCGAAAAGTGGGGACCGTTCGGGCGGGCCTGGTCGCTCGAACAATCTTCCCTCGAGTTGATCGAGCCGCGCTACTCGCAGCTTACGGCCGTGCCGCTGGCCTGGAGCGCCTCCAGCAACGGCCCGGTCACTGGCGAACTTGTGCTGGCGCCGCTGCGCGGGNNCGTTCCGCGACGGGCCAAAGAAATACCAGGAGGCACTGCAGGCGTATCGGGCGAAGTGGGCGGGAAAACTGCGCGGCAAGATCGTGCTGCTCAGCGAGCCCAAGGTGCCTGCCGCGCAAAGCAACCCGCTGTTCCGGCGTTACACCGCCGCCGAACTGGCCGACATGGCGAATGCGCCGGCGCCCGCCGGCAAACTCACCGCCAGGAGGCTGGACGAACTGACATGGCCGGAAGACCCCGCCGAAATGGGCAAGTTTTTCAGCAGTCTGCCCAACATGTTGATGGAGCAGTTGTACGATCTCTACGACCAGGCGGCGGCCGAGCGCGGCGAGTTCTTTGCCAGGGAAGGCGCAGCCGGTGTACTTATGGAAGACGAGCGCGCCCACGAAGGCATGCTCTTCAGCGAAGCGGCGGGCGCCTTCAAGGCGGCCAGTACGCCCGCGCCGCCCACGTTCGTCGTGACCGCCGAACAATATAACCGGATCGCACGGCTGGTGGACAAAAAGACTCCTACGAGGGTCCGCTTGAGCCTGAAAGCCACCATGTCGGACCGCGACGTGGACGGTCTGAACATCATCGGCGAGATCCCCGGCGGCGACAGGAAGGATGAGATCGTGATGGTCGGCGCCCACTTCGACTCCTGGCACTCCGGCACCGGCGCCACCGACAACG
>PLDO01000129.1 GCA_003136215.1 Bryobacterales bacterium
GGCTTTGGCAGGCGAAAGCGCCTGCCCCACCATAGACTCGGCGGCTTCGGGTATAGCCGCTGCTACTGGCGCCGTTTCCGGCTCGGTAGTGGACCGCTCCCTGACTGGCGCGGCTCCGATGAGGGGCTCAGCGGGTTCGGCTTCCAGCACGGCTTCGGCGGCTGGCTCTGTCTCCAACAGAACCGCTTCCGCGGCGGGCGCGGCGGCTTCGGCCTCCGGCACGGGGTCGGCGACTGGTTCCGCCTCGGGCGAGGCGGCTTCGACTTCCACCCGCGGTTCCCGGCGCTTATATTCAACGATCAATCCAGGCAGCGTGCCTTCCACGAACTCGGGAGCCTCCGACCTGCCCCAACCGCGCGATCGCTCGCCGCCGAAACCGCTATCGGCCAGCAACCGGAAGGCGGCTTTCACCGGCTCCTGCCACTGGTCGCGGGCCGCCTCGTCTTGGAAACCCACCACGGTCCACAGACCGCATCCCTCGCGGAATTCGATGCATGCGGTGGCGTGGCGTTCGCAGGCGCCGGTCAAACGATCTACCGCCGCATTCCAGCGGACACTGGTGCGGAATGGACCGGCCTTGCCGGCGGGCACCAGACAGCCGCTGGCGCCATCCACGCTCCATAGATTCTCGTTGAGCTTCTTGCCGGAAAGAATCGATTCCACCACGCTGAGAGGAATGAAGCGCGCGCTCTTCCAACGCACGCGCGCGGACATCGCCGCCGGAGAGGTGGGTGGCCAGATGGTGCGCGGAGGCGCGACTAAACCGATGTCGTCTAGGAACGGGAAGCACGAACTGAAACACAGCGCGGGTGTCTGGCTGCGCGCGGTGGCGTCCAGCCAAGCCTCCAACGAGCCCATGCGCGACATGGCACTAGTGACCGCGCTATAGAGCGAGTCACTGTGATAGATCACGTCCACGCGATTGCGAGCACCCGAATCCGGCCCGATACGCCAGGGTCCGGCGGGTCGCAGTTTGACGACCAGTCCCGGGTTCATTACTCCTCGCGCACGAAGGAAAACGCAGATTGATTGACGGCCGCCTGAATGGCCGCGAGCGTGGCGCCGGAACTAATCTCCTTTTCGGGAGCGCCGGTCGCATAGTAGTTCTTATTGCGCCACACCAGGCGCAGGCTGGAGAAGCTGACGCGGCCGCTGCCGCGCGAACCGCCGCCGCCGAGAGCGTCGTCTTCCAGAAGGCGCAGGCCCTCCAGTACGCGCAGGAACAGCGGGGCATCCTCGTCGCAGAGCACGTCCATCACGAAACGCGTGTGGAAGCGCGCACCCATGGGGACGCGTTCCAGGGTCCGCGGATTGGCTTGCGAGGTGATCCTGTCGATGGCGTTCTCGCTCTTCACTTCGGTGAGCTCGTCATCGAGATTCTCGCGCATCTGCGGGGTGATGCTCTCCGCGTTCAGCGGCGCGTCGAAGACGGCCAGGCGCGCCGGGGTAGCCTGCGACGTGTCGAGGGCATCGCCCTGCACACGCTCCATGCGCCCGGGATTGCGCCCGAAGAGCAGACAAATCTCGTCGTCGGGGCGGTCGCTCTGGTGAATGCGCACCTCTTGCCCCTTGCGTCGCGAGAGGTAGACCAACTCGCTGGGCACCGCCAGGCCGCCGGATTGCTCGAGCAATGAACGGATCTTGCCGCGCAGCGAGCTGCCCGGCACATACGGACGGCCGAAGGCATCCTTGACCACGGGATTGTCGCTTCCGCCGATCTCCAGCGAGCCCTTGCCGGCGCCTACGTGGAGTCCGGTTTCACAGAGCATTTCGCCTTCGAGGATCAGCTTCCCGATCAGTTTCAACTCGGTTTGGGAGGTATGTGCGCTCATGCTTTACTCGTTGTAGGCCACGATGGCCTCAAATAGATCCTTGAACCGTTCGTATCCGCGGCTGTCGTTGCGGCGCGTCACCTGGAGCAGCAGTTTCTCGATCTGATCGAGGCTGCGCAGCCCGTGGCGCGCGATGGTGTAGGCAAAACGGGCGCGCAACATGACGAACTCATGCTGCCGCTCGCTCTCCGGCGCCCGCACGGCACGCCGCACGGCGCTGTAGAGACGGCGCAGTTGGCTCTTGGTGCCGCTATCCATATCGCGCATGCGGCTCACGATGGCATGCGCCTGATTGTCCAGGTACAGGCTGTCGCCGATGAGCTTCTCCAGCTCGATTTCCGGCGGGCCTTCGGGACGGCCGCGCTCGAATCCGCGGCGGTCGCCGCGGTCTCCACGGTCCCCGCGATCGCCACCCGGGCGATCGCCACCGGGGCGGTCGCCGCCCGGACGATCGCCGCGCGGTCCGGCCCCGCGTGGGGGGCCCCCCTGCGCGCCGCGACCTTCCCGCGGCGGACGGTTTTCCTTCCGTTGCTCCTGCTGCTCTTCTGCCATGTGCTAAACCTCTGTCACCAATCTGGCCCATTCCAGGGCCACCAGGCCCGCGGGCCGCAGCTTCACTTCCGCCGTTTTCCTGCCCACCATCTCGCTGATCAGATGGCTGCGCAGCTTCTGGAACTCACGGTCGCGGGTGCCGCTCAGAATCCGGTTGAAGCGCCGCTGGAAACGCCACGTGTGCTGGATGTCCGTGCCGCCGCCGAAGGCGTCGCGGCGGTAGAAACTGCGCAGTTGATAGAGGAACTGCCGGGACATCCGGAAATCGTGAATCAGGCGGGTCACCGTATCCTTGAGATCGGCGGCATCGTTGAGGTGGCGCCACTCCAGAATGCGGCCCAGCAGGAAGATGCAATCCTTGCCCGCCGCCTTGGCCAGATCCAGATTGCGGCCGGCCTCTTCGTAAACCGTGGAAATGGGGAAATACGTTTCCGGCGCCAGGGCGATCGCCATGGAGATGGTCTTGCCTTCCGCCCCGGGATACTCTTTCAGGTTCTCTTCCGTGAACCGGTGAAACAGCCGCTGCACTTCGCGGGCGAGCGCGATCAAAGTATCCCAGGAGCCATACACGGCAAAATCATCGCCGCCCGAGTAGATGATGCTGACCTTGCGAAAGAACTCCGGGAAGGAACAGAGCACCTCGAGTTCGCCGGCGAAGAACTGCTTGTAGAGCACGGAAAGCGGCACATGCTCCTCAATGGAATGCACGCGGCGGAGGCGGAGCCCGAAATTATCCACATCGCCGCGCAGCACGCCCCAGATGGAGCGGCCCTGGGCGCGGCGCCCCAGAGTTTGCACGGGAGCGGCCTGCTTGCCGTCATCGCTGGCCGCGGCGTGCCGCGCCAGCATGATGCCATCGGGCGAGAGGTTGGAGGTGATGCTCCAGGTGTGCTTGCCCTCGCCGGGGAATACCTTGCCGGGATCCTCCGGCGACCAGCCGATTTGCGAAGCCTCGCGCACCTTGGCGCCGAGTTCACGGGCGAAATACTGGTCCGAGTCGTTGCCCGGCAGCGCGACAAAGGGCTGAAACGCGGCGGCGCCGATATGCTGCAAGGGAGCGTTGCCCTTGCTCTGCAGTTCCTCGTTGAGGCGTTTACGAATGACCGCCCAATCGCCAAGATTATCGGTGACGGCCCACACCAGTTTGACGCGTTTGGCGCTGAGCACCGAAATCTGCGCGGCGGCGGCGGTAAGGAAGGTCTCGGCCGCCTCGCGGACGTTTCCCGGCAGCACGACCAGGAACTGGCCGCCGCCGCTGGATCCCAGCAGGATGCGCGCCAGGCCAAGCTCGGCCAACAGGGCGCGGGGCAGGACTTCGCACAGCAGGGTAATCCACTGCGATTTGCCGGCCAGTAGATCTTCACCGGCGGAACGCACAGACCGTCCTTCGGCGGGGCCCGCCAAAAGGAACTCTTCCGTGCCCAGGATTTTGCCTTGCAGTAGGATCTGTTCGGGCATCGAACTCTAGAAAAGCCTTCGGGAACCCCTCACTTTAGCACAGAATTCTGAGAACAACGGGGAATCGGGGGAACTGAATGGGTTATGGCAAATCTAAGGATGTGGATGGCGGCAGTTCTGATGGCCGCCGGAGTGTGGGCGGCGGAGCCCCGGGCAGCGGAGGTGCATCAGCGGCCAACCACAAGCGGCACAGCGAAGGGGGGGGCGGCCCAGCCGAAACTGAGCGATGTTCAACTGGAAGCGGTTATCCGCGCCAAATTCGCTAAGTCCAAGATCGGCGCGGACAAGTTCACGGTGCGCGTACAGGGCGGAGTGGCCACGATCGACGGGAACACCGACGTTGTACAGCATAAGGGAACGGCCACGCGGATGTGCAAAACGGCCGGGGCGGTGGCGGTAAACAATCGGGTGAAGGTCAGCGATGCGGCGAAGCAGAAGGCGGCAGGGAATCTGGAGGAGGGCCGGCGGCGGGTGCAGGTGAAACGCGGCGATGCCCGCAGCGAGACAAAGTAAGGCGGAGGACACGGCGTCCTCCTTGTGGGCAACCGGCCGGCCTGACGCGGCGTGATAAACTGGAGACTACCCTGCTATGAAAGTCTTTTGTTTACTCGCATTCGCAAGCGCTAGCGCCATTTGGGCACAATCCGCACCCGAAGCGGCTGCGGCGCCCACTCCCATGCCTGATCTTCCGGATGAAGCCGTGGTTGCCATCTTCGGCGACGGCACGAAGTTCACGATGGGAGATTTCAAGACGATCTATCAAGCGCTGCCGCCGGCCAACCAACAGATGGCAATGCGCAATCGCGAAGTGTGGCTGCATCAGTGGGAATTGTTGCGCAAACTGACCAAGATGGCCGAAGACGCAAAACTGGACCAGCAGAGCCCATACAAGGAGTCGCTGGCCTACGGCCGGATGAATGTGCTGGCGACGGCGGAGATCAACGCCGCCTTCAACCTTGTGGTGGTGGAGCCCGCCGAGATCGTCAAGTACTACGATTCCAACAAGCCGAAATATACCCAGGTGAGGGTGAAGGCGATTTACATCGCGTTCAACGACGATGCGGCTGCCGGCAGCGCCACTAAGGGCAAGAAACCATTGACCGAAGCGGAGGCTCAGGTCAAAGCGGGTAAACTACTGGCCGCGATCAGGAACGGGGCGGATTTCGTGAAACTGGTGAAAGAGAACTCCGACGACGAGACCTCGCGCGAGAAGGACGGCGATTTCGCCACGTTGCGCAGCAGCGACAACATCCCCGACGCGTTCCGCGCGGCCGTGTTCGCGCTGAAGAAAGGCGACGTCACCGAGCCGCTCAAGCAGCCCAACGGTTTCTATCTGCTTCGCGCGGAAGAAGTTACGGTGCGGCCTCTCTCTGAAGTGCGCGACGAGATCTACACGGAACTGAGGAACGTCAAATCCGATCAGTGGCTTCGCGGGATGGATCGCGACGCCAAGGTGCAGATTGTGAATCCGGCGTTTATCGCCGGGACGCCGGCTTCCGCCAAGCCGTAAACTTCGGCGCGGGAAACTCTCATTCGATCCAGCCGCCGCCGAGCACGATCTCGCCCGAGTAGAAGACGGCGCCCTGTCCGGGCGTGATCGCCCGTTGCGGGTCGTCGAAACACACTTCGACGCGCTCCGCATCGCCCGTGCCGCGGAGCGTGGCAGGCGCGGCGGCGTGCTTGTTGCGGATCTTGACCTCGGCCCTCAGGGAATCTCCGGAAGCCAGCCCGGCGATGGAAATCCAATTCACCTGCTTGGCCACGAACTGCGAGCACTGCAGGTCCTCATTGCCGCCGACGGTGACGCGCTGGCTGGCTGGATCGGTGGCAATCACGTAGAGAGCTTCGCCGGTGGCGATGCCCAAACCTTTGCGCTGCCCGACGGTAAAATGGTGCACGCCCTCGTGGCGGCCGAGCGTGCGCCCTTCGGTGGTCACGATCTCGCCCGAAGTGCGCTCCACGGCGACGCCCTTTTCCTTAAGGTAGGCATCCATGAAGGCCGCGTAGTCGCCGTTGGGGACGAAGCAGATCTCCTGGCTGTCTCCCTTGGACGCCACCGCGAGATCCATGGAGCGCGCCATGTCGCGCACTTCCGGTTTATTCAATTCACCCAGCGGAAACAGGGTGCGCGCCAACTGCGCCTGGGTCAGGCCGAAGAGGAAGTAGGTCTGGTCCTTGGACTCGTCCACCGCGCGCAGCAGTTGATAGCGCCCGCCGGCGGCGTCGAAGCGGACGCGCGCGTAGTGTCCGGTAGCCATGTAGTGGGCGCCCACCGAATCGGCCATCTCCAGGAAGCGATCGAACTTGATGTAGTTGTTGCACAGCGTGCAGGGGATGGGGGTGCGCCCGGCGAGATACTCCTCCACGAAGGGCTTCACCACATGCTCTTCGAACTGCCGCTCGAAGTTCACCACGTAGTAGGGGATGCCGATCTGCTCGGCCACGCGCCGCGCGTCGTAAACATCGTCCAGCGAGCAGCAGCGTCCGGACCCGGAGGGTTCCCCGTCTTTGGAGGCCAGTTCCGGCAGGCGCCGCTGGTTCCACAACTGCATGGTCATGCCGACTACGGTGCGGCCCTGACGGACCAGCATGGCGGCGACGGTGGAACTGTCGACGCCGCCGCTCATGGCGACCGCGATGGGCAACTCAGGCATGCACGGAAATCCGGCGCAAATGCGCCACGCTGGCGCCGATGGCTTCGATGAGCGCGTCCACCTGCCCCGCGGTATTGCCGCGCCCCAGGGAGAAGCGCATGCTGGCGCGCGCGCGGTCGTCGCTCAGGCCGATGGCCTTCAGCACGTGCGACGGCGAAAGCGCTCCGCTGGAGCAGGCCGCCCCGGTGGAGACGGCAAAGCCGCGCAGATCGAGCGCGATCACCATGGCTTCGCCATCGATGCCGTCGAAATAGATATTGCTGGTGTTGGGCAGGCGATTCCAGCGCGAGCCGTTCACGCCCGTGCCGGGAATGCGTTCCAGCACGGTATTCTCCAGACGGTCGCGTAGCATGGCGAGGTGTTCGGCGTCCGCGGCCATGCGGCGCCCGCCGAGTTCGCCAGCCGCGCCGAAGGCGGCGATCCCGGGGACGTTCTCCGTGCCCGGCCGCCGGTCGCGCTCGTGATGCCCGCCGTAGGTGACGGGCGCAAGACGGGTTCCCTTGCGCACGTAGAGAGCGCCCACGCCCTTGGGCGCATAAACCTTGTGGCCGCTCATGCTGTAGAGGTCCACGCCGAGCGCGGAAACGTCCACCGGCACTTTGCCGAGTGCTTGCACGCCGTCCACGTGGAGCGCCGCGCCGGCCTGGTGCGCGATCTGCGCGATTTCGGCGACGGGCTGCAGCGTGCCGAGTTCGTTGTTGGCGTGCATGATGCTGACCAGCACGGTTCCGGGGCGTAGCGCGCGGCGGACGTCTTCGGGGCTGACGATGCCGCTGGAGCCGACGCGCAGACAGGTGATCTCCACACCTTCCACCCCCAATTGTTTGGCCGGGGCGAGCACCGCCGGGTGCTCGATGGCGCAGGTGATGACGTGCCGGGATGCGGCGGTAGAGGCGCGCGTCACGCCGAGAATGGCGAGATTATTGGCCTCGGTGCCCCCGCTGGTGAAGACGATCTCGGCGGCAGAGGCGTTAATCAGCGCGGCCACCTGGCGGCGCGCAGCTTCCAACCGCTGCTTTGCGGCCTGTCCGAAATGGTGGATGCTGGACGCGTTACCATACACTTGTCCGAGGCACGACACCGCCGTCTGGAGAACTTCCCCATCGACGGGCGTGGTGGCGTTGTGATCGAAGTAGAAATGCTGCACTTCACCACATTTTACCAATGACGCGACCGATTCTAACCTTAACCACCGATTTTGGCCTCAACGACCACTTTGCCGGCGCCATGAAAGGCGTGATCCTGGGCATCTGCCCGGCGGCGCAGATTGTGGACATCAGTCACGGCGTGACGCCGTTCGAGATCGCCGAAGGCGCCTACCTGATCGCGCAGGCGTGGCGCTATTTCCCGAAGAAGACGGTGCATGTGGTGGTGGTGGACCCTGGGGTGGGCACGGCGCGCCGCCCGATTTTGGTGGAAGCCGGGGGCCAGTATTTCCTGGGCCCGGATAACGGGGTGCTCTCCATGGTCTACCTGCACGAGAAGTGCAAGGTGCGCCATGTCGCCAGCCAGCAGTACTTCCGTCATCCCGTGAGCCAGACGTTTCACGGCCGCGACATCTTCGCACCGGTGGGCGCCCATCTGGCCGCGGGAGTGCGGCCGGCGCAGATCGGGAAACTGATGCGGGATTATCTGAAGCCCGAGTTCGAGAAGCCGCACAGGGCCGGGAAGCGCACCTGGATCGGGCGAATTCTGAAGATCGACCGCTTCGGCAACATCATTACGAACTTCCATGTGAACGATTTCGGCGACCTGGAAACGCGCAATTTCACGCTGGCGCTGGGACCGCGGGAAGTCACGGCGCTGGCGCGCAATTACGCGGAGTGCGGTGTGGGGGAACTGTGCCTGATTCTGGGCAGTTCCGGGTATTACGAGGTTTCGTTGCGCGAAGGCAGCGCCGCAAAGCTCGTCAAGTGCGAGCCGGGAGCGGCGATCGAACTCCTCGTGTGGTAGGGCTGTGGCATAAGGCTCTGCCTTGTGCATCCGAGCGCAGCTCGG
>PLDO01000434.1 GCA_003136215.1 Bryobacterales bacterium
TTGCCGGCAATGCCGCGGCGCGCGTCGAAGCGCAGGATTTCCTCGCTCCCGAGCGCCACCTTGGACCAGAGTTCGTTGCGCTCTCGGTCGAGCAGGAAAATGCTGGCCCGCTCGCAATCCAGCAAACTGGTGGCTTCGCGGGCAATCAGATCGAGCAGGGCGCTGAGATCGCGCTGCGAGTTCATCCTCTGCGAGATGGCGAGAATCGCCGCCAGCCTCTCGTTCAATTCGGGCGGTGGAGCCGAGCCCATAATATTACCATTCAGTCTATATGATCGAAGAGTATGTGTCCACAAAGTAGACAGAAGCGTCCACAAGGTAGACGGTATCCCGTTGAGAGGCGGCAGCAACCAGGAGTGAAGTATTGATAACAAGCGTCTTACTCTCTTGGCGCGGAGTGGTGTCGTGCTTGCATTACCTCGTGGTGCGGTAGAAGGATTCCCCGACGGAGGCTGACCGGGAGCGTTTCGGAGGACGCCCGCCGGTGCTGGGAGGAAGCCTCACCGCATCCGCCATAGAGCCTACAAACGGAGGGTGGCAACGGGCCAAAGATCCCTCTGATCGCTACAGGCCCGTTCAGGGAAACCACACGTCCTGCGCTCCCCGGGAAAGCCCGGGAGCGCAGGCTCACCCCGGCCCCTCCAAATGTGGCAATTTGGTAAGTTATGGCCACAGACCGCAAGCACGAGTATCGGATTACCAGCCGTTGGACCGGCAATCTGGGCAGCGGGACTTCCGGCTACGGCGCCTACAGCCGGGCTCACGAGTGCACGGGCGAAGGTAAGGCCGCTCCCATCCCCGGCTCCAGCGACCCGGCGTTTCGCGGCGACCCTGCGCGCTACAATCCGGAGGAACTCCTGGTAGGGGCGCTTGCCAACTGCCACATGTTGTGGGTGCTGCACCTCTGCGCCGATGCCGGTATCGTGGTGACGGAGTACGCGGACGAGGCATGGGGCGAAATGGTGGAGCACGCCGACGGCTCCGGCGAAATGACGCGCGTGATGCTGCGGCCGCGCCTGCGAATCACCGAAATCGATCGAGCCGCCGAAGTGGCGGCGATCCACGATCGCGCGCATGCCGTGTGCTGCCTGGCGCGCAGCGTGAGGTTCCCGGTATCGCACGAGCCCGCCGTGATAAGCTGAGGAAAAACCGACTCCGCCACGGGCGCGCACTCGCGAAACGGCACTGATGTTCGCTCCCCCCTGCGCGGTTGTGCTTGGATCACGACGCGGTCAGGTAGTACCATNNAAGGCGGCCTGGGGGTGCCGGGTGTCTAAGCCCGCACCCGATGGATCGAAAGCTGGCGTCTCTCGATTGCTCATCGCATCGGCGCTCGACCCGGACATGCGCCGGCGCCTGCTCGAATCCCCGGAGGAAGTATTCCAAGAATTTGACCTAGCCGAGGAGGAGAGGGATCTCCTTCGGCGGCCCGATCATCGCCTGCTGCGCTTATTGGGAGCCGCCCTCGCGGACGAGGTGGAATCCTCCGGTCCCAGGCCGAAAGTATCGACTGTCGTGCCACAGCCTCACACAACAGTCCAAGCAGGCACGCTTCCCGACATTTCGCTGGTGCTCACGATCGTTCCATGCGCGCAATACGAGAACGGCCGGCTCAGCACATTTGCCTATGCGGTGTGGGTAAATCCCCTGCCCCAGGGAGCCGATCCGGCGGCCCTGCCGCCGCCGCCGGGCGTCGTGTTCCCGGGCCAGCCGCTAACGCCGTTGCACACCGTGATTCGAGTCTCCGCGGTCCAAATGCAAGACGCCGCCGGCGACCCGCAAGTGGGCCTCAGTGCCTCCCTTCAACAATCCTCCAACATCATCGCGCCCCCTCCACCGGAGGCCGCTGGAAGACCCGGCGTGCCGCCGTTTGGAAGCGACCTCGGTTCGGGAGAGGTGCAGGCAGCTGTCGCTGCGGTGCGCGGTGCTCCCAGCGACCAGAGATATGGCAGGCTGATCGACCTGATGCACGTCCTGCGCGGCGCAGAGGTGCGATGACCGACATCTGGATCGCGGGGCTTGGCCTTCAGACCGTTAACCAGGTCACCCGCGAGGTAGAGTTGGCAATCCGATCCTCGCGCGAAGTTCTCTACTTAGACACTGGCGTGGCCACCAGGTCTTTCCTTGAGCCGCTGTGCCCACGGATCACGTCGCTGTACGAGGAGAGTTACTCCGAAGAGGGACCGCGGGTAAACGCCTACGAGCACATGGCCGCCCGCGTCGTCGATGCGGCTCTCGACCATCCGCCGATAACGTTCGCCATCCATGGGCACCCGTTGGTCGCAGCCCACCCACCGTTCCTCATTCTGGAATTGGCGAACGCGCTGGACCTACGGGTCACGGTCCTACCCGGCATCTCGGCGATCGATGCGATTTTCGCCGACTTGCGGATCGACCCGGTCGTCCACGGGGTTCAGATGTACGAAGCTACGGACCTGCTGTTGCGGCGCCGGCCCTTGCAGTCCGAGGTGCCGGCGATTATCTGGCAGATCGGTCCGTTGGAAACCTGCCTGCACAGCATGGGGGTTTCGCGGCCGGAGCGATTCTCGCGATTTATCGCCCACCTGCGGCAGTATTACCCGCCACGGCACGAGGTGGTGGCCATCTACTGCTCCCCCCACCCAATTCTACCGCCCACAATCCTTCGATTTGCCCTTGAAGACATGGGCGAATATGCGCAGGAGATTCATGCGGGGTTCACTCTGTATGTGCCACCCGCGGCTTCCCGGCCGATTCAGGACTACGACCTGCTTGCGAAGCTATACAGTGTGGACCACCTGCGAAGCATCACTCGTTCCTGAACGGTGACTCGCCGCTTAATTCGACACGGCAATCAGCGGGTTATTCGAGCTTTGGCCTGAAATCGTGATCACCAAAGGGTGATCCCCGGCTGCGACCTTCGGAACTATGAAATTCGCCTGATATAGCCCGATGGAGCCGGGCGTCAAGCCCATATAGTTGATCGTGGCGTCATTCCCGCTTACTTTCACCGTGTTCGGTCCGGAGACTGGCGAAAACCCAGCCGGCGTGGGAGCCCCCGTCGCCAGAGGCCCCGCGGCGTTTACTGGCCCGCCGCCGGTGAAATACGCCACCAACGTGTCGCCAACCTTGGCAGGCGAGGTGGGAGAGTTTACGCTGCCATTCTGATTCACCACCACCGCGCGATTATTCCCGTACACCACGATTCCCGGCGTCGCCGCGGCCGGGATCATGACCGCCACCGCGTTGCTCGTAGAGGAGCCGTTCTTTACCACCACAGTCGCCACGCCAACCTTAATATCCTCGGGCATCTGCGCGTTGATCTGGTTCGGGTCCACGTAAAACAGCGGCGCCAGTTCCCCATTGACCGTCACGGTGGTGGTTAGCAGCGTCGTGGGGAGCGGGACGGAGGTGGGCTGCCCTACCTTCGTCGCCAGATTCGAGCCAAAAATCGAAAAGACGCTCCCCGCCGGCGTCTGGTCAGCGAGGAAACTGGCCGCATTCACCGCCGCTTGCCCGGGGTTGACAAATGCCGCGCGTCCGGCGCCGGTAAAGATTGCCTGCGGGCTGGTGACCACCAATTCAAAGTTGTTCGCGGCCGCCCCAAAAACAGACACCGACCCCGTATACGTGTTATTCGCGGTATCGGTGAGAGTAAGGGTACCCAGGCACGCCGCCGTAGCTGTATAAGTCCCAGTTGCCGACACGTTGGTCGAAGCGGTATTCGACGCCTGGGTCCAGCTTGCGGTCGCGTTGCCTCGCCCGTCGAACTGCATCACGCCCGCCAGATCGACAATTCCCGTATTGGTCGGCCCGGAAAGCGAGTTGCCGTTGGCGCTGAAGGGCCACTCGCCCGACAGCGTGCTGAGCGCGCACGCGCTCGGCTGCACCGTACCGCTTCCGTTGTAGGCGTAGGTGGCGTCGGTCCCCACCAGCGCGAAGGTTCTTGCCTGTTGAGTCGTGGCGTTGATTGAATACGCGACCACCGCGAAAGTAGCCGTATCTCCACTGTTGATATTGATCGATCCCTGGCAGTTGGATTGCAAGGAGTAAGTTCCCGAGTACACCAGCGGTACCCCGAAGGCCTGGCTCCCATTGACCGCATTGGACATTAGGGTGAATGTGACTTTGCCCAGCCCGTCAAACATCGCCGTTCCGTCAGACGCCAGAATCTTCGTGGTCACTCCCCCTGGGGCCAGCCGCCCGCTAAGGGTCAACTCATAGGTTCCGTTCAAACTGGACGCCGTGCAGGCCGCCGCGGTGGCGGCAGCCTGTGCCGCGGCGCCGGATCCGTCGAAAAGCGATTGGGGGGACGACATCGCAAGGGCGAATGCCGGCGCGGTCGAATTGAAGCTCAAAGCGACTGCATATTTGTTGTTCGCCGCGTCGGTAAGTGTGGCTGAGGCCAGACATGTGGATCCCACCGAATAGGTTCCCGTGGCCGCGATGGCGCTGGTGGCCAGGTTTGATACCTGCGTCCAATTGGCGGTCACGTTGCCTTGCCCGTCGAATTGCAGCGCACCCGCCACATCGAGGACGCTCGTCACGGAGGCGCCGGAAAGGGCACTGCCGGTAGCGTTGAATTCGTGCACGCCCGATAGTGTAGCTGGGCAGGTCGCCGGTTGGAGGTTGCCGCTCCCGTTATAAGCATAGGTAGCGTCCGACCCAATCACCGCGAATGCCTGTCCGCCGGAGTAAGCCGTCACCGTAAACGCACCAGTGTCTCCGCTGTTTATGCTGATCGATCCCACACAGTTGGATTGCAGACTGTAAGCCCCCGAATACACCATTGGCGTTCCGAAAGACTGGCTCGGACCGACAATGTTGGTTGTCATGGTCAAGGTAACGTGGCTGAGCCCGTCGAAAGCGGCGGTGCCAACACCCTGGAATACTCTCGAGACGGCTCCGCTAGCCGTGACTTGGCGCCCGTTCAAGAGAAACTCATAAGTTCCATTCAGAGTCAAAGAAGTGCAGGTTCCACCCCCGATAGTTGTCTGCGCCAGTACCGGCATTGCCGGCAGGCAAACAAGCGTCAGCAGCAGAGTGGAATATCGTCGTTTCATAATTGCGTCTCATCCTTACCCGGAATTCCAGTGTTACCTAAAGTACCTATTCGGCCCAGGGCGGGACATCCGGCGCCCCCGCTCCATCTTTCCAAACACTTTGCGTGAACGCGAGTTTCGGCGAATCTTCCGTGTACTAACGAGGAGCAAGCTCATGCGGTCTACGAGGCGGGAGTTCCGCTGCATCGCCGCGTTTTGCAATGGCTGCCCCATCCCACCACCGTTGGAGGCTATCAAAGTAGAGATACACCACCGGCGTAGTGTATAACGTCAGCAATTGGCTCATAATCAGGCCTCCGATGATGGTAATGCCCAGCGGGCGGCGAAGCTCGGATCCCGTGCCGGTTCCCAACGCGAGCGGCAAGGCTCCGAGGAGCGCCGCCATGGTGGTCATCAGGATCGGGCGGAAGCGCAGCATACATGCTTCGACGATGGAGTCGTAGGAGTTCTTGCCTTCGTTCCGCTCGGCGGCCAGAGCGAAGTCGATCATCATGATGGCGCTCTTCTTCACGATGCCGATCAGCAGGATGATGCCGATCAAAGCCATCACGCCGAGATCCATGTGGAAGAGAAACAGCGCAAGAATGGCGCCCACGCCGGCCGAGGG
>PLDO01000055.1 GCA_003136215.1 Bryobacterales bacterium
GAGGGGTTTCTGCAAGCGGAAGCGGATCTGCACCTTGGTCATGTTCCTACCTTATCAGTGAGTCACAGTCCCCAGATAGTTGCCGTAGCCCACCACCATGGTGGAGAGCACCAGCACGGCCAGACCGGCGGCCAGCCATCGCTTGGTGCGGACGCTAGTGCCGCGCCATTCATGCAGCGCGATGCCCCAGAGGCTGCTGAAGATAATGATGCTCGCCATGTGCAGCGNNGTAGAAGAAGAACTGGAAGTACCAGGTGGTGCCGGCGAGAGCACAGAGCAGATAGTTGGGGAGCATGGGCGCGCTGGTTTGCCGCGCACTCAGGTATTCGTGGCCCGATTTGTTCTTGATATTCAGCGCCACGCACCAGATGAAATTCGTGGTGAAGCCGCCCAGCAGCACCGGCACCAGCACCGGCAGTCCCTGCCACAGCGTGGTGGTGCCATGCTGCAGGGTGAGGGCCTTGATGGGGTCGCCGGCGCGCAGACCGTAGGACATGCAGGCGCTCATCACGCCCGAAAACGTGGCCACCAGGATGCCCTTCCTCAGATTGAATTCCTTGATGGTCGCCTGCTGCTGCTCCACCGACATCTCGCGTTCCTTGGACATGCCCGCCTTGCCGGCGAAGGCGATGCCGCTCAGGCAGACCGCCACACCCAACAGGATCACCTGCCCCGAGGTGGTGCCGAGCACCTTGGACACGAACTCGCCGTCGAAGATGGGCGGCATGATGGTGCCGAAGGCGGCACAGTAGCCGAGCGCCACCGCCATGCCGAGCGACATCCCGAGATAACGCATGCTGAGCCCGAAGGTGAGGCCCCCGATTCCCCACATCATGCCCCAGAAATAGCACCAGAAGAGCGTGGAACCAGGCGCTTCCCGCAGCACCCCGGGCAGGTCGCTGGTCATGATCATGCCCAGTGTCACCGGCGCGATGATCCAGCTGAAAAAGCCGCCGACCAACCAGTAGGTCTCCCAGCTCCAGCGCTTGACGCCGCGGTAGGGAACATAGAAACTGCCGGATGCCAGGCCGCCCAGCCAGTGGAAGATTACGCCCAGAAGGGGATTCGGTGTCATATGGTTTTTCGAATGGGAATGGCGAACAACGATTGTACAGCGGTGCGCCGCAATTGTTGCCAGGGAAATAGTGGGATAAGTCTCCGGCTTGTCCATCCGAGCTCAGCTCGGACACTTCACTTTAGTTGTGGGGAAGGAGCCTCCACCCGCAGCGCCCGCCGCTCCACCGGCGATGAGAACACGATGCTCGTCGTCGGCACCCCGAAATCCAGCAGTTTTTCCACCACCAGCCCCAACTCCGCGACGCTCTCCGCCACCACCTTCAGGATGAACGCGTCGCCCCCCGCCACGTGATGGCACTCCGTCACCCGCTCCATCGACTGCACCGCCTTCAAAAACGGCCGGTACTTCACCCCGTCGCAGCTCAGCCGCACAATCGCCAGCACCGGCAGCCCCAGTGCCTCGCGGTCGATTTCCACCCGGTAACCGGTGACGATTCCCACCTCCTCCAGCCTGCGCAACCGCTCCGCCGTCGCCGCCGGCGAGAGCCCGATGCGCCGCCCCAGCTCCGCATAGCTCAAACGCGCGTCTTCCTGCAACGCCGCCAGCAGCTTTCTGCCGATTTCGTCCAACAATACGCTCGATTCCATTGCCATACAATCATTCTACCGACGATTTCCTCTTCAATAACCTTCTGTTGCGAGTTATTATTCCGACAGAATGCTGCAACTCAGTGGCCAGCCTCTTTCTCTGCACGACATCGCCGCCATCGCCAACGCATCCGTCCGCCTGGAGATTGCCCCTTCCGCCATCGCCCAGATGGACGCCTCCCGCGATGTGGTGCGCCGCGTCGCCGAAGATCCGCTCCCCGTTTACGGCATCAACACCGGCTTCGGCAAGCTCTGCGAAGTGCGCATCTCTAACGGCGAACTCGCCCGCCTCCAGCTCAACCTCGTGCGCAGCCACGCCTGCGGCCTCGGCCCGCCGCTCTCCGAACCCGAAACGCGCGTCATCATGGCCCTGCGCGCCAACACCCTGGCGCTCGGCTACAGCGGCGTGCGCCCCGTCGTCGCCCAAACCCTCGTGCTCCTGCTGAATCGCGGCGTGCACCCCGTTATCCCCTCCAAAGGCTCGGTCGGCGCATCCGGCGACCTCGCGCCGCTCGCCCACCTCGCGCTCTGCGTCATCGGTGAAGGCGAAGCCATCTATCGCGGCGAGCGCATGCCGGGCCTCGCCGCCCTCGGGCGCGCCGCCATCGAACCCCTCCGCCTGCAGGCCAAGGAAGGCCTCGCGCTGCTCAATGGAACCCAGGCGCTTACCGCCGTGGGCGCGCTCGCCCTCTGGCGCGCCACCCGCCTCGCCGGCCTCGCCGACGTCTCCGGCGCCATGACGCTCGCCGCCCTGCTCGGCACCCCAGCCGCCTTCGACCAGCGCATCCACGCCGCCCGCCCTCATCCCGGACAAGGCATCGTCGCCGCCCGCCTGCGCGCCCTTCTGGAGGGGAGCGACGTCGCCTCCGGGCGCCGCACCGCCCCCGCGCGCGTGCAGGACGCCTACAGCCTGCGCTGCATGCCGCAGGTGCACGGCGCCGTCCGCGGCGCACTCCGCTTCGCCGCCAACACCGTCGAAATCGAGACCGGCAGCGCCACCGATAACCCGCTCGTCTTTACTGGACGTGGCGCGGAATCCGGCGACGTCCTCTCCGGCGGCAATTTCCACGGCGCGCCCCTGGCTCTCGCCTTTGATACCGCCGCCATCGCCCTCACCACTCTCGCCGGCATCGCCGAACGCCGCATCGATCGCCTCGTCAATCCCGACCTCAACCAGGGGCTCCCCGCCTTCCTCGCCGCCCATCCCGGCGTCGGAAGCGGCTTCATGATCGCCCACGTCGCCGCCGTCAGCCTGCTCAACGAATCCAAGATCCTCGCCCATCCCGCCAGCGTCGATAACGTCCCCACCTCCGGCGGCCAGGAAGACCACGTTTCCATGGGCATGACCGCCGCCCTCAAGCTGCGCACCATCGTCGACAACGGCGAATACATCGCCGCCATCGAGTTGCTCGCCGCCACCGAAGCCCTGCGCTATCGCGAAAACTTCGAGCCCGGTCCCGACCTGCGCCGCGTACGCGACGCGGTCCGCGCCATCGCGCCGCCGCTCGGTGAAGACCGCCCGCTCTCCAGCGATATCGAAAACCTCGCCCGCGCCATTCGACAAGGAACGTTCGATGAGTGGGCCATCCCGGAGTCGCTGCCGGCCCCGGCAGGAGTCCTGCAATGAGCCTCACCACCGCCATCCGCGCCCCCCGCGGCGCCACCCTCCGCTGCCGGGGCTGGCACCAGGAGGCCGCCCTCCGCATGCTGCACAACAATCTCGATCCCGACGTCGCCGAGAATCCGGACGAACTCATTGTCTACGGCGGCACCGGCCGCGCCGCCCGCGATTGGCCGTCCTTCCACGCCATCGTACGCGCCCTGGAATCCCTCGGCAACGATGAAACCCTGCTCGTACAGTCGGGCCGTCCCGTCGGCATCTTCCGCACTCATCCCGAATCGCCGCGCGTCCTGCTGGCCAATTCCAACCTCGTCGGACACTGGTCCAACTGGGACGAATTCAACCGCCT
>PLDO01000075.1 GCA_003136215.1 Bryobacterales bacterium
TGATGGTGTTGGCCAGGTTGGTCTCGGCATAATTAAGCGTCCCGCGCGCCTGATCCACCTGGCCGCGCAGCGAATCGATCTGCTCCTTGCGCGGTCCCAGCCTCAGCAGATCGAGAGACTTCTGTAGCGAGTCGACGCGGTGCAGCGCGTTGTCGTAGCGCGCCTGAGCATCGTCCACCACCTGCTGGGCCACCACGCGGTCTTTGATGAGGAGCTTGCTGCGATCGAGAGTGATGCGGGCGTTGTCCAGGTCGCTTTGCGCAGTCCTGACGTTGGCCAGGGCCTGTGCCACCTCTTCCGGACGCGACCCGTTCACCGCCTCGTCGAGCTTGGCCTGCAGGCTAGCCAGCTGGCCCTTGGCCTGCGTCAGTTGCGCCTGATATTCGTCGTCTTCCAGGCGGACGATGACTTGCCCCTCCTTGACGCGGTCGCCCTTATCCACACCAATCCACTGCACCCTGCCGATCACTTTGGCGGCCACTTCGATTTTGTGCGCCGCCACAATGTAGCCGGTGGCGTTGAGGATGACACCCTGAGGCGCGCTGCCCGCGCTGATCGACTTGACGCGCTGCACTTCCACTAGCGGCGCCGGATTGAATTTTTCGGCGGCGAATCGCCACCCAACCAGCAAGAGGAGTATCAGCACGCCGCCGATAATCCAGCGTGTGGCCCATTTGGAGGGCTCCGCCGAGCGGCGCTTCTTCCGATCGATCTGCAGATTCTTCAGTTCCGCGTCCATAAAGAGTTTGGTCACCTAGTGCCGTGCGAACAACTCAAGACACGCAGGCGGAACCGCCTGCGCCACCACCTTCCGGATATACGATTCCAATGCCATCAGATTTCCCGCAGAGCGGTGAGAATTTCTTTTCTCGCCGCGTTGCTGGCCGGAAACAGTCCTCCGGCCGCGCCCAGAATTACGGCGAACGCGATTCCGGCCAGCATGATGGCGGGAGAAACGTGGAAATTAAACGCCGTCTCCGAAAAATTGGAATTGCCGATTCCCGTGGTGATGCCGTTCAAGGGAAGCACCAGCAGGCACCCCAGCACGCCGCCCAGGCCGGAAAGCAGCACCGATTCCAGAAAAAAGCTCAACAGGATGCTGCCCTTGGAAAAGCCAAGCACGCGCAGCGTACCGATTTCGCGCGCGCGCCGCGCCACCGCCGCGTACATCGTATTCATGGCCGCGAATGCGCTGCCCACCGCCATGATCACCGCCACGAAAATCCCGATGTATTCGATGGGCGCCGCCGATGCCGTCTGCTCGGCGTAGTATTCCACCTCGTTCACCGCGTTCATGTTCAGGCGCTGATCGTTATTGATGTTGTTGGCCAGCGCCTTGGCGGTCACCGCATCGGTGGCGCGCACCAGCGCCGAACTCAGCACCTCCAGACGCTGCATATCGCCGCCGATCTGGTTCAGGTCGCCCCAAAGCTCGCTGGCCTGCGCCCCGCGGCCGGCATCCATGATGCCGACGATTTCCCAATCCCCGCGGCCGAACCTCACCTTGCGCCCCAGTTGTGCTTCGGGATAGCGATCCGCCGCGGTCTTCCCCGCCACCAGTTCGCGCTTGCCCTCCTGGAACCAACGGCCGCTCGAGATCTTGACGCCGTGCCGCATCTCCAGACCGGCTGGTTGCAACCCGCGCACCGTCACGTTGGTGCCTTCGCCGGTTTCGGTGCTGGAAAGGTTAATCACCGTGATGACTTCGAGCGATGCCAGCGGCTGCCCGTTGGCTCCGGTGGCAATGCCCGGTTTGAACTTCAGGTCCTGAAACTGTGTGCGCGTGAAGTTGCTGACGATTTCCGATTCGGACCCCTTGCGCATCACGACAATCTGCAGCGGGTCGCCCGAAGAAGCCAGCGTGGTGCGCAATCCGTTGACCAGCGCCAGCACCGCCAGCAGCACCGCCACGGTCAGGGCGATGCCCAGAGCCGTCATGATGGTGGTGGTTTTCCGCACCACCAGATTGCGTAGATTGTATGCAATCGGGATGGCCATGGTCAATCCGTACTCCGCAGCGCGTCCACAATCGGCGTGCGTGCGGCGCCGAGTGCCGGCAGCAGGGAACTGACGACACCGATGATACAGGCGGTTAGGATACAGGGCCCAGCCACCGAGGGCTGGAATGGCTCGAGGGGCGGCAGGAAGAGTCCGGCCGGACTCTTCTGGACTCCGCCGACCAGCATGGTGGAAAGCAGAAACCCGAGGGCTCCGCCGAACAGCGAAATCGAGAGGGCCTCGCCCAGAATCATGCCCAGTATGTTGCCATCGGTAAAGCCTAACGTCTTGAGGACGCCCACCTCCCTGACGCGCTCGCGCACGCTCATCGCCATGGTGTTGGCGGAGACCAGCAGAATGGTGAACATGACGGCGCCGGAAATCGCGATCAGGAAGACCTTGACGTTGCCCAAAAGAGAGACGAAGCCGAGGAGATACTGCTGTTCGCTCTCGGTCTTGGTCTGCGCGGTGGCATTGTGGTACTCGTTGTCGATGGCGGCGGCGATGCGGCCGGCGGACCCGGGGTCGTCGATCAGGGTCGTGAAGACGCCGGCGCTGCCCCGGCGTCCCTCCGGCAGGGACTGTTCCAGGTATTCGCGGCTGAAGTACATCAACTCGCTGGCGCGCGGGCTGTCGAAGATCCCGCGGATGGTGAACTGGTAATCGCCCGGGTAGATGTCGCCCACCAGGGTCATCCGGTCGCCGATGTTCAGCTTGTACTTGTTGGCCAGGTCGCGGCCAATCACGCAGCCGGTCCGGTCGCGCTCGAAGGCGCTTCGCTGGTCGGCGGGGATCTTCAATTCGGGGTAGACCATGAAGATTTTGTCGGAATCGGCGGCAAAGCGCGCGAAGAAGTTCTTGGGATCCTTGTAGGTGCCGCCGAACCACCCCGAGACCATCACGACGCGCACACCGGGTATCTGTTGGATGCGGTTCTTGTAGGACTCGGGCATCGGCTGGGTCAGCGAGATCTTGTTGCGCGTCACGATGCGCAGCGCCTGTTCCGGCGTGGCGTCGCTGAGGTACAAGGCGTGGTACATGGCGATCATCACGCCCAGCAGGCACATGGAGACACTGATGCTCGCAATCGTCAGCAACGTGCGGCGCCGGTTGCGCCAGCAGTTCTTCAGGACCAGAGGCAGAAATCGCAGCATGGCGGGTCTTTCTAGTTTACGAGTTCCCGGGGCCGCATGTTTCGGGAATCTGAGGCTGGGTCTATCGGGGAATGACCCCACCGCTGGGGGGTATTGTGCCGATAAATGGCTCAGGTTATTCGGAAGAACTGGTGCGGATAACCCCCAAAACCGGGTAGGGTTTATACCCGAGATAGGATCCACGGATAGTATTTCAGTGCTGTCTCGGGACCGGCAGTACCTTTGGATTCATTGCGTTACGTGGAATCTTCACGATAAGATCTCATTAGGTTCGGTGCAACGTATGCGCAGTCATGAAAACCTGCTTTGTTCATCTACCTGGTCAAGAATAATGACGAATTCTAACAAGTCCGCTCAGCGATGGTTCACGGTTGCCATGTTTGTCGCTGCTCTGGCGGCGCCGCCGTCTGCCCCGGCGTCGTCGTTCCTATTTCCATCCATGGGCGCCGCGGGCAACTTCGCCGTGTTTGGGCTGACGGCATCGAGCGCGTATGCCATCAACCAGACTGGCGCCACGATTAACGGCAATGAGGGAATTTCCATAGACACCGGGACCGGGGCGATTACCATCAATTCGCCCAAAACCGTAACCGGCAGCCTCTACCAGGCCCAGAATGGGCAATTCACAGGGCTGGATAGCGGTTTAGCCAGCACCAATGCCGCACTGATGACGACAGCCAACAACGACTACAACACTGCGTTAGGGTTAATCGCCGGCGCTACGGCAACCCAGACTGCCATCAGCACCCCGATAAACGGTGCGCAGAGCGTGACGGGCAACGGCTTGGGGATCGCATCGACAAACGTCATAGACTTCACCAACACCGGAGCCGCCACCTTAAATAATGTGAATCTGACCCTTAACGGTGGCGCCAACGACTACTTTATCGTCAGGATCTCAGCGGTAAGCATGACGCTCTCTGGAACCGGCTCACTCGCTTTGGGCACGGGGGTCATCGCCTCGCACGTAATCTTTGATTTCGTAAACGCCGCGGCCACGATCTCTGTGTCCGCCGGCGCCACGAATTCTATAAGTGGGTACATCATCGATCCGAACGGGGCCATGACCCTCGGCGGGACCACGGTGGTCAACGGCGAACTGATTGGGAAGGCCATGACGCTGGATGCCACTACGACCGTTAACGGAGTCACCCCCGAGCCATCCACGCTGTTTCTGATTGGGGGCGCGCTGATTGCCATCGGCGCCGGCTCCAAGCGCCTGCGCAGAGGCTGACACTGCCGCCCGCGCGCTTCGCGCGACAATAGGGGAGTCCCATGACTCCCGACCCTCGCACCCTCTACACCGCACGCCTGGCCGAACGGCGCGCCGAAATCGCGCACCGGCAGCAGCGTCACCGCAGGCTGGGACACGGCAAGCTCGGAATGGCGGCCTGCGGGGTTGCGCTGATCTGGCTGGCGCTGGCACAGAACGCTTTCTCCATTCTCTGGGTGCTGGTCCCCATCGCCGGGTTCGTGCTGCTGGTGGTGCTGCACGAGAAGCTGCTCCAGGAACTGGAACGGCGCCGGAGGGCCGCGCGCTTCTTCGAAAAAGCGCTGGCGCGGTTGGACGGCAATTGGGCCGGTACCGGCGAGACAGGCGACCGCTACAGCGATCCGGCGCATCCCTACGCGGTGGATCTGGACCTCTTCGGTAAAGGCAGCGTCTTCGAATTGCTGTGCACGGCGCGTACCCGGATCGGCGAGGACCGCCTGGCGCAGTGGCTGAAAGCGCCGGCCACACCCGAGGTGGTGCGCGCGCGCCACGCGGCCGTCGACGAACTGCGCGAACGCGTCGATCTGCGCGAGGAACTCGCCATTGTAGCCGAGGAAGCGCGCAGCGGCGTGGACCCGGTGCACCTGGCGCAATGGGGCGAGGCTCCGGCGGCGCTGCGCCAATCGGGCTACCGGCTGCGCGTCCGCCTGCAAACGGTGCTCGGCCTGGCCGGTTTTGCGGCCCTGTGGATTCACCTGCTGCGCTCGGCCAACCTGCTCAAGTTGACCGATGGCGTGGATGGCCTGGTGCGCGACCTGTTCCTGGTGGCGTTGGTGGTAAACGGCTGGTTCCTTTACCGGGAAAGCGGCGCCCTGGGCGCGACGGTTTCGGCGGTGGAAGAAGCGGCCCACGAGCTGGGGATGCTCTCCGAGGTGCTGGTGCGCATGGAACGCGAGCCGTTCGGCTGTCCCCTGCTGGCCGGCCTGCGCGAATCGCTGCTGGACGCCGAAGGCGAGCCGCCTTCGCGGCAACTGGCGCGCCTCAAACGGCTGGTGGAGAACCTGGATTCGCGCGACAACGTGGTGGTAAGGGTGCTGGAGCCATTCATTCTGTGGACGCCGCACCTGGCGCTGCAGGTGGAAGACTGGCGCGCGCTTTCCGGCGCGGCGGTGCGGCGCTGGCTGCATGCGGCGGGCGAAATGGAGGCGCTGTGCTCGCTGGCCAGCCACGCCTTCGAGCATCCGGCCGACCCGTTTCCGGAGTTTGCCCCCGAGGGACCCTGGATCGATGCCGAAGCCATCGGCCATCCGCTGCTGGCCGAGGACAAGGTGGTGCGCAACGATATCCGCATCGGCGGCGCGCTGCGCGTCATCGTGGTGAGCGGGTCGAACATGTCGGGCAAGAGCACCATGCTGCGCACGCTGGGAGTGAATGCGGTGCTGGCGCAGGCGGGCGCCCCGGTGCGCGCGCGGCGGTTGACGCTTTCGCCACTGGCGGTGGGGGCGTCCATCCGCCTGACGGATTCCCTGCAGGGCGGCGTATCGCGTTTTTACGCGGAGATCCTGCGCCTGCGGCAGATTCTGGATCAGACGGCGGGCCCCTTGCCCGTGCTCTTCCTGATCGACGAGTTCCTGCACGGGACGAATTCCCACGACCGGCGGATCGGTGCCGGCGCGCTGGTGCGCGGCCTGGTACAGCGCGGCGCCGCCGGCCTGATCACCACGCACGACCTGGCGCTGGCCGATATCGCCGAAGAACTGGGGGAGCGCGCCGCCAACGTGCACTTCGAGGATCAGATCGCCGGCGGCAAGATTTCCTTCGATTACCACATGCGCCCCGGCGTGGTGCGCAAGAGTAACGCCATCGAACTGATGCGGCAGGTGGGATTGGAAATTTGACGGCGAACCACATCCGCGAACTGGCGCGCCGCGCGGGATTCGAACTGGCGGGCGTGGCCGCCGCAACCGCGGCGGAGGACCGGACGCGCTACCACGAGTGGGTGGCGGCGGGCCGCGCGGGCAAAATGGGGTATCTCACCGACCGGCGCGCGGCGCTGCGCGACGATCCACGCAATCTGCTGGCCGCGGCATGCAGCGTGATCTCGGTCGGCAAGCTGTACCAGACGCCCTGGCCCCATTCCACGCGATTCCACGACGCGGAGCGCGCCTGGATCTCGCGCTACGCCTGGGGCGAGGATTATCATGAGCTGATGCGGCGCGGCCTGGAGCGCCTCGACGGGTTGCTTCGCGAGTCCGCGGGTGTGCCGTACGAATCGCGCATCTGTGTGGATACGGCGCCGCTGCTGGAGCGCAGCTACGCGCGCCTGGCGGGCCTCGGCTGGATCGGGCGCAATACCTGCCTGATCAATCAGCGGGAGGGCTCGTGGTTCTTCCTGGGGGAGTTGCTGGTGTCGCTCCCCATCCCCCCGGACGCGCCGCCGCCGGACCGTTGCGGCACCTGCATGCGCTGCGTGGAGGCGTGCCCCACGGCGGCGCTGGTGCCCGGGCAGGGCCTCGATGCCACACGGTGCATCTCCTATTTCACCATTGAACTGCGCGGCGCGATTCCCCAGGAGCACCGCGCCGCAACCGGGGCGCACGTCTTTGGGTGCGATATCTGCCAGGACGTGTGTCCGTGGAACGGGCGCGCGCCGGTTACCGCCGATCCGGCGTTCGCTCCCCGGCGGTTCGCGCCGCGCCTGGAGGAACTGGCGGCGATTGGGGAGGAGGAGTTCCGCGCCATGTTCCGGGGCACGCCCGTGGTGCGCGCTCGCTACTCGGGTTTTCTACGCAATGTAGCGGTGGCCATGGGGAATGCGCGGCAACAGAAGTTCCGCGCGCCGCTGGAGAAACTGGCCGAATCGGCGGACCCGGTGGTGGCGGAGCACGCGCGGTGGGCGCTGGGGCGGATGGTGGAGTAGGACAGACCATCGCTTTTTGTGGTCTGTCGTGCCTGTGGCTGGTTCGACAGACGACAGAAAGCGATCGTCTGTCCCACATCGTTGGATAATAGAGGTAGATGCTCAAGCTTGCCTTGCTCCTGGCGCTCATAGCTTCGCCGCTGGGCGGGCAACAACCCCTGATCGACGAGGGGTACGCGCACTTCTACAACCTGGAGTTCGACCAGGCGATTGCCATCTTTGAGAATGGCATCGCACACAATCCCGGGCTGCCGGAACTACACAACCACCTGGCGCAGACCCTCATTTTCCGCGAAATGCTCCGCAACGGCTCGCTGGAAAGCGAACTCGTCTCCGGCAGCAACTCTTTTCTGCGGCGCGCCAAGCTGAACCCCGCACCCGAGACGGAGAAGCGCATTCTGGACGAGATCGCCAAGGCCATGGCGCTGGCGGATGCGCGGCTCAAGCAGAATCCGAAGGACACGGCGGCGATGTACGCCAGCGGAATTGCCTTCGGGTTGCGCTCCAACTATTTCTGGGTGGTCAAGAAGGCGTGGCACGATTCGCTGCGCGACGCCACCGCCGCGCGCAAACTCCACAACCGCATCAGCGAACTGGAGCCCAACAACGTGGACGCCCGCCTGGTGCAGGGGTTGCACGATTACATCGTCGGCAGCCTACCCTTGGGATACAAGATGCTGGGCTTCCTGATCGGCATCCACGGCGACAAGGAGAAGGGCATCCGCACGGTGCAGGACGTGGCCAAAAACGGCAAGCTGAACCGGGTGGACGCGGAGGTTTTCCTCTGCGCGTTGTATCGCCGCGAGAACCAGAGCAAGCTGGCGGTGCCGCTGGTGCAGGACCTCATTCGCCGGTATCCACGGAACTATCTTTTTCGGATGGAGCTCGGCCAGATGTACAGCCAGTCCGGCGACGGCGTTCGCGCGTTGCAGGCGCTGGAAGAGGTGGCGCGGCTCAAACAGAGCCACGCTCCCGGCTTCGACCGGGTGCCATGGGAGAAGATCTACTACCAGGAGGGATCGATTCAATTCTGGTACAACGACCTGGACCGCTCGCTGGAGAACATGAAGAAAGTCACGGCCGCGAGCGAAGAGGTGGACCTCAATACCGGTGTTCAGGCATACCTGCGGATGGGCCAGATCTACGACATGAAGCAGCGCCGCGCGGAGGCCATAGCGGCCTACAAGAAAGCCATCGCTTATGCGCCGCAGGCGGAAGCGGCGCAGGAATCCAGGAAGTACCTCGATACGCCGTACCGGCGGATGTAGTTACTCAATGGATACTTTCACCGGCTGCTCGATGAGCTTGGGTTCCTTACCGGCAGTCAGGATCATCAGCGCCATGCGACCCGTGGCTTTGGCCGGAATCTTGAGCTTGATCTCCGTGGCAGTCTGCCCGGTGACCTCGCAGACGATATCGTTCTTGCCGTCGGTCAGGTAGACCTTGGCGACACTGGCTTTATCGAGATTCTCGCCGGCAACGGTAATCTCATCGCCTGCCTTCCCACTCGACGGATCGGCCGAGGACATGCGGGGCATCGCCTCCTGGCCGAACAGCACAAGAGTCGCAGCGAACAGCAGAAGCACTATAGAAGACAGTTTCATCTGATTATCCGTTCCTTTGACTCTGATGGTATGTCCATTAACTCAGAAATTCAAGCGCCGTGCCGGAATTCGCCAAAATTCATCCCCATCCCCCTTTCCAGGCCGCCGATGCGGTAACATTTTCTCAGAGGAAGGGCTGTCTGGTATATGGATTGGGGATTCCGCAACGTCGCGTTATTTCTATCGGTCTGCGCTGCCCTCGCGGCCGCCGACACGCCCACCTTTGAAAAGACCGTCGCCCCGGTCCTCACCCGAACCTGTACCCCCTGTCACAACGAAGCCCTGGCTTCCGGCGGGGTCAATATAGCGCCCTTCACCCAGGCCGCATCGCTTACCGGGAGCCGCGACGGCTGGGACATCATCCTGCGCAAGATCCGCTCTGGCGAGATGCCCCCCAAAGGCGTTCCGCGCCCAGCCCAGATGGATGCCGTCATCCAATACCTCCAGGACGAGTTCGCCCGGGCCGACCGCAACCTCAAACCCGATCCCGGACGCGTCACGGCCCGCCGGCTCAACCGGAGCGAATACTCCAACACCATCCGCGATCTCCTCGCCGTCGAATTCCGCGCCGAGCAAAGCTTTCCCACCGACGACCTTGGCAACGGCTTCGATAATATCGGCGACGTCCTCACCGTCTCGCCGGTCCTCATGGATCGCTACCTCGCCGCCGCCGCCCGTATCGCTTCGCGCGCCGTTGGAGCGGACCCGCTCCCCAAGCCGCTGGAAGCCCAGTATGCCAACAAAGACAAGAAAATCCGCCGCGTCGATTTCAGCACCATCGAGGCCAGCGGCCGCATCGAGTTCGATGGCGAGTACATGGTTCGCTTCGGCCTTCCCGGTGAGCGGGCCGCCGACGCCCGGCCCGTGACCCTCGCCTTCTGGATGGACGGCAAGCTGCTACACTCCATGCCCGTGGAAACCAAGCCCTCCAAGCTGGTCTACTTCGATCCCTATTCCGAAGAGCAGATGCGCCTCTTCCTCCCCGAAGGCGATCACGTCTTTCGCGCCGCCTTCCTGGACGACGATTTCGTCAAAGGTCTCAACGCCAAAGACTCCTACGATCGCAAGAAGAACAAGTACCTGGATTCCATCGCCTTCATCGGCCCATACGCCCCCAAGACGCCCTCACCCAGCCAGACGAAAATCTTCATTTGCGATCCGAATTCCGGCGCCGTCTGCGTCGAGACGATCGTCTCCAACCTGGCGCATCATGCGTGGCGCCGCCCCGTCACCAAGGCCGAGACCGCCTCGCTCCTCAAGTTCGTCGCCCTGGCGAAGTCCGACGGGCAATCCACCGAACAGGGAATTCAGCTGGCGCTCCAGGCGATGCTGGTCTCCCCCCATTTCCTCTTCCGCATCGAGCACGATGCGAAGCCGCTCGACGCCGCCAGCGTGCACGCCATCACCGATATCGAACTGGCGTCGCGCCTCAGCTACTTCCTGTGGAGTTCCATGCCGGACGATGAGCTGCTCGGGCTCGCCGAGAGCGGCAAACTTCATGCTCCCGCCACGCTCGATGCCCAGGTGAAGCGTCTGCTCGCCGACCCCCGCTCCTCCGCCCTTGCCGACAACTTCGCGGGGCAGTGGCTGGAACTGCGCAACCTCGACGTGGTCAAGCCCGATCCCCAGAAGTTTCCCGAGTGGAGCCCCGAACTGCGCGACGCCATGAAGCAGGAGACGCGCCTCTTCTTCGACTCCATGCTGCGCGAGAACCGCCCGCTCAGCGAATTCCTCGACGCCCCCTTCACCTTCCTCAATGAGCGCCTCGCCAACCATTACGGTATCGAGGGCGTCAAGGGGCCGCAATTCCGCCGGGTCGAGATCGACACCCCGCAGCGAGGCGGCATCCTCAGCCACGCCAGCGTGCTCACCGTCTCCAGCTACCCCACGCGCACCTCCGTCGTCATCCGCGGACAGTACATCCTCAACAATATTCTGGGCAGCCCGGCGCCGCCTCCTCCGCCCGACGTTCCGCTGCTTGACGAAGCCGCCGTGGGAGCCACCGCCTCCCTTCGCCAGCAGATGGAGAAGCATCGCGCCGACGCCATGTGCGCCTCCTGCCACAACAAGATGGACCCGCTCGGTTTCGGGTTGGAAAACTATGACGGCATCGGCAAGTGGCGCACCATGGACGGAAAATTTCCGGTCGATTCCTCCGGCGTCCTGCCCAACGGAAGCAGTTTCTCCACGCCGGCCGAAATGCGCGCCGTTCTCAAGACCCAATTGCCCCAGTTCTCCCGTCGCATGGAGGAGAAAATGTTGACATACTCTCTCGGCAGGGGACTTGGCGCCTACGACCGGCGTACGGTGGACGAAATCGATCGCAAACTGGCCGCCAACGGGTACGGCTTCCAGTCGTTGATCTACGAGATTGTGCGCAGCCTGCCGTTTCAATCGCGAAGAGGGGAACAACAGCCATGATGACTCGCAAATCGCTTCCTCGGCGCACCTTTCTGCGCGGCATGGGGACGGCCGTCGCCCTGCCGTTTCTGGATGCCATGGTGCCCGCGTTCGCCGCGCCGGGCGCCGGCACTCCGCCCGTCCGCATGGCGTTCGTCTACGTGCCCAACGGCATCATGATGAGCAATTGGAACCCGGACTACGAGGGCAAACTGGGCGAACTGCCGCGCATCCTCAAGCCGCTGGAGCCGTACAAGGACGACATCCTCCTGCTCGGCAACCTTACCCATAACACCGGGCGCGCGCTGCTCGATGGCGCGGGCGATCACGGGCGTTGCTGCGGCAGCTACCTCACCGGCATTCAGGTGAAGAAAAGCACGGTGGAGATCAAGGCCGGCGTGTCCATGGATCAGATTGTCGCCAGGGAGGTGGGCGGGCAGACGCGCTTCCCTTCGCTTGAAATCGGCCTGGAAGACGCGCGTCAATCGGGCGACTGCGATTCCGGCTACTCCTGCGCCTACACCAACAACCTGGCCTGGCGCAGCGAGACCCAGCCCCTGCCGCCCACTCTCGATCCGCGCGCCCTCTTCGAACGCCTCTTCGGCAACGGCGTGGTGCTGAGTCCCGAAGCGCGCGTACGCCAGGCGAAGTACCGGCGAAGCATCCTCGATTTTGTCACCGCGGACACCAAAACGCTGGAAAGCGGCCTCGGTCCCACGGATCGCCGCAAGCTGGACGAGTATCTCTCCTCCATTCGCGAAGTGGAGCGGCAACTGGAAAAGGCGGAGATGGACAACGCGCAGATCGATCCGCACATGGAGAAGCCCTACGGGGTGCCCGCCGACTTCGCCGAGCATTTCAAGCTCATGACCGATATGATGACCATCGCGTTTCAGGCCGACCTGACGCGCGTCATGACGTTTCTGGTCACCCACGAAGGCACCTCGCGCGCCTACCGGGAAATCGGCATTCCCGACGGCCACCATCCGCTGACCCACCATCGCAACCAGGCCGATCTGATGGAAAAGGTGGCGCAGATCAACTGCTACCACATGCAGCAGTTCGCGGGATGGGTGGAGAAGCTGAAGGCCACCAGGGAAGGCGGCGGCACGCTGCTCGATCACTCCATGATCGTCTACGGCGCCGGCCTCTCCGACGGCAACCGGCACTTGCATGAAGATCTTCCCACGCTGATCGCCGGCAGTGCCGGTAAGACCATCAAGACCGGCCGCCGCGTGGTCTATCGCAAGGAAACCCCCATGTGCAACCTCTTCCTCGGAATGATGGATCGCATGGGTGTGCGGACGGATCACTTCGGCGATTCCACCGGCAAAATCGACGGCCTGGAGCTGACATAAGCCTTGACTCACCGGCGGCCGCGCGCTTTTTGCCGCCGACGCCCACCTGTTATAATGAAGTTCCCGTAGGGTCAAGTCTACAAACAGAGGAGTTTCATGATTTCAGCGACACAGATGCGTCCGGGCATGGTGATCAAGTTCAACAACGAACTGTACTCGGTCTTTAGCGTGAATCACCGGACGCCCGGCAATCTGCGCGGTTTCGTGCAGGCCAAAATGCGCAGCCTGCGTACCGGTTCCATGACGGAAAACCGCTTCTCTTCGGAAGAGAAGGTGGAAAAGGCCATCATGGACGAGCAGGAAATGGAGTACCTGTACGACGATGGCGAGTACTACTATTTCATGAACACCGAAACCTACGAGCAGATGCACCTGATGAAGGACCTGCTGGGCGACGCGGTCAACTACCTGATTCCGCAGCTCAAGGTATCGGTGGAGTTCTACGAAGGCAAGCCGATCAGCGTGGAATTGCCGGCGACGGTGGACATGCTGGTGGTGGAGACCGAACCCGGAATGCGGGGCGCCACCGTGAGCAACGTCACCAAGCCCGCGAAGCTGGAAACCGGCATGGTCGTGCAGGTGCCCTCTTTCATTACCGAGGGCGAAAAAATCCGCGTCAACACCGCCGAAGGCACCTACCAGGAACGCGCGTAGCGACTGTCAGGCAAGGTCTTGCAGCGCCGAGACGAGCGTGTCCTCCTCGTCTCCGAATACGGTTCTCAAGTCGATAATCAGGCGTCCATCCTGCACGCGCGCAATCACCGGCGGATCGCCCGCGCGCAACGCTCGTTCAGCCTCCACCACGTCCGCGCACTCCACGGCGATCACCCAGGTAGGAATCGACTGCCCGGGAGTGGCGCCCCCGCCGATGACCGATTCTCCCGGGATGACTTCCGCCCGGAGCGCCGGCACGCGCGCTACCACCGCCAGGGCACGCCGTTGCAGCTGATCGGCGCTTTGCCGCAACATGGCGAGTGCCGGCACGTCGTCCCAGCGTTCCAGCAGCAGGCTGCGCAGAGTGCTCTCCAGCACCTGGCAGATGACCTTATCGAGACGCAGGGCGCGAAACAGGGGATTGTGCCGCAAGCGCGCGACCAGCTCGGGGCGGCCCGCGAGAATGCCGGCCTGGGGCCCGCCGAGTAGCTTATCGCCGCTGAAGGAAACCAGGTCGGCGCCTGCTTCCAGGCTTTCCGATACCAGCGGCTCATCGATGCCGAAGGCGCGCAGATCCACGACGCACCCGCTGCCCAGGTCCTCGTAGACCGGGATGCCGCGCTCGCGGCCGAGAGCGGCGAGTTCGCGCAACTCGGGGCGCGCGGTAAAGCCCGAGATGCGGAAGTTGCTGGGATGCACGCGCATCAGCAGGCGAGTGCGCTCCGTGATGGCGGCGCGGTAATCGTCGATGCGCGTGCGATTGGTGGTGCCGACCTCGCGCAAGGCGGCGCCGGAATGGGCCATGATTTCGGGGATGCGGAAGCCGTCGCCGATTTCGATCAATTCGCCGCGCGAGACGATGGCCTCGCCCCCGGCGGCGAGTTCGTGCAGGGCCAGGAAGACCGCGGCGGCGTTGTTGTTGACGGCAATGGCGGGCGAACCCAGCAGGCGCTCCAGCAAGCCGAGCGTGTGAACATCGCGCTTGCCGCGCCGGCCGGTCGCCAGATCGTATTCCAAGTTGGAGTAGCCGGGCGCGATGGCGAGCGGGCCGAGCGCGGCGCGTCCCAGGTTGGTGTGGAGCACGACGCCGGTGGCATTGATGACCGGCCGCAAGGAGGGCCGCTCCAGGAACGCGAGCGCCCCCTCGACCCGCGCCGCGATGGCCGGCCCGGCGGCGTCTCCCGCCAGAATCCCGGCTCGCGCTGCGTCGATGGCGCGGCGGATTTCGGAGACGACGAGGGCCCGCGGAAATCGCGCGAGGCTCGCCGAAAGCTGTTCGAGCACTTCATGAACCGCCGGAAGTTCGCGGAGTTTTTGCGTATCGCTCACGTTTTCGATGGTACGTGCTTGTGTGCGGGGGGTGCAACAGACTAAACTAGAAAGTTCGGGGCGTGGCTCAGCCTGGTAGAGCGCCTGGTTCGGGACCAGGAGGTCGAAGGTTCGAATCCTTCCGCCCCGACCAAATCCCCTTTTAGAATCAAGAAAATCAGTGTTTTACGAAGCGCCAATCGGCGCTTTTTCAGTTTGCCTCAAGGGTTTTCCCGTTTGGATCTCCTGGCCTCACACCAGAGGGTCGGAAGGGGCAGGGTCAATGTTTCCTTGAAGTTAGCGGGCCACCCGCTGGGTGTGCCGAGACATTGCCTTTTTCTTGCCCTTTTCGCGCATCGCCGGAGTCTTTCCGAGAGATCCCAGTATTTGCATAATACTTCAATTTAATTGTAGTATTGTGTCATGAGGCAATCTCGTAAGAACTCGTTCCAGCGCCTTTACGAGACTGCCGAGGCGCAACAAGGCTTCTTCACAACCAAGCAGGCGAAGGCAGCGGGATTTGCGGAAAACACTCATCCCTACCATGTTCAGGCAGGGAACTGGATCCGTGAGCACCGCGGCATTTACCGCCTCGCCCGCTTTCCCCAGACGGACCATCCTGACCTCGCAATCTGGTCGCTCTGGTCCCGGAACCGGCACGAAGTGACCGAGGGAGTGTACAGCCATCAAACGGCGCTCAGCCTCCATGAACTCTCCGACGTCAATCCAACGAAGCTGCACATAACCGTTCCACCACAATTCCGGAGGAACAGCGAGATCCCGGGTATCCTTGTTCTGCATCACGGCATCGTGCCGCCTCAGGACATCCAAACGGCGCAGGGATTCCAGTTCACGTGCCCACTTCGAACGATCGTGGATGTGGTGGAAGCCGGCACCGTAGAAGGCGCCTTTGTACGGCAGGCTGTTCGGCAGGCATTCGATCGAGGGCTGTTTTCGCGCTCGGAACTCAGGAAGGCCAAACTCAGCGAGCCAGTGAAGAAGCTATTTGAAGAAGTTCTCAGGCGAGTCGCATAAATGCCGGGTCCAAAAGTATACGCTACGGCCGGTGCCTTCAGAAGGGCGCTCGAAGATCGCCTCAAGCGAATCGCGCAAGAAAAAAAGTAGTTTGACCGGCAGCGGCGCTGGGCAACACTACGGCGGCGGTCATGCCGCCGTGTGTCGTCTCCAAACCGCCGGCCCGAATCCCCCCGAATCCCCGTTCCTTACGGTTCGCGATGTTGCTCGTGGTATGCTGTTCCGCGTTCGTAGCCGCGCCGATAGGCTTCGCTTGCTGCGCGATCCGCGCTGGCCGCGCCGTTACTGTGCCGCAGGGCTGCCTCGAAGCCCCGCCGGTAGTCCCGCTCCTCGTTTTCAAAGCCACCGCCGAGAGCGCGATAGTTTTCCCTTTCGGCGCTGCGTAGTCCGATCCACCATTCCTCTCGGGCGGCGTCGATGCTCTCCGCGCCGGCGTTCGCGAGTACAGCGTCCGCCCGCGCTGCTTCGTCGTCATCGCGGGCTTCCACGAAGATCACAGACCGCCCCTGCTTCAGCGCGGCTTTGTAAACGAAGAGTTCGTCGGCGGGCAGACCCGTGGTGGAATCCTTCTCCAAGGCCGCCCCAGCCGCCGCTCCTCCCACGGCTCCCCCAACGCCCAGGATGGCGGCTGCCGCGATACCCACCGCCAGGACCGGACCGACGCCTGGAATCAAGATGGTCGCCGCGGCAGCGCCCAACTCCATGCCGGCGGCCATTCCGAGGGCACCGCCCAGAACACCACCGACGGCCTTTCCCATGCCCGGTTGCTCAGTCTCGGTGGTGGGTACTGCGTGCACCTGTGAAGCCGTGGCACCCGGAATGAGCAGATTGATACTCAGTAGACCTGCTTGCCGCAGGTCAACTGCCGCATGTTCGGCGCGCTCGCGCGAGCGAAAGACTCCGGCAACGGTTGTCATAGTACCAGCCCTCCTTTCAGTCCCAGAATAACGCAGCAGCCTCCCAGGGCGATCATGGCGTTCGTGTCTTGGAGCACAGTAGGATGGCGAGCGGCAACACACCCGCGACGGCCTGAGCCTTGGGTTCGAATTCACGATCGCGGCGCCAATCATGGATTTGGACGCCGCACCTTCGGGACCAGGGGTTCGAATTCTTCCGCCCCGACCATAAGTCGGCACTCCCAAATCCCAAACCATCAACCAGCGAGCAAGGCCGTCATCGTGCGTATATCCGATACAGTTTCGAGTCTGCCAACCGTGTCGATCAAGCGGTTCGCCTTCTCACGGGACCAGCCAGCGAAAGCGGCGCAGTCCAGGAACTTGTCGGACACTTCATGGTAGGTCATCGGAATGGCCGGGCTGCCCTTGGCGAAATCCGCCCGGCCGGAGATCGTGCGTCCGTCGCGCAGCCGGATGTCCAGGATGGTGGTCATCTTGTTGTAGCCGGCGGCTTCCGCCACCGGGTTTACACCGAAGTGAATGCGCGCCATCATAGCCTGGACTTCCGGGCGATTCACCACCGGGCTGGTGAACTCCGTCAAGCCCGCTTTGCCGTACAGCAGCAGTGCCGCTATGCAGAACTCCATGCTGAACTTGGCTTCCAGCCCGGTCTTCGGCTGATGGTAAATGAGGGCATTGGGCATGTTGCGGTTCGTGCCGACATCCACGCGCTCCACCTGTTGCTCCTGGATGGCGTGCGCGCGGATCAGGCGCGCCATCTCGGTCATGGCCGGGTGCGTGAGCGATCCCGAAGGATAGGGTTTGATGGAGATGCCGGGCTGGCGGAAGGTCCACGGCCGGCCCAGTCTGTGCACGATGGCGTTGGGGTCGTAACCGCCGCCGGCGGCGCGGAAGAAACCGCGGGGCGCTTCCAGAATCTGCTCAGCCGCGCTCCACCCCAGCGCCGCCAGTTCAGCCGCCACGATTCCGGACTCGGCCGCGCGGCCGGCATGGAGGGGTTTGGTCATGGTGCCGAAATTCTCGCGCAAACCGGCAGCTTCGCTGGCGGCAATTCCCAACGCGTGGAGAGTCTGGCGGAGATCCAGGCCGATTAGCTTGGCCGCCGCCGCGGCGGCGCCGATTGTGCCGCAGGTTCCGGTGCTGTGAAAGCCCTCGTCGTAGTGGCGGGGTGCGATAGCCTCGGCGATCTTGCATTCCACCTCGACGCCAACGTGATAAGCGGCCATCAACTCCCGGCCGGACAGGGAGCGGGATTCCGCCAGCGCCAGCGCAGCGGAGAGCGCCGGCGCGGTGGGGTGCGTGAGGAGGCCGTAGACGCGGTCCGCGGCCACTGCCAGTTGAGTGTCGTCGTAATCGTCCGCGTGGATGCCGATTCCGTTCACGAAAGCGGCGAAACGAGCCGGCGCCTTCATGGACGAGCCGAGGATGGTGCTGGCGCCGCCCGCCATCCCCAGCCCCTTCACGTAAGCCCGACTGAGTTGGCCGGTTTCGGCCACCGATCCACAGAGCGCCAGACCCATCCCGTCCAGGATCGACTTGCGTCCCAGCTCAACGACGTCGCCGGGCAGGTCGCCATAGCCCGTGTGCAGGATGAATTCGGCCACCTCGCGGGTCAATCCTTCGACCTTCGGAAATTCCGTGCGGGCGGATTTGGGTGCCGCGGTTGTCTGGGGAGAGGCGTGGCCACCGGAAACGCCCGCTGCGGCAAGCGAGGTGCGAATCAGGTTTCGGCGGCTCAGGCTCATCGCTACTTCACCAGGTTGCCGGCGATATAGACCGCGTGGATCGTTCTGGTGTTCCTGATGTCGTCTAGCGGGTTGCGGTCGAGCACGATCAGGTCGGCCCATTTGGAGCGTTCCAGTGTACCGAGGTCCTTCGCCCCCAGAAACTCCGCCGCGTTCCGCGTGGCCGCGGTGATCACCTGCATCGGCGTCAATCCGGCTTCCACCATGAGCTCCATTTCCCAGTGCTCGAAATAGCCCGGGAAGCGTCCCGGAGGTCCCGTGTCCGTGCCGAAACCGTACTTCACGCCCGCATCGACGAGTGTCTTGAAGTTCTTCCTGGCAGTCTCCAGAAAGGCCGGGTATTCCTTGAAATGGGGGCCCGATGAAATCGTCTCCCGATACGCCGGACTCCGCAGCGTCTCGATGGCCGCCGGCGACACGCCGCGCGTGAAGAAAGGATCGCTGAGGAACGGCGGGGCGCCGGCGTAGATGAACATTGACGCCTCGCGCGACAGCGTCGCCGCCATCTGCCAGGTGCCGTGTGCCTTCATGCTCTCGATCAACGCCTGGTCGCCAGGCTTGTCGCGCACGCTGTGGGCCAGGCCATCGACGCCGTAATCCGTCAACTGCTTCGCGTCCTGCAGATAAAAGATGTGGGCGGTCACGCGCAGGTGACGCCGATGCGCGCCATCGATAATGGCTTTGGCGATCGGATAGGGCATCTTCGGGAGCCTGCCCAGCTCATCGTCCATCCAGAGCTTGATGATGTCCACTTTCTTGCCCGCTTGCACCGCCACCGCCGCTTCTACTTCGGCGACAGTGGACACGCCCTGGTTCACTCCAGCGATGCCTCCGTAGCCGCCTTTGAAGATGAAGCCCTGGCCGGCCGTAAAGACCCGCGTGATCGACGGCCTGCCGGCACGCTGCCGGTCGCGAAGCTGGAAAACCAGGTCCTGGTCGGTGCCCATGCTCAGCATGGCCGTGACGCCGTAAGACGCATAAGTCTCGAGGTTCTTCTCCACGTTTTCCCGCGTGAAGAACCTGGCATCCTGCGTCAGATCGATGGTGTTGCCGAGGTGCCCGTGCAGGTTAATGATCCCGGGCATCACATACTTGCCGGTCAGATCGACCATCTGCGCTCCGGCCGGGGCCTGGAGTTGGCTCGCCGGGCCTACCCAGACGATGCGGCCCGCGTCGAGGATCATGGCGGCGCCAGCGAGGGGCGGGCGGCCGGAGCCGTCGATCAGGGTGAAATTCCGCAGGACCTTGATCTCGCCGCGAAGCAGGGAGGCTCCGAGCAGCAGGGCCAAAAGACAGGTAGTTTTCCTTCGTTTCGGTACGAGCATCGACTGTTTCATTTGGTCCTTTTGCGCGCATCTTCCAGAATGCGCTTCGCGCGGGACGGGTTGAAAACTCCGCAAGAGCAGAAGCGTGACAGATACCCTACCGCCTCTTCCGGGGTTCGCCGCCCTTCTTTCACCCAGTCCACCATCTTCTTGGCTAGCGAAGCGCTCACCATCCCGTGCCCGCACATGGTCGAAAGCTGCAGCACGTCTTCGTTGGGAAGGTGTCCGGTCTTGCCTTCAAACCCCAGCGAGTAACCCACGCTATGCCGGCAAATATCGGCCTCGTGACAGCACTGTTCGGCGCCCTCGATCGAGGTCGAGATATTGATGCTCAGGCCCAGGTCCGCGGCTTTGACGCTTTTGACGAAATCCTCCGCCGCCACGCGGTTGTCGAACACCGCGGCTGCCGTCGTGGGAGTGTCGAGACCATCGATTACAGCTTGAAAATCCGGCTGCGTATCGCGCTTCCAGTGCGACACCGGGCTCAGCGATTTCGAAGGCCGCAGCGCGCCGCCGTGCCTCGCGTCGCCCAGGTTCACCGGATGGAACGGCAGCGCCATCTCCAAAAACTTGCGCAGCTTGGGGACCGACTCCTCATCGTTCTTGCCACGGCTGCAGATCGCGAAAACCACGTAATCGTCGCGGAAGCTTTCCGCGTCTCCGTAGCGATGCAACGTGTTGGTCATCTCGCTCCCTCCGTCTGGCGCACGGCCGGCGGGCTATTGGTGATCCGGCCGAGGCCCATATTGGTCTTGGCCCGCTCCAGCTTGTATCCCAGCCGTTCCAGAATCGGCGCCACCGTCCGGTCTTCCCCGTCCGGGTCGCACCGCGTTCCCACGCCTATCGCCACCACCGTCTCCAGCCTTTTCTCGACCTCCCACACCAGACGGATAACCTCCTCGGTGCGCTCCACCGGAACCTTGATCTCGAGAATCGCCGATAGCACTTTCTCATTCAAGATGTCCTGGCGGATGGTGCCGGCGGCAACGTCGGACATCAGCGACGTGATGGGATTCTTCTTTTCGAAGGCGACATCGGCGCGCGCCAGTACCACGGACATCTCCTGGATTTCGCGTATCCAAACGCCCACCCCTGGCCGGCCGAACTCGATGGTGAATCCGACCTCGCCCACGTTCACCCGTCCGCTCACGTCGTTGGTCTTCACCTCTTCGGTTCCGCGCCCTTCCACCCCGGTCGATTCATGCGGTACGCGGGGGTCGGAAAAGGCACGCCGCACGACTCGCGGCCACGTCAACTCCTCGGGCGCAAATGCCGCCGTCGGGCAAACATCGGGTTCGGGGTCGAAACGCAGACGCATCATCTGGAACACCTTGCGCACCGTTCGCACCAGGGTCGGGTTCAGATGCTCCTGGCTCAGACCGTTGTAACAGGCATAGCATTCGACACATTCGTCGCGGTTCACGGTTGCCCGTCTGATGACTGGATCGATGTAGATCGCTCCCATGGGACACACGTACGTGCAGTTTCCACAAGCCACGCACTTATCGGGGTCGATTCTCATACCGGTATGCTCCTCGAAGTTTTGTACTCTCTGACAGGGTGTGGTTCGACGGCCGACCGCCTGGGATCGATCCGGCTGGCAAGCAGCGCCGAGAACAGGCACAACGCACTGGCCAGGAGGAACGGCGAGGTCCATCCGAACAGAGTAGCCAGATAGCCAACCGTCACAGCGGAAACAGCTCCGCCCACATTACCCCAGGTGTTCATGACCGAGGAAACCGAGCCGCTGTAGTCACCTCCGATGTCGAGGCAGATCGCCCAGGATACCGAGACGGTGAGTTCCAGCCCCGCCAGCGCGACGGTCAGACAAACCATCGCCGCCGTGGCGCTAGCCATCAAAACGCCCGGTAGCAAAGCGACGCCCGCAATAGCGAAGCCGCAGATGGAAACTGTCAGCCGGCCGCGCCGCAGGTCGTTCCACTGGTGCGCCAACCGGTCCGATAACAATCCGCCCGCCACATTGGTCGCGGTCGCGGCCAGAAGAGGGAGGCTCGCCAATCCCGATCCGAGTTGGGAAAAGTGGCGGGCTTCCCGCAGGTATGTGGCAAACCAGGCCAGGTACAGCCACAGCACCCAGCCATAGCAGAAATAGATGGTGCTCAGACACCACAAATCGCGGCTGCGCAGAATCAGCTTCCAAGGCACGACGCGGCGCGCGCCGGGCGGAACCCGTGTACCTGCGGTACCTAAAATCGCCAGCTCTCCGGCGTTGATGCCGGGGTGTTCGTTGGGGAAATCGCGATAGTACGCGTGCCACACCACGGCCCACACAATTCCCACCGCGCCGAAGATGTAGAAGACCGGCCTCCAGCCCGACAGTGCGATCAGCGCCACCACCAGAGCCGGAGCCAGAGCCGCGCCAAGCCGCGAACCGGAATGCTGGAATCCCTGTCCGAAGGCGCGCCGCCTGACCGGCAGCCAGCGCACCAGGGCGCGCGAACCGGCCGGGAACGCGGCCGCTTCGCCCATGCCAAACAAAAACCGCGTGGCGGCCAACGAAGAGGCGCTAAACGTGAACCCCGTGGCCGCGGTGAAAACCGACCACCAGGCCATGGCCGCAGCCAGAATGATGCGCGGACCGAAGCGGTCGGCCATCCAGCCGCAGGGCACCTGGCATAGAGCGTAGGACCAGTTGAACGCCGAGATGGCCCAGCCCATGGAGATCTTATCCACGTGGAATTCACGCATAATGGTGGGGGCCGCGGCGCCGATGGCGCCGCGTTCCAAGTACATCATGAATGCCATCAGGAAACTGAGGCCCAAAACGCGGTAGCGCACGCGGCTCGCAGCGTGAGGTACGGCTGCATCATCCGTCGAAAGCAGATCGGAGTCTGGCGGAAGATTGATCATACTAGCGCCGCGTGCGTGAGGGCAGGGCCGTTGCCCTAATCGTAATCGCCCAATCCGGAGTGGCTAGCGGGGTACGCCGCCGCCCCTGCCCCCGGCAGGCATCTCGCGTGGCTTGCT
>PLDO01000162.1 GCA_003136215.1 Bryobacterales bacterium
CGTCCCCACTGCTTGCCGCGCAAGGCGAAGCGCTGCCAGCCGTGTTCGGTTGTTCCGGCGGCTTGCACATCGATGGCTCCCGCAGGTTCCACATCGATCTTTTTCACCGGCTCCGCGTACTGCAAGAACAAGCTGGCCTCGATGTCCTGGGGCAGAACATAGCCTGGAATGCCGACGGCCACGGGCCTCCGGTTCTCAGCAAGCGTTTTCTCAATCGCACGAATTGAATCCGCTACCAGGAACCGGAGCCCCACCGTGCGTTCCTGTCCCGGTTCCAGCACGATGCTCGTCGCAGGATTCCATGGCTCCGCCTGCTTCCACTCATTCTGTTGATACGCCGCCGAGGCCGCCATCCACTCATAGAAGCCTTCGAAGGTCATGTTCCGCGGCGTCAAATCCTCAAACAGCGCGGCCTGCGGTTCTCCATGCAGACGCCGACCTCCGTGCGGTCCAGCAATCGGCGCGTAGGCCTCGAACGGAGTCTTCCCTTCGGGAACCACAAGCAGCGCCGGCCCGTGCCCATTCAGCCGCGTGACCTGAACGTAGCCTCCGTCCAGCGCAATCGATGGATCGGAGAAGCTGCACACCTTGTGCGCCTCTTCCAGGCTCTTGCCGCTCATCACATTGTCGAAGATCAGCGGAATGCCCAACGCTCCGATTTCGATCGCGCGGCTGCCGGCGTTCCGCAGCGTAAAACGCAGCGACAGCTTGCCGTCGACCACCGCCCAGCTCCGCGTCGCCTCAAGCGGAAAATCGCTCGGCAGCGTTGGCCGCAGATCGTCCCGTTCCAGTTCGCCGGGCCTGGCAGCCAGCGGCCTCACCGGGCGCCGTTCGAGCGCGGTCGAATAGCCTCGCCACTCTTGGGCGCCCGCCTCCCGCAAACGTAAATCCAGATCGCCGAGATGATAGTATCCGTCGGTTGAGCGCGCAGCCAGCAACTCCGCCGGGGCAAAGTCGAAACCGTCTCCCCCTAGCGGTTCCAGGCCTGCAACCGTTCCAGAAGACCGTATCAACCGCAGCGTCAACTCCGGGGTTTTGTACCGCACCAGTCCCTGGTCGAGCATCGGGCCCAGCTTCGACTCTCGCCCCGCCGGATATCCTTGGCCGCATGCCAGCGCGGCGCCCGCCAGCAGCCACCCCGCCGCGGCCAGCCGCCCGGCCTTATTGAGAAACGCCACATCAACACCTCCCGCTACCAATTTGGTGCAGAGAACTTGCGAAACCGGCTCCTCGCAAATAAACTCACAACTTATCAGCAACGATTGTATCCAAACTTGTATACTTTGCTACAGAGTATATCGTAGGAGAGAGAATACTTTCCTGAGGCGGGGGGACTGGAGCCTTCACACGGCTCCGCGCTAAGTCTTCTCTCCTGTAGGCATCGGGATTCCTCTGCAACTGGCTGTTCAAACCAGCACGAGCAAACATTCATGGTAAACGCGCAATTGCCTCTTCGTTTGGAAGTCATCGACTCGCACACCGCGGGGGAACCTACCCGTTGCGTTTTGTCTGGCGGGCCGCACCTTGGCACTGGATCGCTCACTGAACGCCTGGAACGCCTGCGCCGCGACCACGACCTCTATCGGCGCGCCATCCTTTGCGAGCCGCGCGGCTCCGACGTTCTGGTCGGCGCTTTTCTCCTTGAACCGGTCGATCCGGCCTGTGCGGCAGGCGTCATCTTCTTCAACAACGCCGGATACTTGGGCATGTGCGGCCACGGCATCATCGGAGTCACTGCAACGCTGGCCTACCGTGGCGCCATAGAACCCGGCGAGCATCTCATCGAGACCCCGGTTGGCGCTGTCAAGGTCGATTTGCGGCCAGGCAATCAAGTTTCTTGCCGGAACATTCCCGCCTACCGCTATCGCGCCGGAGTCACGGTGCAAGTGCCAGGGTATGGCGCGGTCACCGGCGATGTGGCGTGGGGTGGCAACTGGTTTTTCCTGGTTCGAGAACACAGTTTCGCCGCCGCAAACAGTCTGAATGTGAGCCAGGTGGACCCGCTAACAGCGTTCACCGTTGAGATTCGCCGTGCTCTGTCGGTCGCAGGCATCTCCGGAAANNCGTGCGGCACCGGGACCAGCGCCAAAATGGCCTGCCTAGCTGCCGACGGTCTGCTCAAGCCCGGCCAGCCCTGGAAGCAGGAGGGTATCCTCGGCACCGTTTTTGAAGGACGCTATGAGCTCGAACCAGGACAGAGCGCGGAGAACCGGATCATTCCCATCATCACTGGCTCCGCGCATATTACTGCCGAGTGCACCCTGATCTTCGACCCCGCCGATCCCTTCCGGCTGGGAGTGCCGGAATGAAAGCCGCGCGGTCCTACGATGTTGTGGTAGCCGGAGGCGGCATTGTGGGCGCTGCCTGCGCACTGGCCTGTGCACAAGCAGGACTGAGCGTGGCCTTGGTCGAACGCGATGTGTTTGGCGGCGGCGCCACCGCTGCCGGCATGGGCCACATCGTGGTGCTGGACGACTCGGAGGCGCAGTTCTCCCTCACCCGCCGCTCCCAGCAGTTGTGGCAGACGCTCAGTGCGGCCTTGCCACCCGGCGCCGAATACGAAGCTCCTGGAACTCTCTGGGTGGCCGCCGATGACGATGAAATGGCCGAGGCCGCACGCAAACACGTCTATCTACGCGATCGCGAGGTCCCTAGCCGCGTGCTTTCCAGCGAAGAACTCGCGGCAATCGAGCCAAACCTGCGCCCTGGTCTGGCAGGCGCATTGCTCGTGATGCAAGATGTGGTCGTCTATCCACCAGCCGTCGCGCTCCATCTTGCCCAGCAGGCTCAATCTCTGGGCGCGACGCTGCTCACCGGCCATGGCGTAACGCATCTAGCCGATGGCGAAGCGCGTCTCGACGACGGAACCACGCTGCTGGCGCCTAAACTAGTCAATGCAACCGGCGCCGACGCGCCATTCTGCACCCCAGGCCTGCCGCTGAAGAAGCGCAAAGGGCACCTGGCCATTACCGACCGCTATCCTGGTTTCCTTCACCATCAACTGGTCGAACTAGGCTACCTCAAGAGCGCTCACTCGCTGACATCCGATTCGGTGGCCTTCAACGTTCAGCCGCGGCGCACAGGGCAAGTCCTCATTGGCTCTTCGCGCCAGTATGGCAATGAAGACCCGGCCGTCGATCAGTCGCTGCTCACCGCCATGCTCCAACGCGCAACCCTCTACATGCCTTCCATCGGCGCGCTCAACGTACTGCGCGTCTGGACCGGCTTCCGCGCCGCCACCCCCGACAAGCTCCCGCTGATCGGCCCATGCCCCGAAGACCCGCGCCTGTATCTGGCAACCGGCCACGAAGGCCTTGGCATTACAACGTCCCTCGCCACCGCCAAGCTGGTAGCCGACCAGTTATTGCATCGCACTCCCGCGATTCCCGTCGAGCCATACCTGCCTGGCAGAAAGCAGGCCGCGCATGACTGATGCACTCCTTGTGGAGCAGGCTTTCCAACCTGCAACGCCGACATTCCTGTCGGCGCCCCTCTGTGGGGCAGGCGCTTTCGCCTGCCAATCCCGAAAATCCGCCGCAGCCTTGTGGCGCACGCACTCATGCGTGCCGCGTCGACACTCGTGTCNNAGCCGCCTTTCAGGCGGCTCTCTCCGTGAGGCACGACCATGACTGATGCCGTGAACCTCTCAGTCAACGGCGTGCCCATCGCCGTCCCCGCCGGCACCATGGTCTCCACCGCCGTCGCGCTTGCGGGCAGCACCCGCTTCCGCCGCTCCGTCACCGGCGAAGCGCGCGCGCCGCTGTGCGGCATGGGAATCTGTTTCGAATGCCGCGTCTCCATCAACGGGCGCGAGCATTGCCGAAGCTGCCAGGTGCCTTGTGAGAATGGCATGGAGGTGGCGACCGATGCCTGATTACGACGTGGTCGTGATCGGAGCCGGGCCCGCCGGCCTCGCTGCCGCCACCCGCGCGGCGGAGACCGGCGCGCGCGTGGCCATGGTCGACGACAATTCGCATCCCGGCGGCCAGATCTGGCGCGCAGCCGCTGGCAAAGCGCCCCCGGAAGCCGCGCCTTGGATCCATTCCGCTGAACAACACAAAGTCGAATGGATCGCCGGAGCGCGCGTCTTCGCGGCGCCGGCGGCCAACCGCATCGCGGTCGAAAAGTTCGATGGAGAGCTGGAGTTGGGATACCGCAGCCTGATTCTCGCGACCGGCGCGCGCGAACGCTTCCTTCCCTTCCCCGGCTGGACGCTGCCCAACGTGATGGGCGCCGGCGGCCTGCAGGCGCTGGCCAAATCGGGCCTGCCGGTTGCCGGAAAGAAGATCGTGATTGCCGGCAGCGGTCCGCTACTGCTGGCCGTGGCGAAGTACATGAAAGAGCACGGCGCCGATGTCCGGCTGATCGCGGAACAGGCCAGGCAATCGTCGCTGCTGGCCTTCGGGCTGCGCCTGGCCGCGCATCCCGGCAAGCTGATGCAGGCTGTGGGCTTGCGCGCTGCATTGCTCGGGATTCCCTATCTGACCTCCTGCTGGCCGGTGGCGGCTGAGGGCACGGACAAAATCGAAAGTGTCACGCTCCGCCGCGGCGGAAAGACTTGGACTGAGCGCTGCGACTACCTGGCCTGCGGATTCGGCCTCGTGTCGAACACCGAAGTGGCGGCGCTCTTGGGATGCCGCCTGGCGAACGGCAGCGTCGTAGTGGACGAACGGCAGCAGACCTCCATCAAGAGCATCTACTCAGCGGGCGAAGCCACCGGAATCGGCGGCTTGGAACTGGCGCTGGTGGAAGGCGAGATCGCGGGATTCGCGGCGGCGGGCGCATCGGCGCGGGCACGCGCGCTCTTTGCCACTCGCGATAGATATCGCCAGTTCGCCGCCGCGATGGAGCGCGCCTTCGCGCTGCGCGAAGAATTGAAAGCTCTGCCGCGCGAAGAGACGCTGGTCTGCCGTTGTGAAGACGTCACGCTGGCTCGCGTCGAAGCCTGCACAGGATGGCGCGAAGCCAAGCTGCACACCCGCTGCGGCATGGGCCCTTGCCAGGGCCGTTTCTGCGGCAGCGCGGTGGAATTCCTGCTGGGATGGAAAGCCGAATCGGTGCGCCCGCCGGTCTTTCCCGCGCGAATTGAGAGCCTGACCCGAACCGAGCCATGAGCGGAAGCGAGCTTGCCTGCAAGGCCACACCGTCACGCGATTGGAGACTGAGTACTCGGTCCCAGAAGTTCGCTTACGTAATCCCGGAGCCGGTTAGAGGAACACTTGGCGACAAGGGAGGAGTTATCGTAGGCCAGCCGGTCTGAGGCCGGCTCCCGGGTGGCCGATGCGCGCGACCCGCCTAGCGGCCAAGACGAGCTGGTTCTGCGGCGGCAGGCGCGCCGCGCAGCAGGCCTTCCGTGCTCAAGTCTTCATCGATGTCCGGCCAGTGAATCCCATAGCCTGCACCGCTTACCCTCCAGCGCGATCGTTGTTCCACGGTAGCGCTCAAGAGCCGGGGATACCACGTCAGGGGAACGATGATTGTGCGCCCGTCTGCGAGGTCTACTGCCAGCGTGTCCTCAGTGACGTGTACGTCGCGTACGCGTTCTCCGGAATTAAGATGGGAAGC
>PLDO01000438.1 GCA_003136215.1 Bryobacterales bacterium
CGTTGATTCCCGTCAGTTGCATTTGAGCCCATGCCGACGGATCGTAGCCGCGATAGAAACCATTGAGATTGGCGATTGCCCGGTTTTCCTCGGCATCCCGGATGCCGGCGTCGAAGATGAAGCCGGAATGCGTGTGGGCGGCGATGCCGCTGCCAAGGTTGGAACCGATGAGCGTGCCTTCAATGACCTTCCCGTAGCCATCGGCGACCATGGTGTCCCCCATTTTCAGTTCATTGATCACCCAACTATTGGTCCCGCTGAGGCGTCCCTGCGCCTTGCCCTCGGCGGCGACGGCGGCGGCCATGTCGGGCCGGCGCGGCATGAATTGTGCCGTCAGCGCACGGCCGGCAAAGGGCTTTTCGACGTGGAGAGCCTGCCAGCCGCCTTCAAACTGGTTGGTGTAGCCCTGGCCACGCAGATAGTCCCAGACATCCTCGATCGACACATCCAAGGCGCGCTCGAGCAGATTGTCCGGCACTTTCGGGCGCCCGTCGGGGAAGCGGTCGCCCTTCCATTCCGACGTGTAATACATCATTTGTTCCTTGGTCTGCTTGATTTGAGCGAAGGCAGTCGCTCCGCTCGCGACGCAAGCGACGCAAATTGTCAAAACGAACTTTCTCATAGGCTCCTTTTCTTCCGTATCAGTGCTGAATTGGCAGCAGCTTTACATTCTTAAACTCGATCGGGAATTTCTGGTATTGCAGCCGGATGCGGCCGGCGGAAAACTGCGAGTCCCGAACATCCAGCGTTTTGGCGCCGTTCAGGACAACCACCAGATGATCGCCGTCGGCGGTAATTTCGTAGTGGTTCCACTGGTCCGGAATGAACTTGAACTCCCCATCGGTCTTGCCTGTCCCTACGATCGAACCTGTGTTATAGCCCGCCGGCTGCGCCTTCCAAATCTGCACTTCGTAGCCGGCGTTGCCCTCGGGAGAGCGGATAAACACGCCGCTGTTCGTGTCTTCGCCGGTTCTGAAATCGACCGTAAGGACGAAATCCTTATAGCTCTCCTTCGACGTCAGGTAGCCGCCAGGATCGCCACATGGTGAGAGCATTCCATCAACGACGTCCCAGTGGGAAGCGCCCGCCATCCCGGGGGCTTGCCCCAGCGCGGTGGAACAGCTCCGCGGATTGGAGCCGACCGCCGGCGCGGCGCCGGGCTGCGCCGGACCTTTTGCCTGCTTGGGCGCGCCGCCTCGCGCCGCACCGCCTCCCGGTCCGCGGCCAGGCCCAGCGCCTTGCGGAACGGCCGAGTCCCAGCCATTCAGGGTCTTGCCGTCGAACAGGAGCACCCACCCCCCAGCCTTCTCCCGTGGAGTCAGAACATTGTCCGCGCCGAACAGACCCGCTGTCAAAGTCAGCATTACGCCAATCGAATGTGCGTACGTCTTCATTTGCATATGCTCCCGGACTGCACCGCCTGATACATCCGCCGCCATTGGGGGCGTCAGTCCACGGGCGCCGGCCCGTGGTTTCAGATCTCTTAATTATCCGTCTTACCACGGCATCTGGCGGTTGGTGAATTTACGGCCGATTTCGGCGGTCTGCTGGCTGGCCGGCCCGACCATGACGCCTTCCTTAATCATGTCGACTACATCGGTGGCCGACAACGAATTGAGGAACGCGATGTGGTTCGCTTTGCAGGTCGCAAGAACTGTCGATCGCGCGTCCTTCATCTTGGGGTTGTTGACCGACCCCCTGCCGGACGGCACGCCCAGCGACAGCGCCATATCTCCCGGCCCCCACTCCGTCATCCCGATGCCAGGAGTTTTCAGGTTCGCGGAAACGTTCGCCAGGGCGTACTTATCTTCTTCTTTCAAGCCCAGCAGAAGCTCCCCGTCCGGGTTGAGGGGCCAGGGATCGGCCCTTTTCTCGTACTCTTCCACGGATATTCCCCAGATCTGCGCCGCCGTTGCGTTGCCATGCACGCCCCGCCGCCCCTCGCCAAGCAGCGGCCCGACTCCCTGGTTGCGGTTGGGGAAGCGGACGCCTTCGACGAACGCCCGGACGGCGCCCGGTGTGTCGGCATGGGTGAGCATGATTCCGTGGACGCCGGTAGCCAGAACCTGTTGAAACATCCAGGCATTGGCGCGGACGGTGGTTTCGTCGGTGCCGTTGACCGGCACATTGACGATCACCGCCGGCGTGCGATGGCCGCTCTTCGTCGGGCCGCCCGCCACCAGACCTTTCATATACGCGGCCAGGCCGGCGATGTCGTAGGGGGCGTGCTCCATGTCGTAACTGATGTAGTCGGCGTAGGTCTGCGCATCCTTCTTGCCCTGTTCAAAGCTGGCCGCTGCATCGCCACCCCCACCCGGCGTTCCCGTGTGGGAGCCCGTGTAATAGATCGGCTGACCGTCCGCCAACAGTTCCACAGCCCGATTGATTCGTTTCGGCTTGTAAGCCGGATTGCCGTTTTGGGCCAGTGTGACCGCCACGCCGAACGCCAGCGCCAGCATCCAACCCAGTAAACACGTTCCCTTCCAAATGTTTTTCATAGTTCTCCCTCTGGTGGCACCACTCCAAGTGGCAAACCTTACCGATGGTCGGTTCGCTCTGTCCTCAGAAACTATACTTCAGCGCGAGTTGCAGCGATCGCATGGTCTTGGCGCTGGTCACGACGCCGAAGGTGCTGGGGGACCGCGGATCGTTCGGCGGTGTATTCCAGTTGGGATGGTTAAGCGCGTTGAAGGCCTCAAACCGGAAGTTCACCGTCTGCCTTTCTTTGATTCTGATATCCCGCGCCAGCGACGCGTTGAAAGTCTGGCTTCCCGGGCTGGTCAGCACGTCTCTTCCCTCATTACCCATTTGGTATGTCAGGTTGGGATTGGTGAAATCGAAGGCGGCGGCGTTGAAATAGTTGCTCGCGGAGCGATTCGCCGGGATCGGACTAACACCCGTGACATTCGGGAAATTCGCCAGGTTGCCGACGCTGGTGGTGTCGCCCAATGTTGAGCCCTGTACCGGCGTGCCGTCCGCCAGGGTGAGGATGCCTCCCAGTTGCCAACCGCCGGCCACCGCGGCGGCCACGCCGTGAGTCAGATAACTCCTGCCCCGCCCGAAGGGCAAATTATACACGTAGGAAGCGACAAACCGCCGCGGCATATTGAATTGCGAGGGCCCGCGCATGGTGTTCAACGTGTAACTGTTGTTCGCCCACAGGGTATCGCCGCCATTGGTGCGCGTCGCGCTGCCGCCGTCGATGGCCTTGGACCAGGTAAACGCGGCGGTGTAGGTGAGGCCCCTGGTCAGCCTCTGCGTCAGCTTCCCATTAAGGGCGTTGTAGTTGGAGTTGACCACGCCCGCCACCTCTTGAAGGTTGCCGTACGATGGCCAGGGACGGCGCGACGCGGTGCTGCTATGGTCCGTCGGTCCGCTCGGAAGGATCGCCTGGTTATAGACCACGAAGCGGTCCAGGTGGTGTCCTTCATTGCCCAGGTATCCAACCTCCAGCACCAGGTTGCGCGTCAACTCGTGCTGCAGGTTCAACAGATACTGCTGCACGTACGGCGTACGGTTATTCTGCGCGGTGGCCTGGATCTGCGGCGTCACGACGCACACCCCACTCCAGCCCGGGCACAGGGGACTCCCGGTCTCTGTAGCCCACGGAGAGGACAGATAGGTAGTCCGCTGGTTGGCGCCGATCACATATCCGTCTTTGCCGCCCATGTTACGGGCCATATCGAAAACGATGTTGCCGATATCCTGTACGTAGAACATCCCGAAACCGGCGCGGATGCTCCAGCGTTCCGCCGGGTTATAGGCCAAACCAATCCGCGGCCCCCAATTGCGGTTGCTCGGGTTGACCAGGCTTTGGCCCATGTACTGGTTGCCGACCTGCGTCAACTGCCCTTGCGCGTACCGGAACTTGAAACCTGTGTAGAAGTCACCGCTTCCCGGTCTGGTGTAAATCGGTGGCGGCGAATTGGGAATCAGATAAGCCCCGGCCGGACCGGCGCCCATATTACTTACCTGGACGTTGATCATGGCGTCGTACTTGTCAACCCAGGGGCGCGTGTTTTCGTAACGTAAACCGAGGTTCAGCGTCAGCCTGCGGCTGATTTTCCAGTCGTCCTGCACGTAAGCGGCATAGAAAGAGCTGCGCATCATGGCGTCGCCTTCGGAAAGGACACGATATGCCTGAGACGGTAAACCCACCATGAAATCGGCAAAGATGAAACCGGTCGGGGGGCAGTTGGCGGGATTGCAGGTGGACTGGGCGTCGAAGTCGAATTCGCCAACGTCCTTCTGGTTACCCCACTGGTTGAAGCGCAGGCGGCGAATCTCGCCGCCCACTTTAATCGAGTGGGCGCCTTTGATAATCGAAATGCTCTCGATGCCCTGGAAGGTATCGTTCCGGGTAATCCATGGTGTGACGCCGCCGTAGCCGCTCACGCCCTCCCCAAGGCCAATCGCCGGGACGCCATAGGCGAGCGGGCTGGAAGCGGTCAGGCCGGCGATCCCGAGCGTGGCCTGGACGTTCGTGGTGTTGGCGTAAAAACCAGCCAGATCGTTGTTGAACTGGCTCCAGGCGAAGCGCGCCTCGTTCACGATGGCGTGACTCAGAATGCGCGTGTTGGTCAACACAGCCTGGCGGACCGTTGTCGAGGTAATCGTGTCGCCGCCAACGAAACTTCCGGCGACATCCTGCAAATCGTTGCCCCAACTGAAGCGGCCGAACCAACTCGACTTGTTGTTCTCGATCCAGTCGATTCGCTGGTTGAACTGGGTGGAGTCGGTGGGCGAGAGGGCGTTGCGAATGTAGTTGGTCGAGGTCAGCGCCGCGCCGGGGACTGTCGTGGTCGGATAGTACTTGAGCAGGTTCAGCGTTTGCGTGCTGATCTGCGCAGTGGGGATTATGTTTCCCGGGAACGGCGTGGCGGTGCCCGCCCCGGCGGAGTTGTAGACTCGCGTCAGGGGATCGTAAATCGTCTGGCTGATTTGCGAGAAGTTGCCGGCGCGCATCAGGTCGGTAGCCACGCCAACCCGGACCTGGCTCGTGGTCCGATCGCGGAGCGCTTCGAAATTCGACGTGAAGAACAGCCGGTTCTTGGCATTAAACAGTTTGGGAATCGAGACCGGCCCTGACAGCGTGAAGCCGTAATTATTGCGGCGGAACGGATTCTTCGTGCCCGACTGCTGCCACTGTTTGGCGTCGAAATAGGAATTCCGCAGGAACTCGAACGCCACGAAGTGATAGGCGTTCGCCCCAGGCAAGGTATTGACGTTGATCTGCGAGGCTCCCCGGCCGAACTCGGCCGAGTATACACCTGTCTGCACCTTGAATTCCTGGATGGCATCCACCGAAGGGTGAATGATGTAGGAATTGAAGTTCGGATCGGTGTTTTCCACCCCATCCAACGTATAGTGGTTGTATTCCAGACGCTGCCCGGCCACCGAAATCGCCGTGGATGCGCGTACGCCGCCCTGCAAGCCGCCGGCCCCGCCGGCAGCCATTTCTCCCACCGCGTTGGAGCTCAACGTGACCAGACTCAGATAGTCGCGGCCGTTGAGAGGCAGGTTCACAATCTGAGCCGATTCGATGACGCTGCCGAGCGCGACCGACTCGGTGTTGAGCAGCGGCGCTCCGCCGGTGACCTCCACCTGCTGGCTCATCTCGCCTAGCTGCAACTGGAAATCGATGCGCGCGACATTGTCTACATGCACGTCCACTCCCGATTGCGTGGTCACTTTAAAACCGGGCTTCTCGGCCCGGACTACATACGTGCCAGGCACCAGGTAAGGAATGGCATAAACGCCCGAGTCGTTACTCGATGCTTCACGAACCTGTTGTGTGGCGGAATTCGTCACCGTAACGTGGGCGCCCGCGACGATGGCGCCGCTGGCGTCGGTGACTGTACCCGTAATTTCGCCGAATTGTTGTGCGCAGAGCCGAAAGACCGGCAGCGCAATGAGAAGAAAAACGCGGAACCGTCGTAGCATTTGCGACCCTTTCCTCACGACCCGACTGAACGCGGTCACTCCAGGATTACCGTTCTGAACATCCTGTGAGCGTTATTCTCTATCAGTTCTTCAAGAGAAGCAAGGCAAAAACGCCCCCGCCAGCCTGTTGCGGACATTTCTGAATCGGGCACCCGCGTGCGCCAATACACTCATGGAGGTAATGTAGAACTCGCGGGCCATACCGAAGCAGGCCGATTCGGCCTGCCGCCTGCTTTCCGGGCGGGGACTCGCGAATTCGTGGAGGTAGTCCATGTCGTTTCGTAGCCGGTTTCACCTGACGCCGATCCTTTGTATATGTCTGGCATTCTTATTCGCCTCGTCTTTCGCTCTCGCGGCAGATACGTCCGCGGTCAAAGTGTGGGAAGAGAAGGCGGTGATCCCAACCTACCTGGCCGGGGCGCCCGAGCTGAACCCGATGTTCTTCTTCGGCCGCGCATCGCAGGGAGCGCAAGGTCCGGTCTATCCCTATCCGATGTACGATTCCCTGACGGGCAAGAAGGTCGATAAGACCTACACGCTGGTCCACATCGAGAACGAGTACATCCGGCTGGGCATTCTGCCGGAACTCGGCGGCCGGATCTTCGAGGGTGTGGACAAGACCAACAATTACAACTTCGTTTACCGGCAGCACGTCATCAAGCCCGCGTTGATCGGCCTGATTGGCGCGTGGATTTCCGGCGGCGTGGAGTGGAACATCCCGCATCATCATCGCGCCAGCACCTTCACTCCCGTGCAGTACAGCGTGGAGGAGAACGCCGACGGCAGCAAGACGGTTTGGGTGGGGGAACTGGAAGTGCGCCAGCGCATGCGGTGGGCCGTGGGCTACACGCTGCGGCCGGGCAAAGCGTATTTCGAAGCTGCGGTGCGCATCCTGAACCGCACGCCGGTGGTGAACACCATGCTGGCCTTCGCTAACGTCGCGGTGCACGCCAACGACAATTACCAGGTGATCTTCCCGCCCGGAACGCAGTACGGCACGGGCCATGGCAAACACACCTTCACCCAGTGGCCGGTCTCCGACACCATTCGCGGCGGAGCCGACTTGGACCAGGAGATCGACATCAGTTGGTACAAAAACCACGTCAGCTCGAATTCGGTTTTCGCCTGGAACTACAGCGACGATTTCGTCGCCGGCTACGACCACGGCAAACAGGCCGGCACGATGAGCGTGACGGACCACAACATCGTTCCCGGCAAGAAGTTTTTTACCTGGGGCAACGGCCCCACCGGCAAGAGGTGGGACCACGTGCTCACCGACGACGATGGCCCGTACCTGGAGATCATGGTGGGAGCGTATTCCGACAACCAGCCCGACTACAGTTGGCTTCAGCCCTACGAAACGCGGTCGTTTTCGATGAACTGGTACCCGTTCCGCGAAATCGGCGGCGTGAAGAAGGCCAACCTTGACGCAGCCGTGAACCTGGACGTGGCGAACGGGTCCGCCAAGCTTGGTTTCTACACCACTTCGGCACACCCGGCGGCGAAGGTGCTGCTCAAGGCAGGCGAGAAGATTCTGTTGCAGGAGACCATCGCGATCAATCCGGGCAAGCCATACCTGAAGCAGCTTCCGCTGCCCGCGGGCGTTGACGAGCACGACCTGCTGGCTTCCATCTCCGATGGCAGCCGCGAGTTGGTCGCCTACTCGCCGGTGCGCCTTAAGCCGCAGCCGCCGCCGAAGGCTGTCACCACGCCACCCGCTCCGGCGGACGTGAAGAGCAATGAGGAGCTTTACCTGATCGGGCTGCGCGCCGAGCAGTTCCACGATCCGAATCTGGACCCCGCGCCATATTGGCAGGAAGCCCTGCGCCGCGACCCGGGCGATGTGCGCGTGAACACGGTCCTCGGCATCGGCAGCTACCGGAAGGCCCGCTACGAGGAGGCGGAACGCTACCTGCGCGCGGCCCTGGACCGGGCCACCGAACGCTATACCGCGCCTAAGGACGGCGAGGCTTTCTATTATCTTGGCGCTGTTCTGAAAGCCGAGGGCCGTAACGACGAAGCTTTCACGCAGTTCTACAAAGCCACCTGGAGCGAGGCCTGGAAGGCCGCGGGCTACTACTCGCTGGCGGAGATCGCGGCCGCGCGCGGCGACATGGCGGCGGCGCTCGATTTCGTCAACCGTTCGATCGACTCCAACGCCCTGAATGTCCGGGCGCAAAACTTGAAAGCCGCGGTACTGCGCCACCTGGACCGCGCGCCGGAAGCATTGCAGGCGTTAGCGGCCGCCCACCGCGCGGATCCGCTCGATGTCCGGTCGATGGCGGAGCGCTGGCTGGCTTCCAAGACCCCGGCTACGGCTAAAGCGCTGGGCTCCGCCATGAACCAGCATCCGGCGACTGCGCAGGAGACGGCAGCCGAGTATCTGGACGCCGGCCTCTGGCAGGACGGCACCGACGCCTTGCTGCAGATGACGGCCGTGGCTCCCGACAAGAGCAAGGTCAACCCGATGGCTTACTACTACCTGGGCTATTTCGCCGGCAAACTCGGCCAGGCGCAGAAGGCGTCGGAGTATTACCGGCTGGCGTCGGCCGCGCCGCCGGACTATGTCTTTCCTTTCCAGAACGAAGCTATCGACGTGCTCCGCGCGGCCATTAACGGCAATGGCCGCGACGCCCGCGCACCGTATTACCTGGGCAACCTGCTCTACGACTGGCAGCCGGAAGAGGCCACCAAATCGTGGCTGGCTTCCGTCGCGATCGATCCGTCGTTCGCCATCACGCATCGCAATCTGGCGGTCGCTTACCTGCACCGGAAGCCGGAGGGCGACCCGAAGCAGGCGATCGCCGAACTGGAGAAGGCCGTGGCGCTCGACCGCAAGTACGCCCTGCATTTCACCGAACTGGATGAACTGTACGAGCAGGCCGGTACACCAATCGAGCAGAGGCTGCCGCTGTTCGAGCGGAACCGCGACGTGGTGGCGCGGCGCGACGACGCGCAGAATCGCGCGATCGCTCTGGAGATCGCCTCCGGCCACTACGACGACGCCATCCGCATGATGACCGGGCGTCCCTTCGCGGCCGTGGAGGGAGCCAACCTCAACGTGGCCGAGCACTGGACCGACGCGCACCTGCTGCGCGGCCAGGGCAGGCTGGCGGCCAAACAATACCCGGAGGCGCTCGCCGATTTTGAAGCGGCAATCGCCTTGCCGTCGAATCTACCGGCGGGGCTGGGCTTCTCCGAGGGCGCCGCTGGCGGCGTGCGCGCGCCGGAGTTTGCGTACTGGACGGGCGCTGCTTATGAAGCCATGGGCGACCGCGCTAAAGCTGCCGAAGCCTGGAAGCGGGGAGGCGCGGCGGTCGCGGGCGAGGGACGCAGGGGCAGGGGAGCGGGCGGTGCGGGTGCACAGTCGTACTACCAGGCGCTCTGCCTGCAAAAATCGGGTCAGAATGACAAAGCCACGGCGCTGTTTCAGGGCCTCGTGGATACGGGCCAGGCGATGCAGCGCCCACAGCCTGCCGGTACCGGGGGCGGACGCGGCGGGTTCGGGCCACCGCAATCCGCGCGCATCCGGCAAGCCAACGGAC
>PLDO01000359.1 GCA_003136215.1 Bryobacterales bacterium
GACAACGCCTGCATGCAACTGGTGATGCGCCCGGAGACTTTCGACGTGCTGGTGCTGCCGAACCTCTACGGCGATATCATCAGCGATCTCGCCGCCGGGCTGGTGGGCGGACTGGGCATCGTGCCGGGAGCCAATATCGGCGACAACCACGCCATCTTCGAGGCGGTCCACGGGACCGCGCCCGATATCGCGGGCAAAGGGCTCGCCAACCCGACCGCGCTGATGCAATCGGCGGTGCTGATGCTGGCGCATATCGGCGAGCGCGAGGCTTCGGCTCGCCTGCACAACGCGATTTATCAGACGTACGCCGAGCGCGATCACCTCACCGGCGATGTGGGCGGCAAAGCTTCGACGTCGGAATTCACGGACGCGGTGATCCGCCACCTGTGAGCGGCGGCGGCATGGGTATCCGCACGAGGCGCCCGTCCTGAAAATCGAACACCGTCATCTTCGCCAGCTCTTCGGGCGGCAGCGGTACCTTGCGCTGCAGATGGAACTGCAGGGTCGGGTCCCGGAACCATAGTTCGGCGATGAACTGCATGTCCCAATCGTCGAAGGGATCGTTCAGGAACACCACCTGGGAGCCCGGTTTCACACGAGGGTTCAGGGCCCGGAACTGGTCGATCACGGCGCCGGTCTGTCTGCCGACATCCGCCATGGAAAGCCGCACCGACGTGCGCTTCCAGTGATCGTTCTGCTTTGCCCAGAAAAAGAAACCCGCGCAGAGGATGGCGGCAAACAGCGTCGTATAGCCGGCGAGGCGGAAGAGGGGTTCCGCCGCCAGAAAGCGCGCCACGGCACCGGCGACGTCCGTCAGGACGACCGCGGCGAACACCGCCCACGCGGCAAGCGGGATGTACAGGGAGGCCGCGCCGCGCGTCTGGACGAGGAAAGCCAGCGGGAGCGGCGTAAGCATCAGAAAGGCCCAGCAAAAGCGCAGCACGGGCCGCGGGCGTCGCCACGCCAGGCACCCGAGCGCCACCCACAGCGCCACCACGCCGCGCCAACCGAAGCTTCCCCACGCGAGGAACAGATCGTCCATGGCCGCCTTCTCAAACGCAAACAGCCGGTGTAGCGACAGCTCGGCACGGTAGCCGGGCGCTTGCAGCAAGGCGTCCGGCCCGAACGCCTTGCCATAAAGGAAGACCAGGTTCAGGGCCGCGCAAAACAGCATCACGCGCCCCGGTCCGAGCAGCCATCTGCCGATTTCCCCCGGTGTCCGCGCCGCGGGCCGGTGATAGACGAACTCGTACGCCAGCAGCACGAGAGGCAGGGTAAGCGCCATCTCCTTCGAATTGAGGGCACAGAGGTACAGCGCCATCACCAGCGCCGTTTCGCCGCGGCGCAACAGGCGGCCCCGGGCGCGGACGCTTGCGTAGCAGAGGAACGCGGACATGAAGAACGAGAAGCAGAGCACGTCGTAGATGTAAACGGTGCTGTAGTAAAGCATGCTCAAACCGGCGTGATAGGCGAGGACGAGCGTGGCCAGTCCTGCCTGCAGCTCAGTGCTTCCGATGCGGCGGGCGAATCGGTACACCAGGTACAGGTTGCCCAGCAGGAGCCCGAGCATGACGGCGTGGTAGGGAATCGGGTTCAAACCGAAGAATCGCAGCAGGGGCAGGTAGAAGAGAGCTGCCATCGGACGGTATGCCCCTCGCCAGGGCAGGACCAGATCGAGCAACAACCGGAGCGGTGTCGGCCTCCAATAGAGGACCATGTTCATCATGTCATCGGCCGCGAATCGCACCCACAGGCCGTCCCAGTTGAAGTAGAGGAAGTAGATCAGGGTCAGAAGAGCGAACGCAAACTTGCGCCAGCGGGCTGGTGCCATGGGGTCATCATATCTGGTGGCGCGCGGTGGCATAAGGCTCCGCTCTGGGCGAGCTGCGCTCGCCTGGCAAGCTGAAGCAAAGCTGAAGCATGCCCCACCCACGCTGGGCAGCAGCCTGGAAATGGCCAAACTTCAGTGCGCCCTACTCGTAGGCCATGATGATGGCGCTGTTGTCCATGTCGCCGTAACCTGCCGCCTCCAGGCGTTCCAGCAACTGACGGTGGACCAGGGACAGCGGAACCTTGGCGTGCTTCGCGCCGGCCGCGGCGAGGATCAGGCGGACATCCTTCAAGTGCTGCGAGAGCCTGGCCTCCACGGTGAAATCGTGGTCGAGCATCTTTTGGCCTTTGTCGTCCATCACCCGCGAATAGGCGGCTCCCGCCTTGAGCACTTCGAGCGCGTCCACCGGCGAGACCTCGCAGGCATGGGCGAAGGCCAGCGTCTCGGCCAGCACCGCGCGATGCAAGCCGAGCGCGAGGTTGGCCACCAGCTTCATGCGCGCGCCCGCGCCGTAGCTTCCCAGATAGAAGGCGCGCGAGGCGAAGGTTTTGAAGAGCGGCGCGGCGGCGTCGAACACGGGGCGCCGGCCGCCGGCCATGACCACCGCGGTGCCGCCGCGGACGACGCGGCTGGAGCCGAGCACGGTGGCGTCCAGATAGTCGACGGAGGATTTCGCCAGCCTGGTACCCATCGCCGCCATGGCTTCCGGTTCGCCGGTAGTGCAATCGATGATGGCGGTCCCAGGCGTGAGTTCGAGCGCTCCCAGCACCTCGGCGACCACATCGGAGGTGGGCAGGCACAGCATGATGGTGCGGCACTTGCCGGCCACCTCCTGGGCGGAGCCCGCGCCCAGACGGCGTTCGGGCAGCAGGTCGTAGCCGAGGACCCCATAGCCCGCGGCGGTGAGGCGCGCGGCGATGGCCGACCCGAGAAGGCCCACGCCGATTACGCCGATGGTGTCCATATGCGCCGACTCCCCTGTCTCTTGTAAGGGCCGGGCCGATTGCCAATCGGCCGCAGGATTCCATCCTGCCCCACAACTGAATTTGCCATATGCTTCTACTGCCCCCTGGTCAGCCCGAGCGCGCGAATCCGCTTGTGCAGATTGGTCCGCTCCATGCCGAGCGCCCGCGCCGCACCCGAAACGTTCCAACTGGATTCATCGAGGGCGCGCAGAATGTGCTCGCGCTCGGCCGATTCGCGCGCCTCCTGAATGGTCGATTTCGGACCCGCCTCGCGCTGCACGCGCACTTCCACCGGGATGGAGTCGCGGGTCAGCCGCTCGCCCTGCGTCAGGATGGCCATGCGTTCGACGACGTTGCGCAACTCGCGCGCGTTACCCGGCCAGCCGTAGCTTTCCAGCAGCGGGAACACGCCATCGTCCAGCACCTTGCGCTTGAAGTTGTTGCGGGTGCAGAAATCTTCCAGGAAGTACTCCGCCAACAGGCGGATATCGTGCGGCCGCTCGCGCAGGGCAGGCACGCGGATGGGCACCACGCTGAGGCGATAGTACAGGTCCTCGCGGAATTTCTCCGCCACCACCATGGCGGCCAGATCGCGATTGGTAGCCGACACCACCCGTACGCTCACGCGGATGATCTGCTCGCCGCCCACGCGGTGGAACTCGCCCTCCTGCAAGACGCGCAGCAGTTTGGCCTGCGAAGCCCCGTGCAGGTCGCCGACTTCGTCCAGGAAGATGGTGCCGCCATCGGCCAGTTCGAATTTGCCGCGGCGCAGCGCCGTGGCGCCGGTGAACGAGCCTTTCTCGTGGCCGAAGAGTTCCGTCTCCAGCAACTCGGTGGGGATGGCCGCGCAGTTGACCTTGACGAACGGTCCGGCGGCAAACGGGCTGGCATTGTGAATGTGCGCCGCCAGCAGTTCCTTGCCGGTGCCGGATTCGCCGATGAGCAGCACGCGCGCATCGCTGCGCGCCGCCATCGACGCCTGTTCCACGGCGCGCTGCCAGGCGGGCGAGCTGCCGATCATCTTGGGCGAGGTGCCCACCAGTTCGCGGAGCCGCTCGTTCTCCTGGCGCAGGGTGGAGTGTTCCATGGCGTGCTTCACGGCCAGCAGCACGCGGTCGCGGCTCAAGGGTTTTTCCAGGAAGTCGAAGGCGCCGGCGCGGGTGGCTTCCACCGCATCGGCAATGGTGCCGTGGCCGGAGATCATGATGGCGGGCGCGGTGGCGCCGTTCTGTTTGATCGCCTTGAGCAGGTCGATGCCGCTGCCGTCGGGCAGCTTCATGTCCAGCAGGTAGGCGTCGGCACGTCCCGCGTCGGGGTGCCGGGTGAACTCCGCCACACTGCGGCAGAAGTTCACCGCGTAGCCCTCGCGCTCCAGAATCATGCGCAGCGAGCGTCCGATATTCTCTTCGTCATCCACGATCAGGATGCGTTTGGATGCCATGAGTAGCCACCGGCAGCAGCACGCGGAAGCCTGCGCCGCCCAGTTCTCCTTTCACCACAATAATGTCTCCACCGTTGAGCAGCGCGCTTTTGCGCGCGATGGAAAGCCCCAGGCCCATACCGCGTTTCTTGAACGAGATGGTGGGTTGAAACAGGCTGGAGCGCGCCTGTTCGCTCAATCCCGGTCCGGAATCGTGCACCTCGATGGAGACGCGTCCCCCGTCGGAGGCGGTCACGCCGAGGATCCTGCCGCCCTCGCCGGCGGCTTCGGCGGCGTTCTCCAGGAGGTTGGTCAGGATGCCTTTCAGCAGGTCCTGATCGGCCACGACCGGCGGCGCGCTGTCCGCCAGGCGGCAATCGTAGGCCACCTCGGGATGCGCCGTCTTAAGGAACGCAATGCGCTCCTGGAGGAGCCCGTTGACGTCCACCTCGCCGGGTTGCACCGGGGGTTCCGTGGCGAATTGCGAGAAGGCGCGAATGCGCCGCTCCAGGGTCTCGATTTCGTCCACCACGATCTGCGTGGCCTGCTCCATGAAGCCGCGGTCGGCATCGTCGTAGCGCACCAGCATCTCTTCCACGGTGAGCCGGATGGGCGTCAGCGAGTTCTTCACCTCGTGCGCCATCTTGCGCGCCAGCGTCTGCCAGCTGGCCAGTTGCCGCAGGTAGACCAGCCGCTCCGTGCTCTCCTGAAGCCGGGCCGCCATGTTGTTGAAGGCCCCGATGGCGCGCCCGATTTCGTCGTCGCGCCGCGCCTCGACGCGCGCGTTCAGATCTCCCGCCGCCAGCTTGCCCAGCCCGGTGGTCAGCTCCTGGATGGGGCGGCTGATGCGATGCGCCAGGTAGACCAACAGGGCGAGCGACACCAGCCAGATGCCTGCCGCCAGCACGATGTAGGTGCGCTTGATGCCGCGGCGCAGATCGCGCTCGTTGGCCTCTTCCACCGCGCGGCGCGCATCGCGGATTTCGCGCGTCAGGCGATCCATTGCCACGTCGCCCAGGCTCTCCGAGTAGGCCCAGATCTCGTTGCCGTGGCGCACCAGGTAGTCCAGGCGGCTGCCATCCTGGCCGGCGCGCACCACACGCTCGCCCTCGAGGCCGCCCGAGAAGATCTTGATGGCTTCCGGCCACGACGCGCGATCCAGCGGATCGTAGCGGTGCGGGGGGATCTCGCCGGCCTGCGCTTTGCGCTTCAGGTCGTCGCTCGCGCGCTCGTAGAACTCGCGGGCGGTGACTTTCAGCGATTTAGAGAGTGTGTCCAGACGGCGGGTGGAAGAAGTGTCGATGCTCTCTTCGAGCAGCGAGGTGGTGATCCAAATGGTGGCGGCGAGGGGCGCCAGCGTGGCCGCCAGGAAGATCAGGATCAGCCTGTTGCGAAGGCGGTTCACCCGTTTCGCGACCCGCGGCCCGCCAAACGGGGCAGATCGGCCAGACGCACGCGAGTCTCAAGCGGTCCCCAATGCGTGATTTCGGTGTTCTTGCGGCCCAGCAAGTCGATCAGATCGTGAATACTGATTCCGATCCTCGTCTCGTCGGTAAAGTCGCGCGCCGTGCCGGTGCGCAGTTCCAGGCGCAGCCAGTAGTAGAGGTTAGGCTCCAGCCCCAACGTGCTCATGAGCAGGTTGTCGAAACACCAGGTTTCGGCGGCCGCGAGCGATAGCCCTTCGACCGTCCGCACGGCGCCCCCCGGCGTGTTCCCCAGTTGCGTCACGGAGAACTTCTCCTCCCAAAGAGCATAGCTCACCACGAAGCGGCCTTTCTGCGGACGTACCACCGCTGTGCGCGATTCGTTGAGCAGTTCGAGTTGCGCCACGTAAGCCACTACGTCGCCGTATTTCAGGCGCTCCAGGGGCTGTCCGTTGAGGAAGTGCAGGCTGGGGGCGGCTACGTGCAGGTTGTCGCCGTCGTACAGGACCTTCATGGAATCGGCCGCGCGCGCGGAGAACAGAGGGGCCGTCAGGCCGGCCAGAAGCCAGCTCCTGCGGCTGATCTTTGTCTCCCGCGGGCGGGTTTCCATCAATAAATCATGCCTATCATCACTATCGGTTCGACGTGTCCGGACCTTACCGGGAAAGCTAAGGCGAGCGAAAAAAGCGATTCTTTGAAACCCACCCCGACCGAGTGCCGCGGCGTGGCGGGCTGGCCGCTATCCCAGACAGCGCCAGCATCGTAAAACGCCTGGAAGGGTCCATACCGATACTCGACGGTGTTGTGGACCAGCCGGTTTCCCCCAATTGGGTCGATATCGTACTTGTTCCAGCCGCGGAGGTAGTAGCTGTTGCCGGCTACGAAGCGTTCCGCCAGCGGCGCCTGCCCAACGATGCCGCCGGCCACCACCTGCTCCATCAACTGGTGTTTGCCGTGCGCCACGCGGTAATGCAGCCCCACGAGGTGCGAGGTATACACGTAGTCGCTGCCCAGGAGCCTGGTGGACGCGCGCAGGGTATAGTCCGCATCCACGTCCTGCTGAAACTCCGATTCCGGCCACCGCTGGTGGTAGCGCAGGGTCGAAATCACGGCATTGGCGGCCTCGTAGTGGGTGGCGGGATACTGGTTCTGAAAGCGCTGAAAGCCGACGCCGATCTCCAGCGTCAGGGGTTTGGCCAGGCTAATGGTGGCTGAAGGCTGAAAATTCTGCCGCGTGCGGTAGGCATCCGACGTCTGGCCGGGGTTTGCCGCCAGGGCGTCCAGCGTGCTCTGGTTCCATTGCTCGTGATAGCTCTCGAAGAGGAATCGCAGGCCCACGCGATCGGTCACGTGCTTGTTCTCGTAGTGCGCGGAAATTCCGGCGAAGCGCTCGTCGAGCGTGTCGCCGTCACTGGCCAGACCGAAACCAAAAGTGTTCTGTTGCACGGTGAATCCTACCGAGCCGGCCCCGCTCCATCCCTGTTTGGAATCGTAGAGGAACTTGGTGACCGTGGCGTCGACGCCGTAGCGCGCGGGCCTCGCCTCGAACTCCACGCGGACGTGATCCGGAGTATCGCCGCGCAGCACGTGGTGGCTCACCTCGCTTGACGAGAGTTCCTTCTTGAGGCGCGCCGCCAACCCGTCCAGAATGCCCGGATTCAGCTTCTGCCCGATCAGCGCCGCCAGATCCTTGCGCAGGCCGGAACTGAACTTGTCCGTCTGCTGATCGGCGACGTTGGTCGTCCAGCCCTTTCCAGCCACGATCACCGTATCCACCGTGTAACGTTTGTTGACATTCAGATCGGAATCTTGGGTTCCAGCGACGAGCAGGCTGCCCACCATCAGACACAGCCAGGAGTATTTCATAGTGTGGCAAAAGGCACGCATGAGGCCAATCGCAACGATATGAAAATAGGGGGGATATAAAAAAGCGGGATGTGACCTGCGTTCACAGGTGTGGACCGCGGACCAGGAGCGGCCTGCGCCGCCCGGGCAGGCGAAGCCTGACTTACAGGACCTTCGCCAACTCGGCGGCAAACGCGCTGCGGGGCGACTGCTCGCGATTTCGTCCACCGCGCTTCTTACGGTCGGGACGTTGTTCGATTCGGATGGCATTGGGTGCTGCGGGCTGTTGAGCCGACGGCGCGGCTCCACGAGGAGCATCCTTGCCTTTCGGCGGCTGCGCGGGATTGGCGCGCAACAACCGGTCTTCCAGGGGGGCGCGGTCAAAACGGCGAATGATCGATTGCATCTCGTCGTTGGTGGGCGCTTCGACAAATGCGAAGCCCTTGGATTCCTGCGTTTCGTGATTTCGGATCACTTTGACGGCATCGGCCACGAGATCTTCGGCGGCCAGCCATTGCTTAATATCGTCGGCGGTGACCCAGGTAGGGAGATTACCAAGAAATACGGTGAAGCTCATTCAGTTGATTTTGTTACTCCGTTGTGGATTTGCGGCACTTCAAGGGGAGGATTCCGATCTGCCATATAGATAGTATCAGAGTGGATTAGCGGATGCAAATGGTTGATTTTTCGCGGGGGGCGCGGGCTTCGCAAAATGGCATGGGGTTGGTCTTATCTGTGTTCATCTGTGTTCATCTGTGGCTAAAAACGTTTTCTGAGAAGAGTTCGCGTAAGGCGGCACAGTCAAATTGGCCACAGATGAACACAGATGAACACAGATGAAAACGGGTATTGCGCTTCGCTGACGGAGCGCGTGCTGGGGCGGTTTTTGAGATTGCCGCACTGGCGAGCTGCGCTCGCCTGCACAAGGCGGAGCCTTATGCCACAGTTATAGACATGGGTCGCATCCGGATTCTTCCCGACCAGGTAGCCAACCAGATCGCCGCCGGCGAAGTGGTGGAGCG
>PLDO01000123.1 GCA_003136215.1 Bryobacterales bacterium
GCACCGCCGTCAACGTCCAGGCGATGGTTTTCGGCAACCTCGGCGAAACTTCAGCCACCGGCGTCGGTTTCACCCGCAATCCCGCCACCGGCGAGAAGGCCTTCTACGGCGAATTCCTGGAAAACGCCCAGGGCGAAGACGTGGTGGCCGGCATCCGCACCCCGCACCCCATTTCCGACCTCGAAAAGTGGAACGCCGCGGTCTACAACCAGCTGAAAGAGATCACCACCTCGCTGGAAAACCACTACCGCGACATCCAGGATTTCGAGTTCACCATCCAGGACGGCACGCTCTACATGCTGCAGACCCGCAACGGCAAGCGCACCGGCCCCGCGGCCGTGCGCATCGCCGTCGAGATGGTCGGCGAAGGCCTCATCAGCAAGCAGGAAGCCGTCCTCCGCGTCGATCCCCAGCAGCTCGATCAGCTCCTCCACCCCGTGCTCGACCCCAAGAGCAAGAAGGAACTCGTCCTCCTCGCCAAGGGTCTGCCCGCCTCACCGGGCGCTTCGGTCGGCATGATCTCGTTCACCGCCGAGGCTGCCGTGGAAGCCTCCAAGAAGGGTCCCGTCGTGTTGGTCCGCAAGGAAACCCAGCCCGATGACATCCAGGGCATGGAAGTCTCCAAGGGCATTCTGACCTCGCGCGGCGGTATGACCTCTCACGCCGCCGTGGTCTGCCGCGGCATGGGAACCCCCTGCGTCGCCGGCGCCGAATCCGTCACCGTCGAAGAGCACAAGAAATTGGTCTCCGTCACCGTCGGCGGCAAACTCATCACCTTGAAGGAAGGCGACTGGATGTCGCTCGATGGCTCCACCGGAGAAGTTTTCGCCGGCAAGGCCAACACCATTGAAGCCGACCCCTCCTCGGGCATCCTCAAGACCTTCATGGAGTGGGCCGACGAGTTCCGCGGCAAGTTCGGCGTGCGCGCCAATGCCGATATCCCGCGCGACGCCAAAGTCGCCCGCAAATTCGGCGCCGAAGGCATCGGACTGTGCCGCACCGAGCACATGTTCTTCGCCGAGGACCGCATCGAACACATGCAGGCCATGATTCTGGCGCGCGACGAAAAGAGCCGCCGCAAGGCCCTGCAGAAGCTCCTCCCCATGCAGCGCAAGGATTTCGCCGGCCTCTTCACCGCCATGAACGGCTTCCCGGTGGTCATCCGCACGCTCGATCCGCCGCTCCACGAGTTCCTCCCCAAGCGCGAAGACCTCATGGTGGACGTCGCCATCCTGCCCTACGCCGACATCAAAATGAAGCGCGAACTGGTCGCCAAGTACGTGAAATTCGGCGCCGAAGTCAAGAACCTCAAGACCGTTATCCCCGAGTTGCTCAAGCGCGTCGAAGAACTCCACGAGTTCAACCCCATGCTGGGCCACCGCGGCTGCCGTCTCGGCATCACCTATCCCGAGATCACCGAAATGCAGGCCCGCGCCATCTTTGAAGCCGTCGTCCAGGTGGCCAAGAAGGGCGTGAAGGTGATTCCCGAAGTCATGATCCCGCTGATCGGCGGCGTCAAGGAATTCGAGAACCAGAAGAAGATCGTGGTCGCCGTTGCCGACGAAGTGCTCGGTAAGGCCGGCATGAAAGACCTCAAGTACATGGTCGGCACCATGATCGAAATCCCGCGCGCCGCGCTCACCGCCGGCGACGTGGCCAAGGAAGCCGAGTTCTTCAGCTTCGGCACCAACGATCTGACCCAGACCGCCATGGGCCTCTCGCGCGACGACTATACGAAGTTCTCGCAGGAGTACCAGGATAAGAAGATCTTCGCCGCCGATCCCTTCGCCGTCCTCGACCAGGAAGGCGTCGGCCAGTTGGTGAAGATTGCCGTCGAGCGTGGCCGCAAGACCAACCCCAACCTGGAAGTCGGCATCTGCGGCGAGCACGGCGGCGAGCCGAGCTCCGTGCAGTTCTGCTACCGCGTCGGCATGGACTACGTGTCCTGCTCTCCGTTCCGCGTTCCCATCGCCCGCCTGGCCGCCGCGCAAGCTGCCATCAGTGGCGACAGTACCGAAACTTCGCGTACCAAGTAGTTCGCAGGCAGAACTGCCTGCGCCACCTTGGCATTGGTGGGGCAGGCCTTCAGCCTGCCAAGGGCCGGAGCGCAAGCTCCGGCCCTTTCCATTAGAATGACAGCATGCTCCTGCTGGCTGCCCTCGTCGCTCTGCATCTGCCGCCGGTATCGCCCACGGCGCCCAACCTGCAACCACAACTGGCCGCCGAGGGTGGAACCGTGGCGCTCGTGTTCGGCTCCGGCGAGGCCATCTACCTTGCGCGCTCGCTGGATAACGGGCGCAGTTTCGCCGCGCCTTCCAAAGTCGCCGATTTGCCGAAACTGTTGCTCGGCCGGCATCGCGGCCCGCGCGTCGCCATCAGCGGCAACGCCATCGTGGTCAGCGCCATCGCGAGCGACCCCGGCGACCTGCTGGTGTGGCGATCCACCGATGGCGGGCTTTCGTGGTCGCCGCCCCTGGAGGTCAACGACACACCCAAGGCGGCGCGCGAAGGACTGCACGCCCTGGTCGCCGATGCCGGAGGCCACATGGCCGCCGCCTGGCTGGACGACCGCGGCGGCACTGGCAAACGCCTGTACGGCGCGTTCTCTAATGACGCCGGAATCTCCTGGTCGCGCAACGTCCTCCTCTACCAATCGCCCGATGGCACCATCTGCCAGTGCTGCGACCCGTCGCTGGCCGCCATGGGACACGGCGAGTTTGTCGTGATGTGGCGCAACGTGCTCGCCGGATCGCGCGACCTATACACCTTGCGTCTGCGTGACGGGCAACCCGCCGGTCCTGCCGTCAAGCAGGGTAAGGGCACGTGGAAGCTCGACGCTTGCCCGATGGATGGCGGCGGCGTGGCCGTGCGCAACGGCCAGATCTCCAGCGCCTGGCGCCGCGACCACGATGTCTATCTGGCCGCGCCGGGCAAACCCGAAGTCAAAATCGGCAGCGGGCAGGATGTCGCATTCGGCGCCGGTTCCAGGGGCTTTTATGCCGCGTGGAGGACGCCTTCCGGTATCGAACTTCACGCGCCCGGCGCGAACCGTCCGTCGCAGCTTTCCAGTGCCGGCGCATTCCCCGCCATCGTGGCGCTTTCCGATGGCGGCATGCTGGTGGCCTGGGAAGAAAACGGCGCGATCGCTACGGCGCGGCAATAAACAGGCTGACTCCGCCGGCCGTCCGCACGCCGCCCACCGACGCCTGCACAGCGGCCGCTCCGGGCGGGGCCGTTGCGGGAATCCGGATCGTCACCTGGTACAACCCGGCGGATCCCGTGGCCAGAACCGTACTCACCACCTCCGCCGCCACGCCACCCACCATGACCGTTGGGGCGGTCACCGCTTGGGGCGCGCCGCTCACCGCCGTGCCCGCCGGCACCGGCGGATTGGTAGCGCCGAAACCCGTCCCCCAGAGCACCACAAAGTCCCCCGGTTTGGCCGCCACGGTTCCGGATATCGCGGCCGGGTCGCCAACCGGCGCGTAGTCCGGCAGGCGCGATGCTGTCACGTCGTCGGTGCCGGGGTATTGAAAGAAGGCCGGCGCGAAGGCCTGCAGTTGCGCGGGTACCGGAGCACTGGCCAAGCCGTTGTTGGTGACTACCACGCTGACCGTGCCCACAGCGGTGTCCGATGGGGCCTGCACGTTGATCTGCGTCGGGCTGATGTAATACACGAAGGCGGGCTTGCCGTTGATCGTAACGCTGACCCCGTCGAGCGACGCCGGAAGGTTGCCACCGACGATCTCGTCGGTGCGCCAGGTGCGGCCGGGATTGGTGTTGGCCAGGTTCGTGCCCTTGATCATCACCCAGGAGCCGGCCTCGATGCCGGGCTGGAAACTGGCGGCGTTGAGCACTGACGTGATGACCGGCGCGGCGGGCGGCGCCAACTTGGCCACGAACACATCGCCCAGTTGTCCGGCCGGTGCCTTCACTCCGCCCGGCACGGGAAAGTCGAAGGACCACGTCTGTCCGGCGAGAATCACACTACCTTGGACGTCGACCGCTACCCCCAGCGCGCCGTCGTCTCCGGAACCGCCCACGTAGGTCGAGTACGTGAGCCGGCTTCCGTCGGCGGAGATGACGGCGGCGAAGGCGTCGGCCTTACCGGCGCTCAACGCCTGCGACGGGTTCACGATCGGAAAATCGTTGGAGCGGGTGCCGCCGGCGATCACGACGTTGCCCGCGGCGTCGAGCGCGATAGCATCGATCCAATTCTGTGTGGCGAAAACGCCTGGTTCCGCGGCGTAGGTCGCCAACGGCGCCATGGAGACGTGGCCGCGCAGCAGCGTGGAGTAGAGGATGCTCGACCCGTCCGGACTGAGCTTGCTCACGAAGCCGCTGGTCTGCGTGTTCGTCACGATAGCGTAAAGCGTACCGGAAGCGCCGGCGGTGACGATGGCGTTGACGTAACTGACGAGCGAATCATTGGGGAACGGAGGCACGGGCGAACCGAGCAAGGTCCAGGTCTGGGCGCGGTCGTGAGAGGCGAATATGCCATTGTGGAAAAAGGCGGCGTAAAGCACTCCAACCGGGTCCACCGCCACGGCGCCGAGGTCCGTACTTGGCGCCGGCGTACTGAGAGACGACCACGTGATGCCTCCATCGACGCTGCGCGAACTGAGTCCGGCGTACACGGTGGAGGGGTTGGTGGAGCCGTCTACAGTTAAGCCAGGGCCGGCTACCGCGGGCGAAGAGAGTCTGACCCAGTCGGTTCCGCCGTTGTCACTACGATAAACAAACGGCAGACTTCCCCCGGCGCCGAAGGGAGGCGCGCCAAACGTCTCGACCGAGTACGCCAGGATGCTCCCGGCGGCGTGCGGGTCGAGCGCCAGGGTAGCGATCGCCGTGCCGGGAAAGGGAACGCTATTCCATGTCGCGCCTCCGTCGAGGGTTTTGCGCGTACCGCCGCTGTTCCAGACGGCATAAACGATGTTGGGATTCCGGGCATCCACGGCGAGTTGCTGAACCACCGCAAACGAGGCCGAATCGACCATGCTCCAGCTGTTGCCGCCGTCCACGGTCTTGTAGAGCGCGCCGGGGTTGACACCTGCGCCGGTGGCGGCATACAGAACCTGGGGATGGAGCGGATCAATGGCCAGCGCCTGCATGCGGGTGTTGGCGAGGCCGCGGTTGGCCGGGTTCCAGGTATTCCAGGTGACGCCGCCATCCAGGCCCTTGAAGATGCCGCCATCCCGGGTGGCGGCGTAGAGCGTGTTGGGGGTGCTCGGGTCTGCCACCAACGCCTGCAGATACGCGAAAGGCAGATCGTCCATGGGCGCCCAGGTGGCGCCGCCATCAGTGCTCTTCCAAAGCGGACGTGCACCCAACGTGCTCTGGAGGGGGCGCACGAGGGGGAAATCGACTGAGGTGGTAGTTCCCGCGAGGTATGCCGCGCCGGTGCGGTCTACGGCGATGGCCATGCCGTCCGCCCGGATGCTGCCGCCCAGCGTGGTCTCGTAGGGCTTCTTCGAGCCATCGGCGGAGACCTTGAACACCATGGCCTGTGCGTCGCCCGGCACGCCGAAGGTCTGCGTGGCGCTGTTGGCGGGAGCGTTCGAATAGACCGTTCCGGCCACGTAGGCGCTGCCTGCCGCGTCCACGGCGATTCCGGCGGCGGTCCCGTACGGATGTAGGAACGTGTAGACCAGGGCACCTAGGGGATCCAGTTTGGCAACGAAGATACCGAACACGTCGGGCAGGACCTTCATGCCGGTGAAGCTGGCCGAGGAATTGACCGTGCCGGTGATGTAGGCGTTCCCGGCGGCGTCCAGCGCAATGCCGGCGGCTCCGTCGTCGCCATCGCTGCCCAGGAACGTGGAATAGAGGAGTTTGCTCCCGGTGGGGTCTAGTTTGGCGACGAAGGCATCGAAGCGGCCCGCCGACACGCCGCTGTTCAGCGTGGGCTGGGCCGCGTGGTAGACGGGAAAATCGACAGACCGCGTCCAGCCGGTGACCAGCACATTGCCAACGGAGTCCACCGCCACCCCGGTGGCCCAGTCGTCGCCGCTGCCGCCGAGAAACGTGGACCACAGCAGAGTGCCATCGGGTGCGAACTTGGCGACGAAGGCGTCGCTCGGGCCGGTGCTGCCGATTTTGATTTGCAGCGCGCCCGGGGTGACGGGGAAATCGGGGGAGTAGGTCAACCCGGCGACGTAAATGTTGCCTTTCGAGTCGGTTGCCACCGACGCGGCGTAGTCCTGGCCGGCGCCGCCGAGGATGGCGGAGAAGCCAGCGGCATTGGCCGCGGCGGCGCCCCAAAGCGCCACAGCCAGTGAGGCACACCGGCACCAGTGTCGCGCGCCGCGGTCGAAGAAGGTCAATGGCTGGGTCACCCCGTGAGGTTAGACGGCACGTGCGATGCCATGTTACGAAGCGGTGTTCCTGCGCCCGCAACGCGGGCATTGGCAGGCTGAAGCCCGCCCCACCAATGCCAGGGCACACGGCATCACTTGGTGGCGCAGGCGGTTCCGCCTGCGATGGACAGGCCGGGAGGCCTGTCCTACGTCCCGAATTGCTCCAGCTCGCCTTGCAGCAGGGCCACGTGCTCTTCTTCCTCCGCCGCCAGCTCGCCGCAGAGGTCCTTCTCCAGCCCCTTGGGCAATTCGTTGGCCAGCTTGCGGAAATGGTCGCGCGTGCGCTTCTCCATCTCCAGGGCGATCTTGTAGAGGTCGGTCACGCCGGAGGTTGCTCCCACGTGAATGCCGCGGAAGAGCCAGTTCGCGAGCAGCTTATCCTCGTCCTTGGAAAGCTCCACCACTTCGCGATCCAGATGCGCGTGGTATTTCTCTTCCAGCTCGTGGAGGTGATCGAGTTCGGCTTCGTAGAGCCGCTCGAGCACCGCGCGCTGCTCCGGTGAGCTCGCCTTGTCGCGCGCCAGCTTATAGAAGTGGAACGAGTTCAGCTCGAACTGCACGGCATCGCGGATGGCGCGGAACCGCATGGAGTCGCCCAGGTCGCGATCGCGGATCACTTCCAGATCGCCGCCGCACAGGAAGCACTTCCCGTACGGCATGGCGAGTCCGCTGGTGAGTTTGAAGCAGCTCTTGCAGCGCCAGGTGTAGCGCACCTGGGCGCAGCAGATTTCGTCTTCTTCAATCACCGCGCGGCATTTTGGACAAGTCGATGGCATGTTATGCTCCCCCCGCCGGAACCAGTTCCGGTGACGCTTGCGGCGCCAAGACACCCATATATTCCAGCATTCCCTGGGCGGCGCGCTTACCGGCTCCCATGGCCAGGATGACGGTCGCGGCGCCGGTAACGATATCGCCGCCCGCGAACAGGCCGGGAAGGTTGGTCATCCCGGTGCGTTCGTCGATGTCGATGTATCCCCACTTATTGGTGCCCAGGCCCGGAGTGGTCTGCGCGATGATGGGGTTCGCGGTGGTGCCCAGGGCGTAGATGACCGTATCGACGTCGATCAGGAAGTCCGACCCCTCGACGGCTACCGGCCGGCGGCGTCCCGAGGCATCGGGCTCGCCGAGTTCCATCTTCTGGCAGCGCATCCCGGTGACCCAACCGTCCGCGTTGCCCAGAATCTCCACCGGGAGGGTGAGCCACTGGAAGTGGATACCCTCTTCGATGGCGTGCTCCAGCTCCTCCGTGCGGGCGGGCGATTCGCGCCGCGTACGGCGGTACACTACGGAGACCGATTCGGCGCCCATACGCATCGCCACGCGCGCCGCATCCATCGCGGTATTGCCCGCGCCCACCACGGCCACGCGTTTTCCCATGCCGACCGGGGTATCGTAGAGCGGTTGCCGGTGGCCGCGCATCAGGTTGACGCGGGTGAGGAATTCGTTGGCGGAAAACACGCCGTTGTACGCCTCGCCGGGGATATTGCCGAACTTCGGCGACCCGGCGCCGGTGCCCACGAACGCCGCGTGATAGCCCATCTCGCCCAACAACTGCGGGATGGTGAAGAGCTTGCCGATGATGGTGTCGAGCTTGATCTCGACCCCCATCCCCTTCAGGTTCTCGATTTCGGCATCGATGATGATGTCGGGCAGGCGGAATTCGGGGATGCCGTATTTCAGCACTCCGCCGGCTACGTGGAGGGCCTCGAAAACGGTCACCGACACGCCATGGCGGGCCAGTTCTCCGGCGCAGGCGAGGCCGCTCGGACCGCTGCCGATGATGGCTGCCCGCTTGGTTTCGGCCACGGCGGCAACGGCCACCTGGTCCCACCCGCGCCCCCTGCCGGCGTCGGCCACGAAGCGTTCCAGGCGCCCGATGGCTACCGGCTTGAACTTGAGGCTGACCACGCAGGTAGCCTCGCACTGCGATTCCTGCGGGCAGACGCGCCCGCACACCGCCGGCAGCGCGTTGGCGGTTTTCAGAATGCGGTAGGATTGCTCGACGTCCTTGCGGGCCAGCGCCGAGATGAAGCCCGGGATGTCGATGCCCACCGGGCAACCGGGCACGCAGCGCGGCTTCTTGCAGCGCAGGCAGCGTTCCGCCTCGTGGAGGGCGCCGTCCAGGTCCAGGCCGAGAGCGACTTCGTTGAAATTGTGGACGCGCGCTTCCGCCGGCTGGTGCGGCATGGGGGCGCGCTCCGGCGGAATGGTCTTGATGTTCTTGGGGATGCGCAGGGCGGGCGTTTCGGGTATGGCTTCCGGCAGTTGGCAGGCCGCCGCCAGGCGTTCCGGCGTCGCGTCGCTGGCCTCGGGGAACCCGGCCAGCGCGGCCGATTCGTTGCGGAACCGCTCCATGGCGGCCTTCTCTTCGCGCGCGAAACGCTTCTGGCGCAATTGCAACTCATCGAAGTTGACCAGGTGGCCGTCGAAATCCGCGCCGTCCACGCAGGCGAACTTCATTTTCCCGCCCACGGTGACGCGGCAGGACCCGCACATTCCGGTGCCATCCACCATGATGGAATTGAGGCTGACGATGGTGGGGATGGCGAAGGGGCGGGTGACTTCGCAGCACGCCTTCATCATGGGGATGGGCCCGATGGCAACCACTTCGCTAATGTTCCTTTCGTTGGCCAGGACGTCGGCCAGGGCGTGGGTGACAAAGCCGTGCCGGCCGTAGCTGCCATCGTCGGTGGTGACGATCAGGTCGTCGGAGCACTGGCGGAACTGATCTTCCCAGAACACCAGGTCGCGATTGCGGAAGCCGACGATGGAGACCGTCCGGTTGCCCGCCTCCTTGTACGCCCGCAATTGAGGATAGATGGGCGCTACGCCGAGTCCGCCGCCCACCAGCACGACGGTACCTTCGAGTTTGCGGATATGGCTGGGCAAGCCCAGCGGACCGATGAAATCGAGAATCGTGTCGCCTTCGCGCAACGCCAACATTTCAAAGGTGGTTTTGCCCACGGCTTGAACGACTACCGTGACCGTGCCATTGGCCACGTTGAAATCTGCCACGGTCAGCGGGATGCGTTCCCCATGCTCGTCAATGCGAGCCATGATAAAGTGTCCGGGACGCGCCGCCCGCGCCACATCCGGCGCTTTCACGTCCCAGAGGAAGGTAGTTGGACCGAACTGTATCCTACGACTGATGAGAAACACCACACCCCCTGAAAGAGATATGGTATCAAAATTCAGGAGAAAAGGGTCTTTAGGGTTGGTGGTAATCGACTCGATCAGTAGCCCGAGTGGACGCTGACGTTCGGGTAACAGGGAGCCGGTTGCCAGTAGCCGTATCCGTCATAGTAGCCACAACCGTAGCCCGAATTATAGCCCCAACCGAACGGGATGCCGATCCCGACGCCGTAGTAAGGACGAGCCCAGAAGCGTCCACCGTAGTAGTAGCCTCGGCCGCTGTAGAACCGGCCGGCATAGTAACCGGCTCCTCCACCGTAGTGTCCGCCGCCGTAATAGCTGCGCCCGCCGGCATAGCTGCGGCCCGCGTAGGGCGCGGAATAGCTGCGTCCACCGCCGCCCGAATAGCTGCGGCCGGATGGCGCGGAATAGCTGCGTCCACCGCCGCCGGAATAGCTGCGGCCGGAATAACTGCCGCCGGAGTGCCCACCGTGTCCGCCGCCGCCGCGCTGAGCCAAAGCGGCCGTAGGGCCAAGCAACATCAGGACCGCGCCAAGGGCAAGCGCCGGAAGCGCGGATTTGAACGACCCTGTCTGCACTGTCCGATTCATAAGAACCTCCAATACTTCCAGCTGTCAGATGTGCAAACCATGTGCCAATCCCAAGTATTTGAAATATAAACAACTTATGTCATCGCGAGCGTGAGATCCCTGGTTGAAAACCACCGCTTGAGGTGCACCTCAGCCATGCCCGCAATGTGGTGCCGCAACAGCTCTTCGTGTATTCTGAATTCACCAGCCGTGCGCCTCACCAGCGGGACCGGCATTGAAACCGACCCGGCGTTTTCGCCGGACGGCACACGCATCGCCTTCACCGGCGAGTACGACGGCAACGTGGATGTTTTCGTGATCCCCGCTTCGGGCGGCGTGCCGAAGAGACTCACATGGCACCCGGCGGCCGACCGCGTGCTGGGCTGGACGCCCGACGGCAAGCGGATCATCTTCGGCTCCACGCGAACCGCGTACTCGCGTTACGGCGAGATGTTCACCGTTCCGGCCGAGGGAGGCGTGGAAGAAAAGTTGCCGCTCCCAACGGGATACCAGGCGTCGATGTCGGCCGACGGCCAGTCGATCGCCTACGAGCCCATTGGGAAGGCGTTCGTGATGTGGAAGCGGTATCGCGGCGGCCAGACGGCGCGCATCTGGCTCGCCAACCTCGCCGACAGCTCCATCACGAAGGTGCCGCGCACGAATTCCAACGACTTCAACCCCATGTGGTCCGGAGACCGCGTCTACTTCCTGTCGGACCGCAACGGGGCTGTGACGCTCTTCTACTACGAGGTCAAAACGAAAACCGTGCGCGAAGCCATCCCAAACCAGGGACTGGACCTGAAGTCCGCCTCGCTTGGACCGGATGCGATTGTCTACGAACAGTTCGGCGGGATTTCCGTTTATGACCTGAAGTCCGGCAAGGCGAAGCCGGTGACGATTCGCGTGCAGGGCGATTTCCCGGAACTGCGCACCAGGCTGGTCAACGTGGGGCGGCGGCTGAGTGAGGCGGACGTGTCGCCGAATGGCGCTCGCGCCGTGTTTACGGCCCGCGGCGACATCATCACGGTGCCGGCGGAGAAGGGCGACCCCCGCAACCTGACGAATACGCCGGGAGTGATGGAACGCGAGCCGCAGTGGTCGCCGGACGGCAAGAACATTGCGTACCTCTCGGATGAATCAGGCGAGTACGCGCTCCACCTCCGGCCGCAGAGCGGCGCGGGAGAAGTGAAGAAGATCGAGTTGAAAGCGGGTTTCTACCGCTCCCCGAGGTTTTCTCCGGACAGTAAGAAAATCGCCCTGGTCGACAGCTTCATGCGGCTTTCGTACGTGGATCTGGAGACGGCGAAGCAGGTGGAGGTGGCGCAGGACACCTACCAGATGCGCAACGGCGATATCGCAGGCGCATGGTCTCCGGACAGCAAATGGCTGGCATATTCCAAAGTGCTGCCGAACGAGTTGAGCGCTATCCATCTTTATTCGCTGGCGGACGGAAAATCCACGCAGGTGACCGACGGCTTGAGCGACGCGACGAATCCTGTGTTCGACAAAGACGGCAAGTATCTCTACTTCACGGCGAGCACGAACTCCGGTGAGGGCCTGGCGCTCGATATTCATGCCGTCGGCCGCACCTCGACGAGCTCCATTTACCTGGCTGTTCTGGACAAGACGCAACCCTCTCCGTTCGCGCCCGAGAGCGACGAGGAGAAGGGGGTGGACGAGAAGAAGCCGGCCGATACCAAACCCGATAGCGCCGCGGGCGCAGCGCCGCCGGACGGAGCCAAGCCGGCCGAGGCCGCGAAGCCGAAACCCGGCGCCCCGGATGTCAAGATCGACGTTAAGATCGACCTGGACGGAATCGACCAGCGAATCCTGTCGGTGCCCATGCCGCCGCGGCGATACTTGGCGCTGCAGGTGGGGAAGGCGGGCACGCTGCTGGCGCTCGAGGCGCCGGCCGCGGCGGTCCCGGATGGTCCCGCGGGAGGTCCGGGCCTGACTATCCACCGCTACGACCTGAAAGCCCGGAAAAGCGACGTGCCGCTCACCGGCGTAAACAATTTCCAGATGTCGAGCGGCGGCGACAAAGCGCTCTATCGTTAGGGCGAGAACTGGATGATCGCATCCCTGCGGCCCATGGCGACCGGGCCCGCCGGCGCAGCGCCGCCACCGGCAGCGCCGCCGGCCGCAGTCCAGGGAGCGCTCAAGACCAGCGGGATCGAAGTGCGCGTCGATCCGGTTCAGGAATGGAAGCAGATGTACCGGGAAGCGTGGCGGGTGGAACGCGATTGGTTCTACGACCGCAATCTTCACGGCCTCGACCTGAAGGCGGCGGAGAAGAAATACGAGCCCTATTTGCGCAACGTCGCTTCCCGCGACGATCTCACCTACCTGTTCCAGGAGATGCTGGGCAACATCACGGTGAGCCATATGGGGACAGGCGGCGGCGATACGCCGGAGGTGAAGCGCGTGCAGACGGGCCTGCTGGGCGCCGATTACGAGGTTGCCGGTGGCAGATACCGCTTCAGCAAGGTTTATAACGGCGAGAATTGGAACCCGCAACTTCGCGCGCCGCTCACGCAGCCGGGAGTGAATGTGAAAGCGGGCGAGTATCTGCTGGCGGTCAACGGCCGCGAGGTGCGTCCGCCGGAGAACGTCTACAGCTTCTTCGAGGGTCTGGCCGAAAAATCGGTGGTACTGCGCGTGGGCGCGGACCCCAATGGCGCCGGGGCGCGCGAAGTGACCGTAGTTCCGGTGGCTGACGAGGGCCGGCTGCGGAATCTCGCCTGGATTGAGGAGAATCGCCGCAAAGTCGATCAGATGAGCGGCGGCAAAGTGGCCTATATCTACATGCCGGACACGGCCAATGGAGGGTTGACCGCGTTCAACCGCTACTTCTACGCGCAGATCGGAAAGCAGGCCGCCATTGTGGACGAGCGCTTCAACGGCGGCGGCCTGCTGGCCACCGACATCGCGGAGATCCTCAACCGCAAGCCGCTGAGCGCCGCGGCGAACCGGGTGGGCAGCGACATTGTGCAGCCGCAGGGCATTTTCGGGCCGAAGGTAATGCTCATCAACGAGCGCGCCGGCTCGGGCGGTGACGCCATGCCCTGGTACTTTAAGCGCGCCGGCGTGGGCAAGCTGATCGGCACGCGTACGTGGGGCGGGCTGGTGGGGATGGCCGGAGGTCCCCCGCTGATGGACGGAGGCTTCGTGGGTGCGCCGAGTTCCGGCATCTACAACCCGCTCACCGGCGAGTGGGAGGTGGAGAACATCGGCGTACCGCCCGATATCGAGGTGGAACAGGACCCCGCGCTGGTTCGCAAGGGGCGCGACCCGCAACTGGAGAAGGCAGTCGAAGTGGTCCTGGAGGAGCTCAAAAAGAATCCTCCGCCGGTACTCCGGCGTCCGGCGTTTCCGAACTACAGCAAGCCGGCTTCGCATTAGAAGTTCGTCCGAGCCCGCTTTCCGAGTGGCAGACAACACTACCGGAGTGGGCCGGAGGCTTCCTTCGAAGGGCGTATAGTGACCCCTGAGCGGCAGAAGTCCGAGATGACTTCCCGTCAACATGGACTGGCCGGGATGCTCCAACTGACGTGAGCGAAACGTCACGGGAGTGATCTGCAAGATTTCCCGGTTCAGGCCGCCGGGCTTCGGTTCACTTTCCAGACGGCACACGCTTAGTGGCGGATGTTAGCCGCTCATGGCGCTAGAGTTACTGCCGTCACCTCACCGACGTAGCCCGGCTATTCATCATCGGGGACGACGGCGCGTCCACCCGCAGAATGCGGATGCGTGTCGTCGTGTGCAGCCACTTGATGACGGCAAAAGGTTGCCGGTCCTTGTCCATGTAGAGTTCCTGGCGGTACACTCGCCAGGCTGCTTTGGCCACCTCCCGCTCGGCTGATCGTTCAACTGGCGGGAGAGGACTCTCGTCGTAGCCGAAAACCTGCACGTCGCTGCCGATGCCGTTAGCGAGCCCGATGCTCATAATGAACGGGGGCCGGCCCGGCATGCCCGGGCTTTGGCCCACCAGAGTTACCACTTCACGGATGGATGCCGCCGCGGGTCTGCCGTCCGCGACCCGCTTCACCTCAAACGCGACGAAGGCGAGCGCCCCGACGAAATTCTCGGTACACCCGGAGCCACCCGGTTCTGTGGAAAGGCACACCTGCTTTCCGGGATCGGTGCTCCGGTACACTAATAGCCGTTTCCCCTCGTAGGGAACCGGAAAGCTGACTCGCACCTCGATGTTGTATTTCGAGGTGGAGAATGCGAACAAGGCGTCCGGCAGCGCGTCCGCCCGGACCGCACATTCGTGAAAAAGGAGCAACGCTCCCAGTGAGAAGAACCGTAACTCGACGCTCATGGCGTCGAGTTTTGGCTGCGACGGGATGACTCTCAATCGACTGCGACTGGATTCCGGCAGAACTTTGCCTGAACGGATAAGGAGCTCATAAAACGAAACTTACATGTGCGTCTGAACTGTGCGATCTGAACCGGGGAGCGGAGGGGGCGAGTGCTATAATATGCTGCCGATGGCGCCTCCCGGCGGATCACATTTCCGCTTCGGCATGTTCGAGGCCGACCCGGCCAGCGGCGAGTTTTGGAAAAATGGCCGCCGGATCCGGTTGCAGGAACAGCCGTTTCGTCTGCTGGTACTGCTAGTTGCGCACGCCGGCGCGGTGGTGACCCGCGAAGAACTGCAGAAGAGTCTGTGGCCGGCCGATACGTTCGTCGAATTCGACTACGGACTCAACACCGCAATCAAGAAGCTGCGCCAGGCTCTGGGCGATTCCGCAGACAATCCACGATTTATCGAAACCTTGCCGCGAAAGGGTTACCGGTTCATCGCGCCGGTGAGCGGTGGCGAGGCTCAGGCCCCTGTTTCCCAGCGAGTGAAGTGGAAGGGGCGATGGACGTTGGCCGTTCTCGGCGCGACGGTGGCGGTCGGGATGGTCGTGCGGCTGATCCGATCGCCGGCCGCCCCTCAGCTGTCTCCTGTGCCATTGACCACCTATCGCGGGGTTGAAACGCAACCTAGCTTTTCACCGGATGGCCGCTACGTAGCTTTTGCATGGAACGGGGAGAAAGAAGACAACTTCGATATCTACGTCAAGCAGATCGGGACGGATCAACCGGTGCGACTCACTACGGACCCGGCGCCGGATTTGAGTCCCGCCTGGTCGCCCGATGGCCGGCTTATTGCCTTCGGCCGCAACCTCAAAGCCCGGCGGACCAGCATCCTCCTCGTGCCGGCCGCGGGCGGCCCAGAGGTGAAGGTGACGGAAGTCGCCACGCCCTACAACACACAACCAGCGCCTCTCCTGGCCTGGTCTCCCGACGGGAAGTGGCTGGCGGTTACGGACCGAGACGACACGAGAGCGGCACAGTCGCTCGACGATGCTCAGCTGTACCCCGGCTTCTGGCCGAGGAGTCTGCTTCTGGTTTCGATCGAAACAGGGGCACGACGACCGCTCACGTCCCCATCCGGGGGCCCGGTGGTCGATGCCGGACCCGCCTTCTCTCCCGATGGCCGGAGGATGGCATTTGTTCGTGCCGTAGGTCTCGCTGTGAGCGATTTGTACGTCCTTCCGCTCTCGCCAGGATGGGCGCCCGCAGGGTCTCCAAGACGGTTGACTTGGGGGAATCAGGCATATCTGGCGGTTTACGCTCTCCGGCCCCGGTGTTGTGGCTGATGCCGCAAAACAGTTCGCCGCTTCCACCAGGCTGGAGTGCAACCCGCAGTTCTCTGCGGATGGAAAGCGGCTCGTTTTTGTGTCCAGTCGCGGCGGGTCTCGCGAGATCTGGATCTCGAACGCGGATGGCACGAACCCTGTGCCGCTGACCTCGATGAACGCTTCGATCACCGGCGGACCCAACTGGTCTCCCGACGGATCGCACATTGTCTTCGACTCCAATAAGGGAGGGCAATGGGAAGTGTACGCCATCGGTGCCGCCGGGGGAACGCCGCAGCGCTTGACCGAGAATCCTGCGACGAATGGCGTGCCGAGCTGGTCCCAGGACGGGGCCTGGATCTACTTCATGTCCAGCCGCTCTGGACAAGCGCAGGTGTGGAAGATGCCGGCCGGCGGCGGCCAGCCGGTACAGGTGACAAAACAGGGTGGCTACGTCGCCGTGGAGTCGCCCGACGGACGTTTCGTCTACTATTCAAAATCCAGTACGTCTGCGGCAGGGTTGTGGAGGGTGCCGGTGCGTGGCGGCGAGGAAACAGAGGTACTCCCCTCGGTCACATTGCTGAATTTTGCAGTCGCAAACGATGGAATCTACTATATTCCCAGTGCAAATGCGCAAAGGCAATACTCGATCCAATATTTCAGTTTTGCGACTGGAAAGAGCGTGTCCATTCTTGGGCTCAGCTACGCGCCCGGAGCCGGGATTGCGGTTTCACCCGACGGCAAGACCCTCCTTTACACGCTTATGGACGATCGCAGCAGCGACCTCATGCTGGTGGAAGATTTTCGTTGAGGTTTGAGTTTGCGGCGGCTGAGGTCGGTCTGCAAGGGAAACGGTGTTGGAAAATGCTCGGCCCACTCTGGTCGGATTGGCGTCCGGAAACTTGGCCCTGCGGCCGCATTCCGGGGCGTGGTACCTGAATCTGGATACCGTTCAGATTGTCGCCGTGGGGGACGCGGTCAAGATCAAGCCCGTGCTGGAGAGTGTAAGACAGGCCTCCCGGCCTGTCTGCGTGAACAGTACGGAAGGACAGGCCAGGAGGCCTGTCCTACACCACCATGACGCGATGGTCGGAACACTCCAGTTCGATGCCTTCGTAGATGGAGCCGACCAGATCGAGGCCGTGTTGGGCCAGGAAGGGGAGCATGGAGTACAGGCGCTCCTGCAGGTGCCGCTCCGGATAGATCAGCCCGTAGAGGGAGGCGGCATCGCGGGCGGCGTATTCATCGCGGCGCATCGCTTCGCGGCCGGTCTTACGTTCGATTTTGGCGAGCTGGTAGGCGATTTTTCTGGCGCTGCGGTCGAGGGCTTTGGTGAGTGTGGGGTCGAAGGCGATTAACTCGGCGCGCATGCGCGCCACGGCGCTCTCCACGGTGGCGGCGGATTCGCGCATTTTTTCGGCCAGCGCGGGCGGCACGAGGCGCGAGGCGATGTGTTCGTGAAGTGAGATTTCGCCGTGGAAGAAATCGCCCAGGGAAAGATGGTTGCGTTCCATCAACTTGGCGCTGCGGCTATCCAGGATGGTAAAGCCGGCGCGCGGAATGGCGACGGGCATCCGCCCCAGCAGGACGCGGTAGAGTGCTTCCGATTGCGCCAGATACGCGATCTCGGCGGGACCGCCAACGTAGCTGACCGTGGGCAGCATGGAATCCTGAATCACCGGGCGGAGGAGGGCGTTGGGCGAAAGCGAGGCGGCGCGGTCCATCAACTCCTGGGCGGTGAAGCGGCGGCTATTGTGGATGTAATCGTCACCGGCGCGGCGCAGGGCAAGGCGTTTGCCGTTTTCCAGCAGGAAGACGAACGACGTGTGGTCTTCCACATGGACCTGGGCATGATATCCGGCCTCGGCGAGTTCGCGGTTGCGCGCCAGGACCCCGGCGGTGAGGAGATCCGCGGCTGCCACGGCGGAGCGCAGCGCGGGGGCGGCGAGCGCGCGGAAGGCCGGCAGCATGGGGTCCAGATACAGGATGTCGAATTGCGCCAGCAGGCGGCGCAGCAGTTCGCTGAACGCCATGCCCATCGTGTTGCCGGCGCGGTAGGTTTCCTCTACCATGTCGGCGACTTCCTCGCCGAAGGGGAGACCGTGCAGCGCGGCGCGCAGTTCGCGCACGGGCGGAGCTACCAAAGCTACGTCGCCGGCGGGTTGCTCCACCGCGGAGCGGCGCATTTCCATTTTCCGCGGCTGATGGTCGGCGCCGAAGACCCAGGCATGGTTGACCTCGGCGAAATCGTGGTCTTCCGTGGCCAGCCAGAACACCGGTACCGCGGGCAATCCGTTAGCGGATAGCCAGGCAGCCAGCTTCACCGCGTGCAGGGCTTTATAAATGGTGTAACAGGGGCCGGAAAACAAACCCACCTGTTGGCCGGTCACTACGGCGAGCGTGCCGGGTTGCGCCAGGAGTTCGAGCGCGGGGCTCCCGGCGTTCTGCACGCGCAACGCGTCGATCAACGCGGCGCGGCGCTCCGCGGGGAATTCGATCTGCCGGGCGGCGGCCCGAAAGGCCTCCGGTCCGCGCAGGGCGTGCTGGTAAAACCGGGTGGTTCGATCGGGATGATACAGTACGTCCGCGAACAAGCGCGTAGTATTGGGCAGATCGCTCTGGCGGACACAGGTACAGTGCATGCGTGGATCAGCTTAACAGATGAGCAGGCGGCGGCGAAAGATTCGCGCGCATCTCCATATTCGCATCTCCGTACCCCGGCGCATTTCAGCCGGCGGGGAGGATTTTGGAAATGTCGTTATAAATGGCGAAAGCCACAATCACCATGATGCAGACGAAGCCGACCTTAAACACCGCTTCCTTGACAGTGAGGCTGAGATCGCGCTGCATCGTCATTTCCACCAGCAACATCACAATCACTCCGCCATCCAGAATCGGGATGGGCAGCAGATTGAAGATGGCGAGGTTGAGGCTCACCATGCACATCAACTGAAAAAATTCCGCCGGGCCTTCGCGGGCCGCGGCGCCGGCCATGGTGCCGATGCCGATGGGCCCCGAGAGATTCTTCGGCGACATGCGGCGCTCCAACATCCCTTTGAGGAATTGCACGATGAGCAGCGCGCCTTTGCCGTTGGCCTGGATGGACTCGCGGAATGCGGCCGGGAACGAGAGCTTGGTGGTGATGATGCGCAGCTTCTGCTGCGGAATCACGCCGATCATCCAGCGCGCGGGGGCATCCACGTTGGAGAACACCGGCTGGACCATGAGAACATGCGACTGGCCGTCCCGCTGGTATTCGATCTCGATGGGTTTGCCGCCGGAGTTCTTGGTAATTTCCTGGAACTTGATCTGCGAGTGAATCGGCTGGCCGTTGACCGTCATCAGGAGATCGCCCTTTTTGAGCCCGGCCCTCTCGGCCGGCATGCCGGTTTCGACGGCGCCCAACTGGATCTGGCCGCGCTCATCCCAGCCGGCGAAGCCCATGCCGGAGCGCTCCCCGATGGTCGGCGTCACGGCGGTGTCGAAGTACTTGCCGTTGCGCTCGATGGTCAGGTACATGGGGCGGTAGGCGCTGGCGATTTCCTTAAGGCCGACGTCTTCCCAGGTGGGGTTCTTCTTGTTGTCGAGCCGGACGATGCGGTCGTTGTCCTGAATGCCGGCCTTGGCGGCGGGCGAATCCACCATCACGTGACCGATCACGGCCTGCATGTCCTCGTCGGCCACTTTCTGAAACTTGAACATGTAGAGGCCGGTCAACAGAGCCACGGCCAGCACCATATTCATGGCGGGTCCGGCGAAGGCGATGATCAACCGTTGCCAGCGGGGCTTGCTCAGGAAGCCGCGCGGGTCGTCGGCGTTTTCATCGGAGGGCTGTTCGCCGGCCATCTTGACGTAGCCGCCCAGTAGAATCAGCGAGAACCGATAATCGGTATCGCCGCGGCGGAATCCAAACAGGCGGGGCCCAAAGCCGAAGCTGAAGGCTTCCACCTTCACATCGAAATAGCGTGCGGCCCAGAAGTGGCCCAGCTCGTGGATCATGATCATGACTCCGATCAGAACGAGCAGCCACAGAACGTTTTCACCAAAGAGGAGCATATAGCCTCAAACTGTCACAGTGCCGGCCGCGCGCGCCGTTGCCACTTCGCGCGCCACGGCCCGCGATTCCCTGTCAATCTCCAGGATATCGCCAACCGAGCGCGGCGTCCGGGAGGGCATCCGTGAGAGCGTCTCTTGCACAATTTCGTTAATTGAGAGATAGCCGATCCTACCCTCGAGAAACGCCTCTACAGCTACCTCATCGGCAGCGTTCAGCGTGCAGGTGGCGCTGCCGCCGGCTTCCTGGCACTGGTAGGCCAATTTCAGCAGCGGAAACCTGGCAAAATCGGGCGGCAGGAATTCCCAAGTCCTGGCCTCCGCCCAATCGATTTTGGGTACGGGCGCCTCCGCCCGGTCGGGGTAAGTGAGCGCGTACTGGATGGGCATGCGCATGTCGGTTGCCGAAATCTGAGCAAGCACGCTGCCATCCGAGTACTCGATCATGGCGTGCACGGTAGATTGGGGGTGAACGACCACATCTACCTGAGAAGGGGCGAAATCGAACAGCCAGCAGGCTTCGATGACCTCGAACCCTTTGTTCATCAAAGTCGCGCAATCGATGGTGATGCGGTTCCCCATCTTCCACGTCGGATGATTGAGGGCCTGTGCCGGCGTCACAAAACTAAGGTCGCGGGCGGGGGTATTGCGGAAGGGGCCGCCCGAGGCGGTGAGGATCAGCCGGGAGACTTGCGCCCGGTTGCCGGCCCGCAGGCACTGGTGGGCGCCGTTGTGTTCGCTGTCCACGGGCAAGAGTTCCGCTCCAAACTTGCGGACGGCTTCCATCACCAGGCTGCCGCCGGAAACCAGGACTTCCTTGTTGGCCAAGCCCACCCGCTTGCCAAGGCAAACCGCTTCATAGGTGGCTTCCAGGCCGGCTACACCCACAATGGCGGATATCACGGTATCCACCTCAGCCGCCCGCACGGCTTCCACTCTTGCCTTGTCGCCCCACCGCAGTTCCGGCCAATCGGTTCGCGCCAGCCCGGAAGCCGCCAAACACTCTGTCAGACGGGTCAACCCGTCCGAAGTCGCGACGACCGCGAGTTTGGGGCGGAATTCCAGGANNCGATTGTTTTCATCGGAGCATCTGCCATTCTACCACGGGGCAGCTAAGAGTCCGCAGTGTACAGATGTACAGTTTTTCATAGGGAAAATTACGGGGCATGATGGATTATGCCACACCATGCATCGCAATAAAGCCTTGTTTTGGAGGGTTTGTTTCTTGGAAGGTCCTCTAAACCCTTTCGGGCGCCGGGGAGGATTGCTTCAGGGGTCTTTTATTTAGAGGTTAGTCTCGCTTTGGTGGGAGTTGCCTCCCCGGCTTATTCCAATAATAATAGATTCCATTTCTGGAAGCAACACTTTTCTGAATTTATTTTTTGGAAACCACCTGAACTCCGGCCAATTCCTCCAAAACCTGGATACTAGAGCACATATCCTCCTCGCCATGGCCAGCGGCGATGGCAGTTTGGAGAAGTTGGCGGGTCAGACCGGTCAAAAGCAGGGGAACGCCGAGTTCCTCTCCGTTCTCCAGAATGAGACCGGTGTCCTTGTGCATCCACTTGACACTGAAGTTGGTGGTAAAGTCCCGTCTGAAGACGAAAGGGGCCTTGAAACTGATGAGCCCGCTCTTGGCGGCGCTGTTGTCCAGAATCTCCAGCATAAGCTTGGGGTCCATGCCGCCCTTGGTGGCGAGGACCATGCCTTCGTTGAACGCCATCAGGATATTGGAGAGGATGAGGTTCTGAGCGAGTTTGGCCTGGAGTCCCATGCCGGCGCCGCCGCAGAAATAGATCTTCTTGCCCAAGGGGTCGAGGAGAGGGCGGATCCGTTCAAAGACGACCGGATCGCCGCCGATCATGAAGGTCAGGTTGCCGCTTTCGGCGCCGGGGGTGGAGCCGGTACAAGGGGCGTCGAAAAACTCTACACCCCTGGCCTTAAGGGCTTGGCCGATTTGGCGGCTCTGGCTGATGGCGATGGTGCTACAGTCGACAACCACAGACCCGGAGCGGACGCCTTCGATGATGCCGTTGGCGCCGAGGATGACCTCCTTCGACATCGCGGTATCGCCGACGCAGAGGAAGAGGACGTCGGCATTTTCAGCGACTTCCTTCGGCGTGGAGCAGAACCTGGCTTTTTCGGTGTCGGCGAGTTTGTGGGCTTTCGCGGTGGTGTTGGACCAGACGGCGACTTCGTGTCCGGCGCGGCGCAGGTTGCGGGCCATGGGGTAGCCCATGAGCCCGAGACCGAGGAATCCTAGTTTAGCCATGAGATTGGATTGTACGAAATCGGCGGGGTGCGGGACAACGACGCGCGGAATTTGCACGCGTCAGGCCAGGAATGCCCGCCACGTGGTGATCACGAGGGTGTGAGTCACCATGCCGGCGCGGATGCTGCCCGCCTGATTGCGGGCGCGGCCGCAGAACCAGCCGAGGGTGCCGGCGAGGACCACCCATCGCCAGTTGGGAAAGTGACGGAACCAGAGGTGGACTCCGCCGAAGAGGATCGAGGTGAGGATGAGGGCGGCGCGGCGGCTCCAGGTCCAGTCTTCGATCCACTGCTGGAGGACGCCGCGAAAGAAGAACTCCTCGGCCAGGGTCAGACCGAAAAGAAAGCCGATGAAATAGCCGGTCAGCTTCAGCGGATCCGATGGCGCGACGAGGCGTCCGGCGTGCAGCAGCCAGGCGAGTAGCGCGCCGGCGGGAAGGAAGTAGAAGTAGTTGCGGAGGCCGATACGCCAGTCGTTCGCGGTGGGGAGGAAGCCGAAGCCGGTTTCGCGGACGCGGCGCTCCAGCATCAGCACCAGGACCGCCATATTGAAGAGGGCCAGGTCGCCGAGGATGCCGATTTCGACTCCTTTGAAGGGCACGGGATAGATGGGCGCGCCAAACCGGCCGAGCTTGACGGCCACGATGAACACCAGGAAACCCACGTCCACCATGGGGACGGCGGGCAGAACGCGATACCAGAGTCCGAGGGCGAGGGCGAGAGCAATCAGCTTTACGAAGCTGACGAATTGAAACTGAATGGCGCCGGAGCAGCAGGCGAGGTAGGGGAGGACAGCGGAGGCGATGAGAAAACCGGGCAGGGGGGCGCCCGCCAGTTGTTCGCGCACGCGGGGAAAGGCCGGCACCAGATAGAATGGGTAGACGACGAGGAAGGCGGCGAGCGACGGCAGCGCCGCCCAGTTTGGAATGCCCTTCCAGCGAGCGAACCCGAGAGCGATCACGCACAGGAGCGACCAGCCGATCAACAGGGTTGCCCGGAAGCCGCCGGACGTCTTCGCCATCGCGCTCATCATAACATCCGTGCTTCCGGCGACGCTTTTGGCGACGCTTCCGGCGGTGTTTCTGGCGGCGTTTTTGGCACCCCAGGCGCGCGCGCAGGATCCGCCGCCAAACCTGGCGAAACTGGTGGCGCATCGCGAGACCGAGACACAGGCGGAGCGCGATGAATACACGTACCGGCAGACGGTGACGATTCAGGAGCTGGACGATCACGGGGCGGTGCGTGGGGAATACAAGGAAGTGCGCGACGTGATTTTTTCGCCGGCGCACGAGCGGACGGAACAGATGGTGGGCAAGCCGAAGGACGGGCTGAAATCGCTCAAGCTGACGGAGGAAGACTTTCACGACATCCGCGAGATTCAGCCGCTGGTGCTGACCGATGCGGAGCTATGGAACTACGAGACGAAGTTTCGCGGCGATGAACCGATGGACGGACAGGATTGCTGGGTGCTGCANNGGGTGGACAAGAAGGAATACAACATTGTGCGGATGCAGGGACAGGCCGTGCCGCAGATGCGTTCGTTGAAACAGGAGAACCTGTTTCCGCATTTCACGACGGTACGGAAAGCGGTGGACGGCAAACACTGGTTTGCGACGGTGACCTACGCCGACGACACGCTGGAGTTCCGCTCGGGACCGCTGCGGGAAAGGCTGACGATCGCTTATAGCGATTACAAGAGGTTCAGCGCGACATCGACGTTCATTCCGAAATGAGGCTGACGCTATGAAGAAGTCCGCGAAGGTTACTTTGACGGTGGTGGCTGTGGTGGGATTGGCTTCCTGCGGCAGAAGGCACCCGGATCCATGCGAGGCGGCGAGTTTCAACGAGCAGGCCTGCCAGCAGGCGGTGCACAGCGGCGGCTACTATTACAACGGCTCGTGGTTTCCGATGGTGTATCACTACCCGTATCCTTACTACTACGATTCCTACCGCGGATACGTGGGGAGCGGCGGAGTGGTGCGGAGTGATCCGGCGACATCCTACAGCCACGCAGGAGTGGAGCGCGGCGGATTCGGAACAACGGGCGCCGGCCATGCGTCTGGGGCGGGGGCAGGAGAGTAATTATGAGACGAGTGGCATCGACACCGCGGCCGAATTGGGAAAAGAAAGTGGAAGAGCGAGGGCTGACATGGCACAGCGGCCAGCAGCCTTATTGGAACGAATCGGCGTTCTATGAGTTCACGGCCAAGGAAGTGGACATACTGGAGGCCGCCACCAACGAACTCGAAAAGATGACACTCGCGGCGGCGCAGCACGCGATCGATCACAAGCTGTACGCCAAGATGGGGATTCCGGAGAATGCCATCCCGCTGATTGAAAGCTCTTGGGAAGCGGAGCCGCCGTCGCTGTATGGGCGATTCGATCTGGCGTACGACGGCGTGCATCCGCCGAAGCTGCTGGAGTACAACGCCGATACGCCGACGTCGCTACTGGAGGCGGCGGTGGTGCAGTGGTATTGGCTGGAGGATCTCTATCCGAAGCGGGACCAATTCAATTCGCTGCACGAGCGGTTGATCGCGCTATGGAAGGAGCTGACGCCGTATCTGCCGGGCAGCCGCGTGGACTTCTGCTCGATGGACGATCGGGAAGACGGGATGACGGTGACGTATCTGCAGGACACGGCGCAGCAGGCTGGATTGAAGACGTCGATTTTCCCGATCGATGAAGTGGGATGGAACGGCGAGGCGTTTGTGGGACCGGACGATGGGCCGTTGGGGGCGATCTTCAAGCTGTACCCGTGGGAGTGTATGGTGCGCGAAAAGTTCGGGCAACATATCGGCAAGGACGGGACGGTGTGGATCGAGCCGCCGTGGAAGATGCTGCTTTCGAACAAGGGAATTCTGCCGGTGCTGTGGGAGTTGTACCCGCGGCATCCTTATTTATTGGAAGCCAGCTTCATCGGGCCGGGGCTGATGATGTCGTGGGTGAAGAAGCCGCTGCTGGGGCGGGAAGGGGCGAACATCACGCTGCACCAGCCGGGCAATGACGTGGAGACGCCGGGCGACTACGGGGCGGAAGGTTTCATCTACCAGGATTGCGCGCCGCTGCAGAGTTTCGACGGGAAGTATCCGGTGATTGGGAGTTGGATCATCGGGCATGAAGAGGGAAACGCTGCGGGCGGAATGGGCATTCGCGAGGCGGACACGCCCATCACGACGAACACCAGCCAGTTCGTGCCGCATTTGTTCGACTGAGGGTTGCCCGCATTTCTCACATGTGGCCCAGTGAAGTGGCGCACGCACTCGTGNNCACCACGGAATGTTTGTGAGAAAGAGCGGGTTAGCTTGCCCGCCTTCGCACCAATGACTAGCCGGTGCAGGCGCAACGCGCCTGAGTGCGCAATGCCACATCATCGGACCCATTGAGAATGCAGGCTGGAGTCAACGGGGGCATCTACTTTCGCAGTGTCTACTTGACGGGGAAGCTTACGACGCGATCTCCACTCTCGGGCGAGGCGGAGCCTCACTGCTGCAACGACAAATCCGCTCGGCGCCATAGCGACAGCACCAGGCCAACGATCATCAGCACGAGGATCACGAGGTTGATGTAGATGCCTGGAGGTGTTCCGGTTCTGGCGATGGGCTTCACCAGTAGAATCCACCTCCTCGCGAGATGCTCGAGCAGCAACAGGACGAACAGGAACGGAATCATGGCGCGATAGCGAGTAAGCGCCAGTACACCCAGCACGCTGAACACGAGCTGCGCCAGTCCCCAGATCGCGAAGAGCGCCACCACGGCCTCCGCGCCGCCGGCGCCGAAGCTGTCGAGGGGGATGCCATCGGCCGATTGCGCCGCCGCACGGCCATTGAAGATGGTGGCCAGGGCGATACCCGTCTTCAAGACCACGACCGGTATGAAGAACCAGACCGCGAGAGGGTGACCGCGATAGGTGTTGTCGAAGCGTTGAGGGAAAATCCGGTTGAGCGCTGTCGACATGGCT
>PLDO01000349.1 GCA_003136215.1 Bryobacterales bacterium
TTGGTTTTTGCAGGCGCGCTGGCATTCAGTGCCATGGCGGGCGAGATTGTGGTTAAAATCGCGCCACCAAAGATTGTTGTCGAGAAACGCGGGCACCCGCCAAGTCCTGACCATGTGTGGGTTTCCGGATACCAGCGTTGGGATGGCAACGCTTACCACTGGAACGAGGGAAGGTGGGAACAGCCTCCGCGGCACCATGCCCATTGGGTAGCGCATCATTGGGTTCACAGACACGGCGGCTGGGTTTTAATCGACGGGCACTGGAGTTAATTTCCGCTTTGCGGCAAGATTTACATGCCGCGCCAGGATTGGCCGCGGATGAACGCGGATTAACGCGGATAAGAATCTTGTCTTACCGGCGTTTATCTGAGTTCATCTGCGGCTAAACATGCTTTCCTAGAATTTCCCCAGTTCCGCCGCCAGCGCGTCGATGCCGCGCTTGCGGTAGATGTCGGTGAGGCGCTGCTCTTCGGCCGAGGGCGGGAGCACTTTCAGCAGCAGAGCGTTGTCCAGGTTTTGCCGGTTGGGCACCCAGATTTTGCCATCGGCGAATTCCACCTGGCTGACGAAGCCGACCATCTTCTGCACATTCACCGGCTGCCCCTTGGCGGAAAAGTTGAGCGTGGTCTCCTGCAAGAGGCGGGCGCTGTGTCCGGGCGGCAGGACGAGATCGGAATCGGCCGATGGCAGCGACCCCGCCATATATTGTTTGCCCGACGGGTCGCTCACAATCCAGCCCATCTCCACATACTTCACAGGCCGGTTGCTCCTGTTGCGCACTTCGATGCGCGGCGTGCGCGCTTCGTTGCCGGAGATCCTCGCCGAGCCCTTCACCGCCTCCACCGGGGAGTCGGGGAATTGCAGAAAGGCGAACTCGGCGTCGTGCTCGTTCCCGGTGGCGAAGCTGGTCACGGCGCGGCCGCTACGCTTCACACTGACCGCCAGCTGCGAGACTTCGCTCTGCCGCGCCATGCTCTCCAGCATTTCGCGCTGCAACCCGCCTTTGCCGGCTTGCGCCAGTATGCGCTTGAAATGTTCGCGGTCGCGCTGCGCTTCCATCTCGCAGGCAGTCATGGTGCGGCGCGAATTCAGGCGGTCAGGCCCGAAGAAGCTCAGGTCCTGGAACAGCACGCCGTCCAGATCCACCTGCACCAGCGGCGCCCCGGTGACCTGGGACGGGCGCATCAGCTGCATGTCGATGCGCACCTGGAAGGTCTCGCCCGGCCCCACGTTGAGGCTGGGATANNCAGCGTCGCCGACATGTGCAGATCGAGTACCAGCGCCGCGCCGCGCGCGGTGGCGCGCGAATCGGCCACGGAGGAGGATTTCAGCAACAGCGGGGAATTGTCCGGCAGATTGATATTGACGGCCCCGGGTGGGATTGCCGCATCCTGCGCTCCGAGGCCTGCCGCGCCCAGAAACACGATTGCCGCCAGTGTTTTTGTGTTACTCCACATAAACTTTTGTCATCGTTACCTGGCCCGTTTCCGGGTCCGTGTAACGAGCTCCTAAGGTTCCTTGCGCGCCTACCGTGTAGCTGACGCTGCTGGCGCCGGAGTGCATCAGCCCGAATGCCTGGTCGCCGGACCGGCTCTGAATTCCATTCACCGTGGCCTGCACCATCGGCTCATTCGACGGGGCCATACGCGGCGCGGGGCCCTCCAGCATCAATCCCGTCACCATCAGCGCCAGCACGCTGGCCAGGGCCAGGGTGGCGCGTGCGCCGCTGAATAGCGGAGTGTCGCCCCATGCCGCGGCGCTCGTCCGCACGCACTCTCCCGCGGCCAGCCCCAGGCGGATGTTGGCGCGCATCTCCGCCGCCACGCGGTTCCACGGCACTTCGGGGATCTGCTTGAGTTCCGGCAGCGTCTCGCGGAATCGGACGAAGGCGGCCACTTCCGCTGTGCAGCGCCGGCAACCCGACAGGTGGCGCGCCGTCTTCCACCGCGCCATCCAGCCGAGATCGCCGCCGGCGTGCAATGCCAAAGTTTCCTGACTTGGATGTTTCATCGCCTCTACCGCTTCCTTCTTTCCATATACCGCCGCAGCTTGGTGCGCGCGTTCGCAATATGGGAACGCACCGTGGCCTTCGAGCAATTCAGAATGCCGGCCACTTCCTCCGCCGGCAGACCCTCCACGTCGCGCAATAACAATGCCTGCCGTTCCCGCGGGCTCAACAGACGTAATCCGTCTTCCAAGTACTCGCGATGCTCGCCGCGCAGCAGTTCCTGCTCCGGACTCTCGGTGTGGCTCTGGGGAGCCTCGTCGATTTCACAGAACGTGGCGCGCGAATTACGCCGCAGGAAGTCGATCGCCGTGTTTGTAGCAATTCTCGACAGCCAGTGCGCGGCCTTCTGTTCGTCCTTGAGCTGCTCCTGGTGTTGCAGCGCCTTGATGAAGGTTTCCTGCGTCAGATCCTGGGCGTCCGCAACGTTGTCTACAATCCGGTAAATTTGCACGAAGATCCGCCGTAAGTGTTCAGAAACAAAGCGATTTTGCCGGTCTATCGCATCCAGGCCGGGTTCCACGACTTCGCTCATCTCTCCACAAATGGCGATTTCCACTAGCTTCCTACCAAACATGACGCGAAAGAGCGGAAAACGTGGATAGGAAAGCGGATGGTTCGCGCTCAGCCCATTCTACCCCGGCCTGCGTCTGCCACACGCGCGGATTATCGCTTCAGCACCCCCACCCAGAGGTGCTTTCAGGTAAGCTGGGGGTGATCGGAAAGAGTAGCGATTATGCAGCTCGCAGAAAGAATGTCCCGCATCGGCGTCGAATCGGCTTTCGACGTCCTGGTGCGCGCCCGTGCGCTGGAAGCGCAAGGCCGCAGCGTGATTCACCTGGAAATCGGCGAGCCCGATTTCCCGACTCCTCCACATGTCGTCGCAGCCGCCAAGAAGGCGCTTGACGAAGGTTGGACTCACTATGGTCCCACGCAGGGCCAGCCCGAATTGCGGGAAGCCATCGCGGCGCACATTTCGCGCACTCGCGGCATTCGGGTGGGCCCGCAGCACGTCTCGGTAGTGCCCGGCGGCAAGCCGATCATCTTCTTCCCCATGTTGGCGCTGCTCGAGCCGGGCGACGAAGTCATCTATCCCAACCCGGGCTTTCCCATCTACGAATCGATGATCCGCTTCTGCGGCGCCACGCCCGTGCCCTTGCCCCTTGAAGAGAGCCGCGGCTTCTCCTTCGACCTGGACCTGTTCGCGCACCTGTTGACGGAGCGCACCAAGATGGTGGTGCTCAACTCGCCGCAAAATCCTACCGGCGGCGTGATTCCGCGCGAAGATCTCAAGGTGATCGCGGACCTGCTGCGCGAGCGCGACGTAATCGTGCTGAGCGACGAAATCTACTCGGAGATCTGCTACGGCGAGCCGCCGGCGTCGATCACCGAGTTCCCGGGGATGCTGGAGAAGACCATCATCCTCGACGGTTTCTCCAAGACCTACGCCATGACCGGATGGCGCATGGGTTACGGCGTGATGCCGGAATGGCTGGTGGATGCCGTCAACAAGCTGATGGTGAACTCCAATTCGTGCACCGCGAGTTTCACGCAGCGCGCCGGCATCGCGGCGCTCACCGGGCCGCACGATTGCATCGACACCATGGTGGCCGAGTTCCAGCGGCGCCGCGACATCATTGTCGCCGGCCGCAACCAGATTCCCGGATTCCGCTGCGCGCTGCCGCGCGGCGCCTTCTACGCCTTTGCCAATGTCACGGCAACGGGGATGAGTTCCCGGGAGCTCGCCGATTACCTGCTGTATGAGGCCGGCGTCGCCGGGCTCAACGGTGGCTGCTTCGGCGAGTACGGCAACGGCTACGTCCGCTTCAGCTACGCCAATTCCCAGGAGAACCTGCGGGAAGCTGTGGCCCGAATCCAGAAAGTCTCCGCGCGTTGGGAAGCCGCCGTGGCGGCGCGCTGAAGTTCCGCGAGGCGTGCTAGATTGACCGCCATGGGAACCCGAAAATCCGTCTTCTGCCTGCTGCTGCTCGGCGCGGCCGGCCTCTGTGCGGCCGATACCGGTCTGGATGCATCCATCGCCAGGAACCGGATGGGAACGCTGATCATCCGCACCACCCCGGGCGCGAGGGTCGCCGTGGAACAGGTGCGCCACGAGTTCTGGTTCGGCGCGACGCTCCCTGGCGGCGTCTTCTCGGGGCGTAATACGCCGGAAGACATCGCCAAATGGAAGCAGATCTTCACCAGCCACTTCAATGCCGGCGTCCCGGAAGCCGATTTCAAGTGGGACGTCATGGAAAAGCGGAAAGGGCAAGTGAATTACACCGTGGTGGACAACATGCTCGCCTGGGCCGGGAAGCAGGGCATTGCGCTGCGCGGTCACTGTATTTTCTGGGGTGTGCCGAACCACGTCCAGCCCTGGCTGAAGGAGATGAACGACGACGATTTCAAAGCCACGGTCGCCGAGCGCGGGCGCTCCATCGGTGCCCGCTACCGCGGCCGGTTCGCGGAGTACGACCTCAATAACGAAATGATGCACGCCAACTACTACGAACAGCGGTTCGGCATCGATTTCATCCGGCAGATGGCGCTCTGGGTCAAAGAGGGCGATCCCAACGCCAAGCTGTTCGTCAACGATTACGACATCACCACCGGCAACCGGCTCGACGATTACGTGAAGCACATCCGCAAGCTGCTGGACGCCGGCGTGCCGCTTTCCGGCATCGGCGTGCAGGGCCACCTGCATGGCGACTCGTTCGACCCCGTAGCTTTGCAGAAGGCGCTCGACGATCTGTCACAATTCCACTTGCCGATCCGCATCACCGAGTTCAACTTCCCCGGCCAGCGCTCCAAATACTACACCGGCGACCGGCGGGCGGTGATGCCGCCGGAGGAAGAACAGGCCAAAGCGGAGGCGCTCCAACAGTTCTTCACCATCTGCTTCGCGCACCCGTCGGTGACCGGCATCATGATGTGGGGCTTCTGGGAAGGCGCCAACTGGATCCCGCAATCGTCGTTGTACAAGCGCGACTGGACACCGCTGCCGGCTGCCAAAGCCTACGAAGACCTGGTGCTCAACAAATGGTGGACCCGCTGGACCGGGACCGCGGACCTTCAGGGCCGGGCCGAAGTGCGCGCGTTCTATGGAAAGCACAAGGTCACCGTGAACGGGAAAGAGACCGTGGTGAGCCTGACGAGAGCCGACGGCAGCAAGACCGTGAACCTGAATTAAGGGGCACGCCAGCCTGGACGGCCGCTCTACGGTTGCATCTCGGATGGGGCCATGAAGCCAACGCCGATCAGGACCATGCCGAGGGGACGCTGATCGCCCGGCGCGGTGAATGTGCGGTCGACGCGGATTTCCACGGTCGCGCCCTGGAGCGGTTCGGCGGATACCAGCGTGTAGGGTCCCGGTCCGGGGTAGGTGTGGGAGGCCACTTCGCGGCCGTCGAGCAGCAGTGTCACCTGGCGCGCCCTGGCGTTCGGCGGAATGTAGAACTCGGCGCGTAGTTTCCTGGGAACGGCGGGGCGCTTGAGGATCACGACTCCGATTTGGGACATCCAGCGATCGGCGGGAAAGATGCCGCTGACGATTTGCTCGGCGGCTTCGGGGGCGCTGATCGTCAGGTACTCCTGCGTGGCGTGGCGCTCCATGACGAGGCGCGCCATCACCCGGTCGATGGGTCCTCGCGAGAAGCCGAACGGGAGATAGCCTTCGTCCACGGTGGAGTATCCGGAGTGGGAGTTGAGGCCGATGAGGCGGAGCGGAAGCGTGGCTTGGATATTGGCGCTGGCCAGCAGCGAAAGGGGTGCGGTGAATTCGACGTTGTGGCCGAGTTCGCTGCTTACGACGATGTCGCCGGGCCGCACGTGTTGGCCCTTGCGGGCGGGCAGGGCGTGGTCGCTTTCCAGGTAGTAGCGCAGGCCCCAATCGTTATCCACCCAGACGCGGTGTCCGGCGGAGGGGGTGCGGAGCGCGGCGGCGAACGCGCGGTAGCCATCCCAGTGCTGGTAATTGACGGTGGCCAGCGCGAGTGCCAGAGCCAGTTGGATGGCGAAGGCGGGGGCGAGCCATTTGACGGAGAGGCGCGAGGCAAGGATGGCGACCGGGGCGGCCATGGGCAGCAGATAGCGGGCGGACCCGGAGAAGAAGATGGCCAGGGCGCCGGCGAAGAAGATGCCCATCCACGCGAGCAGGAAGAGCGTGCCGGGGTCGCGGCGATTGCGCCAGGCAAGGGCGGCGGTGGCGGGTACCAGGGCGGGGAAGACAATCCACCAGGAGTGGATGAAGAGCATCAGCGCGTTCTGGAGCTTGTGCTGGATGGCCTGGAACG
>PLDO01000264.1 GCA_003136215.1 Bryobacterales bacterium
ACGGGCACCATGATGACCGCCAGTTGCAGGGACATGGAGCCATGTGCGCGGCTACTGCTGGGGTATCTGCTGGCCACGGGGTCCTACAAATTCAGGGTCCTTGACGGTTGCCGGCGTGCCGGCATTGCCGGCTTTGGACTTTTTGGCGCCCGCCGGGAGGGCTGCAGGCAGGAACGTGACGGGCATGTCGGGCAGTTTGGCTTTCTCTTCGGGGCTCAGCGGCTTGACGAAGTGGGGCGTCACCACCACCAGCAGTTCGTCGGTGGATTTCTGCGTGCTGCGGCTGCGGAAGAGCTTGCCGAGGACGGGCAGGTCGCCCAGTCCCGGAACCTTGGACAGCGTTTCGATTACGCGGTTATCGATCAGACCCGCGATGGCGAAGCTCTCGCCATCCTTGAGGATGACCTCGGTTTCGGCGCGGCGCTGGCTCAGAGCGGGGATGGTGAATCCCTGGAGCGTGACGGCGTTGGCGTAATCGAGGCTGCTCACCTCGGGCGCCACCTTGAGATCGATGGATCCTTGGGGCGTGACCGTGGGAGTGAAGTCGAGTTTCACGCCGAAAGGCTTGAATTGCACGGTGATGACGGGCGCGGTGGCGCCGCCGGTGGGCGTGGTGGTGATGGTGGGGAACGGGAAACTGCCGCCGGCCAGGAACGACGCATCCTTGCCCTCCAGCGTGATCAGGTTCGGCTCGGCCAGAATCTGGAGCAGGTTATTGTCCTGCAACGCCTTTATGGTGGCACCGATGTTCAAGTCCGGACGAAAGACGAAGAGGTTGAGCAAATCGGAGAAGTTGACGGTCTGCCCGGTACTCGCCGGCTGCAACTGGCTGAAGCGCGGCGGCGTAAACTGCTCTGTGCTGGTGGCGCCGATCATCTTATCGTTGGTGCTGAACAGGTTGAAGCCGATTTGGGTGAGCGCCACGCGGTCGATGGCGGCGAACTTCACGGCCAGCATGATCTGGCGCGGCTCGGCGGGCGGCGGCGCTTGCAGCAGGTTAATCACGGTCTTGGCGCGCGTCTGCGCCATACCGGCCAGGCGTTTGCTATCTTCCGCGCTCTTCACCGCACCGCTGAGCACGATGGTTTCGCCGGTGCCGGTCACGCTGATGGGCGCGCCGGCGGAGTCACTGATGGACTTGGTAAAGGTGTCCCAGTCGGTGGTGTCCTTGGTGACGTAAATCTCGTAGCGTGCGGGGTCGGCGCCGGTCTCCCAGATGACCAGGGTGGCGCGGCCGGGACCCTTGGCGTTGACCATGACCTCGCGCGGCGAAATCACCACGGCGTCGGCGATCTTGGGCTCGGAGATGGCCACCTTGGTAACGTCCTGGCGGAAGGTGACCAACTCGCCGCGGCCTTCGAGCAGCGTGATGTCGTGGGATTGAGGGCGGGCGGCGGTCTGCGCCCAGCATCCGGCGGCAACGAGGGCCGCGCACCACAGCCTGGCGGTTCTCATCGTAACGACGCTCATCGAAACGATTCCTGGACGTGCTTGTCACCGCGATAGACGTCCACCACAACCCTGGGCTTCTCCAGTTCGGCCTTCCGGCGACGGGCTTCTTCCTCGGCGGCCTTGCGTTTCTGCTCGTCAGTCAGTTCCTGCCAGACTGCGGGATCTCCCGGATTTCTGGCGATGTTGTTGTTGCGTCCGCGGCGGGCGCGGGCGAGGCGGTCGCCGATGGTAGGGTCGAGCACCTCGGCGGTGACCGGATCGGTTTTGGCCGATTGGGCGCTATCCAGGGGGTTGCGGAGGGAGAGGCTGATCTTGCCCTGGCTCTTGGCCAGTTCCAGTTTCTGGGCGTCTGCCGGCAACAGCACCAGGGTCACCGTGGGCGATTTCGGTGCGCGCGGGTCCAAGGTCTGTCCGATCGCCACCGTGCGTCCGGTGGAGATCACCTTGACGTTTTGGAGGATGGTGGAGGTGGCGGCTTCCACCATGGAACCGGGCTGGGTGAAGATGACATCGACGTGCGAACCGGGCTGAATCAGCCCGGCGACGCCGCTGACGTCGGTGACCTGCACGCTGACGGCGCGATAGCCGCGGTCGATGGTGGAAGCGACGCCTTCCATGGTGGTGGGTTCGGAGAGCATGCCTTGCAAGACCGGCTGGTTGGTATTCAGCGGCATCATCAGGACGCGACTTTCGGCATTCGCGATCTGAAAAATGGAGCCCTTGGGGACATCTTTTTCCGGGTAGTCGATCAGCTTGAGGTCGCTCTTTTTGAGCAGCGTACCGATGGGCATGTCGTGCATCGCCACAATCATGCGCAAGGTCTTCACCTGCTTCGGCGCGACCGCATTGGCGTAGTAAAACCAGGTGAGCAGGAGGGCGGACACCCAGGCAGCGCCGAACAGCAAGAGTTTTTTCTGACGGTCCATTCAGTCCTCAAGGGCGGCGTGCGGAGCGGGCACACGCTTAGACACAGCTTCGCCCAATATTGCCGATGTCTTGTTGTAACACACGCGGGATGATTAAGTTCCGCCAAACACAAGTAAAATCGCGGTCTTATCCTGATAAATGGGGCGCCAGCCGATCTGTTCCAGAGCGGGCAGCAGCGGGGCGTCGGCGGGCAGCAGGGCGTGGGTGAAGTGGAAGGACTCCCAGTACGCCCGCCACCCCGGGCGGACTTGCACCAGGCGAGAGTACCGCTTGAGAAAATCGGCGCCGTAGAGGTCGCTGCGCCCGTCGAAGAAGACTTTCAACGTCCCATTCGAACGGTAGATCAGGTATCCGCCGAACTTGTCGGGGGCGAACAGGCGCGCGCCGGGCGGGATGTGGGGATAAGCGGCCACGGGGAACTGGTCAGTGGGGAAGCCGGCGGCGGGGATGAGGTAAAAGGCAGCTAACAGGACGAGGGGGATGAGGGCGAAGCCTCGGAAGCGGGTGTCAAGGGCGCGGAGGTTGGCGGAGTAGGAAAGAAAGGCGGCAGGCGAAACCGCCTGCCCCACCACGTCAGCCACACCTACAGGCTGGGTGGTGTCCCTGAGGTCGGTGGGGCAGGCCGACCCAGAGGGTACCCCGCCTGCCTTCCGGAGCGAACGGGTGATGGCGGCGTTGGCGATGGGGAGGAGGAGCAGCGCGGAGAGCGGTAAGGCGCGGGCGGAGCGGAGGGCCAGGGCCGTGATCAGCATGGCGAGCGCAAAGTGGTGCAGGCGCTTCTGGGTCAGGGCGAGGGTGCCGCCAACCACGCCGAGGATGACCGTGGCGATGATCTGCGCGGCGCCGGGAGAGTGAAAATCGAAGGATTGAAACTCCCCGATGCGCGCCAGCAGGTCGGCGTCGGTGAGATAGCGAAAGACGTGGACGTAGAGTTGCGGTCCGTAGGGGTTCAGCAGTGGCGCGAGCGCCGCCACGATGGCGGCCTTGAGATGCCAGCGATCTTCCAGCGCGAACAGCAGGGCGATCAGGGGCGCGAAGAAGAAGCTAGGGTGAACGTTGGCCCATAGGGCAGTGACCAGGGCGACCACCATGAGGTTGGGCTTACGCGGGAAGACGGCCAGCAGCAGGAAGATCCAACTGAGCACGTGGGGGCGCGCCAGCCAATGGATGTTGCAGGTGGAGAGCAGCAGGGGGGCCATGGCGCAGGCAACGAGGAAGTTGCCGCCGAGCGCCCAGTGAAGGCGAAACCAAAGCCAGACCCCGGCGGAGATGGCGGCGGCGTAGAAGAGGGCTACACCCTTGAGGCCGAAGGTGCGGTGGATGCCGCCGGCGGCGGCATCGGCCAGCCATTCCCAGGCGAACCAGGGCCGGCCGCCGCGAGTGAACGAATAGGGGTCTGTGCGCGGCAGGGTGTCGGTGGCCAGGATGGCTTCACCGGTCCGGATATGCCAGCCGGCGTCGGAATCGCGGAACAGTTTCTGGTATCCCTGGAAGAGGAACAGACAGTAAAACAGCGTGACGCAGGCGGTGGCAAATGCCAGGTCCGGCACGCACCAACGCAGCAGGACCCCCGGCCGCGACATGGACTGGGGGCGCTACTGTTGCGCGCCGATGCTGGACAGGTCGCCCGTCATGCTCTGGTACAGGCTGACGATACCCTGGGAGAGCTGGTTCACGGTGGTGATCAGGGCAAGCCCCACGGCGGCTACAATCAGCGCGTATTCCACCAGGTCCTGTCCCTGCTCGTCGCGAATAAAACCTAAGACTAGTGCTTTCATCGTTCCTCTCTCTGTCAATGGGCGGAGGCGCTCTTGGGCGCTTCCGTCCGCGAATCGTCTAACGGGCCAACGAACAACTTGCGAAAACCGGTTCTAAACCGTTGCCAGCGGGTAGCCTCCAGCGGCTGCAGGGTAGCTGGCTTGGCATCCAGGCGCGCTACCAGTTCCAGGTTCCGGATGGCTGCCGGGAGTGCCCTATTATAGCCGAGGGCCGTATCCAGTTCGCGGCGCGCCTCGGAATAGTTCCCTTTTTCGATCCACACCGCCGCCAGATTGTTATGCGCCGAGGCCGGGTCGGAAGTGGCTTGCCAGTTGGCCACGGCTTCGCGCGTGGCATTGGAATGGGCCAGCGCCAGCCCCAAATTGTTGCGCGCCATCGGCGAGCCCGGGTTGAGCTTGAGGGCTTCGGTGAACTCCCGGGCGGCTTCCTCATTTTTGTTCTGCATCAACAGGTTGTAGCCCAGGTTGTTGTGCAGGTAATCGACCGCCGGGGTGATTTCGAGGGCTTTGCGGTGGGCCGGTTCGCCGAGCGGCCAGAGGCCGGATTCGTCGCGCAGGATACCCAACCAGGAATAGTACGCGGCGCCGCTATCGGGGTGAGCTTTGAGAAAGCCTTCGAGGCCGGCAATGGCCTCCGAACGGCGGTTGACGTCGCGCAGTTCCCGGACCAGGGCGAGTTGGGCATCGCCGGATTGGGGGAATCGCGCCACGGCAAGCCGGCTGATTTCGAGGGCGACTTCGTGGTACCCGCGCTCACGATAGGCCCTGGCGAGTTCCAGCCGCACCTGGATGTTGTCGGGCTCGGCGGCCACCCTTTCGCGCAGGAGGCGCAATTCGCGATCCCCGTCTCCCGCATCGACGGCATTCCGCACCTGCCGGTCCCAGGTGCTCATGGGTACGGAGGCGGGAGCGTTGGCTTGGGCGACCTGGGTCTGATGGACACAGGAAACCGAGAACGCGGCGGCGGCAGCGAGGAGCGGGAGTAGATAGCAGGATTTCATGCGTTCGGCGCTTCGGGCATCGGCGTTTCGGGCATCAGCTTTTGGAACGTCAATTCGTCGCCCGGCAGGGTGCCGGATTCTTCGGCAGTACCGGCCGGCAATTCCAAAATCGAGTGGGCGGAGAGACAGGCCGACAACCGCCAGGCCGGAACCGCGTGCCTCACCTTGCGAACCTTTCGCTGCTTGTCGAGATAGACCAGATCGATCGGAAATTTCATGAAAAACGTATGGACCGATTCGCAAGGCACGATCCACAGACCCGAGCCCGGGTCCAACCGTGCATGCTTGAGCAAGCCGACACGGCGCTTTTCACTGGTATCCGCGACTTCCACGGCATCACCGAGGACGGTGTTGCGCGTTTGATTCCGCACCAGTACCATCAATTTCGTAGACTATAACACGGCGGGACGGGCGAGTGTTGCGTGGGAAGCGAAACGGCTGCTGAGGGAATTCCATGAACCAGCCGCAGGTATCCCGCAGAGATAAGCGCAGGGCTCATGCCATGGCGGCGTCGTGGCGGAAAAACCTGGCGCGAGTCATCGGAGTCCGAGCTGCGCTCGGATGGACAAGGCAGAGCCTTATCC
>PLDO01000356.1 GCA_003136215.1 Bryobacterales bacterium
GGCGCGAATGGCCAATCTCCAGTGACAGGCTGAAGCCTGCCCCACCAGAGCATTCAGGAGCGTTTGGCGGCGCGCAGGAGTTTGCGTGCTGAAAAGGTCACCACTCCGAAGAAGAAGGCAAAGGCAAGCACGATCACGGTGAGTTGGCGTTGAGGGGCGAGGCGGGTGATCTCGGGACCGGAGGGCCGCGCAAAATCCAGGGCGACGCGCAGGTGGACGGCGGCGGGCTGGGCCCTGCTTGCACGGTTATCCACGACGAGGACGTAGTCGCCAGGTTGGCGGACACGGAAGGCGAGCGCGCCGGATTTGCCGGTGGGAGTAACGGCCAGAAGACCGTGGGGGAGATCGGCGCGCAGGCTTTCGAGAGCGGCGCGCGTCATGAGGGCCAGACGCACCGTCTCGGGACCGGACTCCACCTGGAAACTGGCGGTCACGAGGGCGGGATTCTGCCGCAGGTTCACCTCCACGTACTTCCACTCGTTGGTGGGGATCCGGTAGACTTCGTCCACCAGTTCGACGCTGGTGGAGGCGCCCAGCAGGACGACGCAGGCAAGCAGCGTCATGGCACCGGCCGGATGGGCCGGAGGGGTACAATAGCGTCCATGAACGCCAGTATGGCACAGCCCTGGAAGAGCCGGCTGAGCGGGGTTTCGTCGCTGTTGCTGTGCGCTGTCTTCCTGCTCGCCGGACTTTGGAAAATCACCGATGTGCAGGGCGCAGCGGTGCGCATGGTGGAGGCCAAGGTGCCAGAATCGCTGGGTCTCGGGGCGGCGCTCTTCTTCGGGATCGCGGAGACGGTGGGAGCGGTCATGATTCTGACGCCGCGGTTGCGGCGCTGGGGAGCCCTGGTGCTGGGCGCGCTGCTAGTGGCTTTCCTGGGATACGTGGCGATCCATTACAGCGCGCTGCGGGGCGCGGAGTGCAGTTGCTTCCCGTGGCTGAAACGGGTGGTGGGACCGGGGTTCTTCGTGGGCGACGGCGTGCTGCTGATGCTGGCATTTTTCGCGTGGTTGGGATCGCGGAAGCCGGATGGGATGCGGGCGGCGGCGCTGATACTGGCGGCGGTGGCGGTGTTCGCGGGGGTGTCCTACGGGGTGGGCGCGGCGCGGGAGACGGGGACGCGCGCGCCGGAAAGCATCCTGGTGGATGGACAGCCCTACGCGCTGAGGGGCGGCAAGGTCTTCCTATTCTATTTCGACCCGGCGTGTATGCACTGCTTCGAAACGGCGCAGCGGATGGCGAAACTGCACTGGGGCGATACCCGGGTGGTGGGCGTGCCGATCGCTCAGCCGCAGTTCGCGGCGCAGTTCATGCAGGACACGGGGTTCCACATGTCGATTACCACGGACCGCGACAAGCTGAAGGAGGTGTTCCCGTACGCCGGAGTGCCGGCGGGAGTCGCGATCGAGAACGGGCGGCAGAAGGCGGCGCTGGTGAGATTCGACGGCGAGGAACCGGCGGCCAGCTTGAAGCAGTTGGGATTGATCTACTGAGCCGGTTACTCAGCTCGCAAAGCCTCCGCCGGATCGACGGCGACGGCCTTCCGGGCAGGCAGGTAACTGGCGAGCGCGGCGGCCAGAATCAGGCCCGCCGACACAGCGAGGTACGTCAGGGGATCGGCCGGGCTCACGTCAAAAAGCAGCGATTTCATGAGTCGTGTGAGGGCGAACGCCGCCACCAGGCCGCACGCCGCGCCGATGCCGGACAGGACTAGTCCGTGGCGCACGAACATGCCCGTGACGTCCTGGAGAGGAGCGCCCAGAGCGAGGCGTATGCCAATCTCGCGAGTCCGCTGGGACACCGAGTAGGAGATGACGCCATAGATACCGACCACGCCAAGAAGCAGCGCCATGCCCCCGGCGATGGCCAGCAGGGCGAGGGTGAAGGAGGTGCGCGCCAGGGACCGGTCATAAATGGCTTCGAGGGTTCGCACATTGGCCAGCGGCAAATTCGGATTCACGCTCCAGACGGCTTGGCGGAGTTCCTGGAGCAGGGCGGCGGATCCGGCCCTTGGGGTGCGGATGACGAAAGCCACGGCGCGGCGCACGCTGACCGGGGCGCTTTCGAAATTCTTCTGCAGCAGGGGCCAGTAGACGATGGTGGGCGCTTTCTGATCCACGCCGTTGTCGCGTTCGTCGGCCACTACGCCGACGACTTCGCTCCAATCGTCCTTCAGGGTGGAACGGATGCGTTTGCCCAACGCCGCTCGCGGATCGCGCCACAGTTCGCGCGCCAGATTCTCCGATACCAGCGCCACCGACCTTGGGCCATACGTCTCAGACCATGTGAGGTCGCGGCCGGCGATCAGGCGGCTGCCCATAGTCGATCTATAAGCCGGTGAGACCCACTTGTAGCGGCGTATGGGCGGGAGCTTGCCTTCGGGATACGGCTGGTCCTGGGCGTAAATGGGATCGTTGGAGTTCTGCCCGTCCATGGGAATCGACGTGGTCACCGCCACGGAGGAAACACCTGGAAGTGCGGCGATGCGATCGAGGATTTCCTGCTGCATGCGGGTCACGCGCTCCGGTTCTTTGACCTGCGTGCCGGGGATCCCGATGCGCAGTGTCTGCACTTGATGCGCGCCGGAGAATCCGGGATCGACGTGCCGCAGCGCCTGGAAGGTTCGGATCATGAGGCCGGAACTGACCAACAGGACCAGGGCGAGGGCCACCTGCACGACCACCAGAACGCTGCGCGCGCGATGCCGGTCCTTACTTTGGCTGAGCGAGCGGCCCCCGCCGCGCAGCGCGCTGGAAAGCTGCGGGCGGGCGTATTTGAACACCGGAATCAGGCCGAAAACCAGCCCCGCTGCCAGCGAAATAGCCAGCGTGAACGCGAGCACCCACGGATCTATCGAGATGTTTTGGATGCGCGGCAGATGTGCCAGTTCGGCAGCCGCGAGCATCCGCAGAGCCCCGTAGGCCAACGCCAAGCCGAAAGCTCCACCGGCGAGGCCAAGCAGTGCGCTCTCCAGCAGCAGTTCGCGCGCGATGCGTGCCCAGCCGGCGCCCAGCGCGGCGCGAATCGCCAGTTCCTGCCGGCGTCCATCGGCGCGGACAAGAAGTAGATTGGCGACATTGGCGCAGGCGATCAACAAAACCATACCTACCGTGCCCATCAGAACCCAAAGGGTGTTGCCGATATCGCCCAGCAGATCGTCCTTCAAGAAGCGCAGATTGGGACCGATACGGGCGTCGTCGAACATCTTCGAGCTATATCCCAAGGGGGCCGGAAACCTCTGTGACACCAACGGCAGCATGCGCGAAATGTCCGCGTTGGCTTGCTGGAGCGTCACGCCGGGCTTGAGCCGGGCGACACCTTGATAACCGAAATTGCCCTGGCGTACTTCGTTGCGATTGAATCGCAGGGGCATCAGCAGGGATACTTTGCGATCCATGAACTGGAACGAGGGAGGCAGCACGCCGATGACTTCGGATGCATCTCCATCGATCATGATGCGGCGGCCCAGGACGGAGCGGTCGCCTCCGAAACGCGCTTTCCAATAACCATCGGAGAGGATGACTGTTCGCTGACTCATCGGGTCGTCATCGGAGGCGATGAAGCGGCGTCCCAGGGCGGGCTGCGCCTGGAGAATGGGGAGAAGCCGATTGGTCACCCACAAGGTTGCGACATTTTCCGGCTCGGCCAGGCCCGTGACGCTGGATGTTCTGTCCTGCCACATGCCGACGTCTTGAAACACGCGGCTTTCGTCGCTGTAAATGAAGTACAGCGAGGGAGACATGTTGAGATCGGCGATATTGACGCCGGGCGCGGTTTGCCAGAGCGCGACGAGTTGTTCGGAATGCGGATAGGGCAAGGGTTTCAGCAGGACGCCCTCGATCACGCTGAAAATCGCCGTGTTGGCGCCGATGCCGATGGCCAGCGTGACGAGCGAAATGGCGGTGAACATGGGCGACCGCGCGAGTCTGCGCAGGGTGTGACGCAAGGTGGTGAGAATGGCGCGCAAATTCGACTCCTTCGGGTACAACACTAGATACGCCGCGGGAGCGAAAAAGTTTGCTAATTGTGTCTTGGCCCCGAGCGCGGATACACTGGAATCCAATGAACCTGCTGATACCGAACCTGGGAACGACTTCGCTCAAGTACCAGATCCTGGAAATGCCGTCGGAGACGGTGCTGGCCAAAGGGCGGATGGAGCGCGTGACGAACTACCGGGAGGCGATCGCGCAGATCTCGACGGGCGCCACGAGGATCGACGCCGTGGCGTTGAAGGCGGTGCACGGAGGCCCCAGGTATCGCGGGACGTTTGTGGTGGACGAGGCGGTGATCGCGGCGCTGCGGCAGTTCCTGCCGGCGGCGCCGGCGCACAACGCGATCTACCTGACAGCGATCGAGGCTTTCCAGCACGCAATGGCGGGAGTGCCGATTGTGGCGGCGTTCGAGCCGGAGTTCCACGCCACGATGCCGGAATACGCGCGGCGCTACGGCGTGCCGCAAACGTGGTGGGAGGATGGCGTGGAGAAGTACGGTTTCCACGGCGCGTCGCACCGGTATATCGCGGAGCGCGTGGCGGCGATGCTGGGGCGGCAGGTGAAGCTGGTGAGCTGCCATTTGGGCGGAAGTTCGTCGATGTGCGCGATCGTGGGCGGGCGGAGTGTGGACACGACGATGGGGTTCTCGCCGCAATCGGGACTGGAGAACGCCACGCGGCACGGCGACCTGGACGTGTTCGCGGTGCTCTACATGATGGACCGGCACGGGTGGAGCGCGGAAGAGGTACGGCGGCAACTGGCCAGGGGCGGCGGTCTGGCGGGGCTGTCGGGCGTGGCGGGCGGCGACGTGCGCGACCTGGAAGCGGCGTGCACGCCGCAGGCGGCCCTGGCGTTGGACGTGTTCGTCTACGAGGTGAAGAAGACGATTGGCGGGTATGCGGCGGCGATGGGCGGAATCGAGGCGGTGGCGTTCACCGGCGGGATTGGAGAGAACTCCGCGCGGCTGCGGGAGCAGTGCTGCGCGGGTCTGGAGTTCCTGGGGATAGAGCTGGATGCCGCGAAGAATGCGGGCGACGGGGACCGGGTGGTGTCGACGGACGGCGCGCGGGTGACGGTGCTGGCGCTGGGCACCAACGAAGAATTGATCGTGGCGCGGCGGGCGTACCGCTGTCTGAGCGGAGCCTCATAATCCGCGGCAACCGCTCCCTCACGGTCGCGGCTCGGATTGAAAACTATCCGTCGCGGCGCTTGAGCGTGGGGCGCTCGTCGGAATCCGGCTTCGGCGTGGTGCCGTCGTCGTTCTGATCCACCGGACCGGTGCCGGTACCGGGCGCGCGGCGCAGGCGCGGGCGATTGGGATCTGTGTTGGTATCGATCTTGCGGCGGTTATGAAGCATCGCAAGGCGACCCTTCACATCGTTGAATTCGCTGGTGTTGACCACGTATTCCGGCTTCGCCACGAGGATCTTCTGGATCTCCACCTGCGCATTCTTGATGCGGGAGTCGGTGGGCGGGTGGCTGGAGAAGACTTTGGACAGGGTGCCGGGCTTCTTCTTTTCGAGAGACTGGATTTTCTCGAAGAAATCGATGAACGAAGTGGGGTCGTAGCCGGACTTGTAAAGATACTGGAGCCCCAGGTAATCGGCTTCGGATTCCATGGCTTGCGAGAAGTGGAGGAAGCCGAGTGGGATGGCCACGCTGACACCTTGCCGGATGGCGTACCCGGCCCATCCACCCATGAAGATCAGGGGGATGG
>PLDO01000444.1 GCA_003136215.1 Bryobacterales bacterium
CTTCCGCCGCGGCGTGCTGGGAATCGGCGATATCGCGCTGACCTCGGTGAACGCCGAGATCTACACCCTGATTTCGCAGCGCATGAAGAAGCAGTCGCCCATGGCCAACACGGTCATGGTGACGCTCGCCAACGGCCGCGCGAATTCCGGCTACGTTCCCAACGACACGGCTTTCGGCTCTTACACGTTCCAGGTGTTGGGCTCGCGTCTCCAGCCAGGCTGCGCCGAGCAGGGCATCGCCAACACCCTCACGGATCTGGTGGCGCAGTACACGGCGAAATGACGATTTCCTGAATCCAAGATCACAAACCAGTGAGGTATAAACCATGAAGCACTTCGTTCTATCGATCGCCGCGGCGGCATTGCTGATGCTGCCCGCGGCCTACTCTCAGCAGGCTGCCCCGGGGCGAGGCGCCGCGGCGCCCCGTCCGGTTTCCCCCGAAATCCATGCCGACCGCACCGTAACCTTCCGTCTGTCGGCGCCCAAGGCGAGCGAGGTCACCTTGAACGGAAGTTGGGAGGGCGCGCGCGATATCAAGATGTCCAAGGACGACAACGGAATCTGGTCGGTCACCGCGGGTCCGCTCGGTGCCCAGTTGTGGGGCTACTGGTATCTCGTCGACGGCGTCAAGGCCCTAGACCCGGGCAATGGAGAGACGCAGCGCGACGGTTCCCGCATCGACAACCTCCTGATGATCTCCGGTCCCGCGTCGGATCTATGGGACTTCAAGGACGTCCCGCATGGGACCATTCAAATCGTGTGGTTCCCCTCGCCCACCTTGAAGCAGGATCGCCGCCGCATGTATATCTACACGCCTCCCGGCTACGAGGCCAATCAGACCCGTTATCCCGTCCTGTATCTTCTGCACGGCGGCGGCGGCGACGAAGACGCGTGGGTCACCATGGGGCGCGCCAACGTAATTCTTGATAATCTGATTGCCGCGGGCAAAGCCAAGCCGATGATCGTAGTCATGCCCAATGGCAATGCGACCCAGACGGTATCGCAGGGGTGCGCTTACGGTCCCACGCCCGCGCCTCAATCCGTTCAGGCCCCCGCTCCGCCTCCGCTTCAGGCAGCGGCCGGAGCAGGACGCGGCGCCGCCGCGGCCCGTCCGCCGCAGCCCTATGCGGGAAGCTATCCCGAAAGCCTGGTGAAAGACGTGATCCCGTTCGTGGAAAAGACCTACCGCGCGATCGCCAACAAAGACAACCGCGCCATCGCCGGCCTTTCAATGGGCGGCGGCCACACCTTGATGGCGACCAACAATAATCCCGGCGTGTTCGGCTACATCGGCGTATTCAGCTCCGGACCGCGCACGGTCGACGAGGCTTACGAAAAACAACTGGACGCGGTGAAGGCCGGCGGCGTAAAGTTCTACTGGACCGGCGCGGGCACTACCGACATGGCTCGCGAAGGCACCATGAACCTTCACTCGCTGCTCGAAAAGCACGGGTTCAAGACATCCTACAAGGAGATCCCGGGATCGCATTACTGGTTCCTCTGGCGCGATTTCCTGGGCGATTTCGGTTCGATTCTGTTCCGCTAGCCGCCGAAGAAAACGCATGGCAGTGTCCCTTCGATGGCACTTATGCTCCATCGAATTGTGTAACCGTCTGGCACCATGAATCGCCGTTACTGTATTACCGGCTTCCATAGATTAAGAGAGATCGCGGACGAGTTCCGTTCGGTTTTGCGCCTTGATCAGGCCTCGGTTTCAGGGTGCCGCAACCGTATGGACTGGTAGAACCACCAAACCGGGGCGATAGGAGATCAGGAACGATGTCTGACAGGAATATCGGCAAGATTGGACGACGCGGGCTCTTCAAGTCCTCGGCCGCCATCTTGGGCGGAGCTTTGCTGGGGCGGGATGCCAAGGCCGATCCCGAGCCCCAGATTCAAAACGTCAACACCAAATCGAGCCCGTCCACGCTCAAAATCACCGACCTGCGCGTGGCCACGGTCGTGAGGGGGCGCGGCGAGGGCGAGGCTCCTCTAAATCCCCGCCCTGCCAACCGGGGGCAAGCGGGCGCACCCGCATTTGGCCCGGGGTGTACCATCATTCGGATCGACACGAATCAGGGAGTCTACGGACTGGGCGAAGTCCGCGACGGCGCCAGCGCAACCTACGCATTGTTTCTGAAGAGCCGCCTGGTGGGAGAGAACCCCCTCCAACTGAACTACCTGTGGCAGAAGATCAAGCAGTTCGGCGGCCACGGGCGTCAGGCGGGCGGAGTCACCGCCGTGGAGGTGGCGCTGTGGGACATCATCGGCAAGGTGTACGGCGTTCCGATTTACCAGATGCTGGGCGGAAAGTGCCGCGATAAGGTTCGCATTTACGGCGACACGACCGAATCGAAGGATCCCAAGGTTTACGCGCAACGCGAGAAAGAGCGCAAGGAAGTCATGGGCCTCACCTGGCTCAAAATGGACTTGGGAATTGAAATGGTCTCCGATATTCCCGGCACCGTGACTAGCCCCTCCGGCATGAGCCCCTGGGAATCCAGAGTCCTCCCTCATCCTTTCGTCGCCATGGAAGTCACCGACAAGGGGATCGAGAAGCTATGCGAGTATGTGGCGGCGGTGCGCGAGGCCGTTGGAATGGAAATCCCTCTGGCCATGGACCACCTCGGCCACCTGGGTGTGAATTCGATCATCAGGCTGGGAAAGGCCTACGAGAAATACAATCTGGCGTGGATGGAAGACGTGATTCCCTGGCAGTATACCGATATGCTGAAACGCATCACGGACGAAAGCCCCACTCCCATCTGCACGGGGGAAGACATCTATCTCAAAGAGGGCTTCATCAACCTTTGCGAGAAGCATGCAATCAGCAAGATCCATCCGGATCTCTCCACCTCGGGCGGCATACTGGAAACGCACAAGATCGGCGAGGCTGCCTTTGAGCTTGGCGTCCCCATGATGATGCACTATGCCGGTCTGCCGATCAATCAAATGGCCAGCGTCCACTGTGCGGCTGCGACGCAGAACTTCCTGGCGCTGGAAAATCACTGGCTGGATATCCCCTGGTGGCAGGACCTCGTGGAGGGCATCGAAAAGCCCATCATCAACAAAGGGTACATCACCGTTCCGGATAAGCCCGGGCTTGGGCTCACCCTCAACGAGGATGCGGTCAAGCGGCACCTGGCGCCGGGGACAGGTTTCTTCGAGCCCACACCGCAGTGGGACAACGAACGGTCCGGCGACCATCTCTGGAGCATGGCGCCGCCCCGTACGGCTACCAAGGCCCCCCGCGGCTGAGTCGTCGAGTTGTGGGGCAGGATGGCATCCTGCGCGCCGGTTGCCAACCGGCGCCTGCCTCACAAGTTGGTTCCGACACTCGAAATTATTTTCAAGTGGCACCTTCCAAGGCACTTACATCGGATTCTCTGACTCAAAAGGACCGGGAAATTTGGAGCCTGGCGGGATAATGGTACTGGAAGACGATGTGGCTGGCCCGCATGACCGCCACGATCCTGGCGGCCTTACAGCGGCAACTCGGGTGTCTTCAATAAATCGCTCCCCGCAACCGCCACGATCCTGGTGGTTCGCCCTACAGTGACTTGGTGGCGCCGGCATCCAGGTCGAGAATTGACCCGTGCAGCAGCGTGCCCCGCGGCCCCAGCACGAACGCCGCCAGGTCCGCCACGTCTTCCGGTTCGCCGATGCGCGTGATGCCGGCGTGGCGGACGTACTCTCGCTCGGCGGTCGCCGCGTCCGTGCCGGTTTCCTTGGCCAGGGCCTCCAACCGCGTTTGAAAGCGCTGCGTCCGGATAGTCCCGGGGTTGATTGCGTTGACCCGGATGCCGTCCGCCAGGCCCCCATCGGCCAGCGACTTGGTCAGCGAAAGCAGCGCCGCGTTGACCGATCCGCCGATGGCGAACTGCGGTCCCGGTGTGCGTCCGCCGATGCCGGCGATGAACAGCACCGCTCCGCCGGTCAGTTTCAAATGCGGCCACGCCGCGCGCGTCAGTCGAACCGCTCCAAAAAACTTAAGGGCGAAACCGTCAATCCAGTCTTCGTCGGGAAGCGCCAGGAACAGACCGCGGCGGGTTGCGCCGGCGTTGTTTACCACCATATCGATGCGCCCGGTTTCTTGGATGGCGAAATCCGACAACCGCGCGGGCGCGTCGGGCAGGCGCAGGTCGAGCGGCAGCGCACTGGCCGCACCCCCGGCTGCCCGAATCTCCGCCACCGCTTCCGATAAGGAGCCGGAATGGCGCGCGCTGAGCACCACCCGCGCTCCCGAGCGGCCCAGGCGCAGCGCGATGGCGCGGCCAATCCCACGGCTCGCACCCGTGACGATGGCGGTTTTGCCGTTGAATTCCATCTGCATATTCGCTCGAGACCTACCTGCCGGCGCGCCGGCGCCCGGCGCCGCCTCCTTATACTTTACCTTCACCACGATCTGGTAAAAACGCGGACGGCGCGAGCCGCACGGGCCTTTTCATGGAATGCCGTCCGTTGCTGGCCGCAAGGCTGCCTGCTAGGCTGGAGCCTGGCATTCCAGGTCTACGGCGCCTGGAGCAAAATATGCGAATCAAGACCTTCCCGCTCATTCTTCTTCTGTCCGCGGCCGGCGGCGCGGCTGACAAGGACACCTGCTTCGAGTGTCATACCGTCATGGAAGGCATGAGCCAAGTCTTCCAGGACGACGTTCATTATCACAACCAGCAGAGTTGCGCCTCCTGTCATGGCGGCGATTCCAAGGAGGAAGACCAGAACCTCTCGATGAGCGCCGGCCGCGGCTTTAAGGTCAGGGTTACACGCGCCGGCGTGCCGGACTACTGCGGGCGGTGTCACAGCGACGCCGCGTTCATGCACAAATACAACCCGCGGCAGCGCGTTGACCAGGTCTCCTTATACCGCTCCAGCGTGCACGCCGTGGCGCTGGCGGCGAACAGCCCGCATGCCCCCCAATGCGTGGATTGCCACGGAATTCACACCATCCGGGCGGTTGACGACCCGGTCTCCCCCGCGAACCCTGCCCATGTTGTGGAAATGTGCGCGAAATGCCATGCCGGGACCGCGGAGGCCTTCAAGAAAAGCCCACACGGCAAGGTCTTCGCCGCTAACGGGATGTCCGGCTGCACCACCTGCCACGCGGGCCACGCCACCCAGCCGGCCACGTCCGCCATGCTGTCCGGCGCCAAGGCGTCGTGCTCGGGATGCCACGCGGCTGGGTCGGCGGGGGCCAGGACTGCGGCCGAATTGGCCAGGCTGATGTCCGGCCTGGAGGCCGCTGCCCGCGAGGCGAATGGCTCCGAGGCCCAGCTTAAGACTGTCCGCGACAACCTGGCGAAGGCGCGGGTGGCCGTTCACGCCGTCACCGTCGCCGCCGTGAAATCCCCGGTGGACGCCGGAATGGCCGCAGCAAAGCAGTAAGACAGGTGATATTGTGGCAGCATACCGGGAGGTTAAAGTGCATTGTAAGACTCGACGCGAGTTTTTGAAGCAGAGCCTCGCACTCGGGGCCGCGGCGGCTTTTCCCGCGGCTGCCTGGCCGGCGAGTCCGCTCCACGCCAATGATGTCATCGAACTCGGGCCCGCCAAGGTAAAGGTCTCCCGGCTGGCCATGGGCACCGGGACGTTCGGTGGCGGACGCAGCTCCAACCAGATGCGCAAGCTGGGAGCCGATGGCGTTGCGGACCTCTGGTGGGACGGCTTCGACAACGGGTTGTTCTTCTGGGACACTGCCGATGCCTACGGCAGCCACGACGCCATCAAGACGGCGTTGAAGAAGATCCCGCGGGAGAAAGTCACCATTCAGACCAAGACCACCGCCCGCACCGCCGACGCCATGAAGGCCGATCTGGACCGCTTCCGCCAGGAGATGGGCACGGATTATATCGACATCGTCCTGCTCCATTCCCGGGCGAGCGCCCGGTGGAACGAGTTGGATAAGGGCCCCATGGACGTGCTGTCCGAAGCCAAGGAAAAGAAACTGGTGCGCACCGTGGGTATCAGTTCCCACGGCATCGGCGCCCTGGAAACGGCCATCAAGAGCCCCTGGCTGGAGGTGATCCTGGCGCGTATCAATCCCATCAGCACCCGCATGGATGCCTCGAGCGAAGACATGCTCAAATACCTGGCGCGGCTGCGGGCGGCGGGGAAAGGCATCATCGGCATGAAGATCCTGGCGGAGGGGCAGATGCGGGATCGCGTGGACGAGGCGCTCCGCTTCACCCTGACGCAGGGTGCGGTGGATGCCTTCACCATCGGCATGGAAAGCCGCGCGGAGCTCAAAGACATGCGCGAGCGCATCACGCGGAATTCGCAGCCGGCGTAGCGCACGGAGAGATTGCTTTTTCAGAAAAAGAGGAGTTAGGTTGATGACCAGAAGAGAAATGCTGGCGGCCGCCGGTTCCGCGACCGCTTTTGTGTCGGCGCTGAAGCCCGCCGCTGCGCAGACCACAGTGATGAAGAACTTCGGTGTAGCCAGCACGTCCTTCGGCGCCCGCTTGCGCGCCGGTGGCGGCGGCCGCGGCGGCCGCGGGGGACCGGGCGGCCCCGGTGGAGCGGCCCGCGGCGGCGCTGGAGGCGAGGCGCCGGCCCCGCCGGCCAAGCCCATCATGCCCCCCTTCGACATCATCGAGTACGCGCACGCCAACAACTGCGGCGAGGTCGAAACCGAGATTCCCCTACCGGACGGCGACGCCATCAAGAAGGCCCGGGCCAGGCTGGAAGCCTATAACCTGCGCATCATCACCAGCCCCAGGCTTCCCCAGGAACCGTCCGACGTGCCGGCCTACGATGCCGCGGTGAAGAACGCCAAGGAACTCGGCGTGTACTGCATGCACGCGGCGATGACGGCCCGGCGCTACGAGGAATTCGACACGCTGGAGCAGTACCAGGCCAGCTTCGCGCGCAACCAGAAGGCGGTGGCCCTGGCCGAACCCGTCCTGGCCAAGTACAAGCTCCGCCTGGCCATCGAGAACCACAAGGGCTGGCGTGCGGTGGAACAGGCGGCCTGGCTGAAACGCATGAGCAGCGAATGGCTACGCGTCCACCTGGACTTCGGCAACAACCTCTCGTTCTGCGAAGACCCCATGGACACGCTCAAGATCCTGCTGCCCTACATCATCTCCTGCCACATTAAGGACATGGCGGTGCAGCCGTACGAAGACGGCTTCCTGCTCTCGGAAATCCCCATGGGCGACGGATTCCTGGACCTCAAGGGAATGGTCTCCATCCTGCAGAAGAAGGACCCGAACATCACCTTCGGGTTGGAGATGATGACGCGCGACCCGCTGAAGATCCCGGTCTTCACCGACAAGTACTGGGCCACTTTCCCGGACCTGCCGGGTCGCGACCTCGCTCATGTCCTAGAGCTGGTCCGCAACAATAAGCCCAAGTACCCGCTGTGGTACACCACCAGGATGCCTCTGGAAGCACAGGTGAAGCTCGAAGAAGAGAACAACCAGAAGTGCATCCAG